>CANQXN010000120.1 GCA_947627815.1 uncultured Clostridia bacterium | reverse complement strand
ATCCCGTTGAGGTCTCCAATAACCTGAAGACCAACGGCGGCACAGTGCAGGGCATTCGTCCCGGCCAGCCGACGGCGGATTATATCAAGAAGATCCTGAACAGAATTACCTTCCTCGGCGCTATCTTCTTAGCGATCGTTGCCGGCGTGCCGATGCTGCTTAGCTGCATCGCGTCGATTCTTGCCAAGTTCGGTGTGACCACGACCTTCTTCGGAAGCGCCGTCCTCAGCGGACTGACCAGAATCAGCTTTGGCGGTTCTTCCTTGCTCATCGTTGTCGGTGTGGCTTTGGAGACCTACCATGTCATCGAAGCTCAGATGTCTATGCGCCACTACAAAGGCTTTTTGCAGTAAGCCGATGCCGGCATACCGGAGCAAAGCCTCCGGTATGCCGATACCGGCGTGATAACGAAATATGAGGTATCAATGAAAATTATGTTTTTGGGCGCCCCGGGCGCCGGCAAAGGAACGCAGGCCAAGCACACCAGCGAACGGCTCGGCATTCCTGCCATTTCTACCGGTGAGATCATTCGGGCTGCCATTAAAAACGGGACTGCCATGGGTCGTGCCGCGAAAGCGTATGCCGATTCTGGCGCTCTCGTCCCCGATGAGGTTGTGATCGGAATCATCAAGGAAAGACTTGAACAGGAAGACTGCAAAAACGGTTATATTCTGGACGGATTTCCCCGTACGGTCGTTCAGGCCAAAGCGCTGGATGCTATGGGGATTGAGATGGACGCAGTCATCTCCATCGAGGTTTCCGATGACAACATCATTTCCAGAATGGACGGCAGGCGCGTTTGTGCCAAATGCGGCCGCACCTATCATCTGGTATCACTGCCTTCCAAAGACGGTGTCCACTGCGATGACTGCGGCGAAACGCTGACACAGCGCCGCGACGATTGTCCGGAAGTCGTCGCCGACCGTCTCAAAGTTTACCATGAACAGACAGAACCGCTGAAAGACTATTATCAGTCCAAAGGCAAAATGAAGGTCGTTGTCGGTCAGGATCGCGTAGAAGATACTACCCGTCTTACCGATGAGGCCATCGACTCGTTAAGATAATGATACAACTGAAAAACAAATCTCAGATTACGGTAATGAAAGACGCCTGCCGTATCACCGGAGAAGCGCTGCTTGCCGCCGGTGAGGCGATCCGGCCCGGGATTACCACCAAGCATCTCGATGATTTGATCCGCAGATATATCGAGAAATGCGGCGCCCACCCCACCTTTTTGGGGTACGGCGGGTTTCCGGGCAGCGCCTGTATCAGCTTGAATGACCAGGTCATTCACGGCATTCCTTCCTCTCGGGTGATCCTGAAAGAAGGGGACATCGTCAAAGTGGATGTCGGCGCTTTTTATCACGGATACACCGGCGATGCCGCCCGCACCTTTGCGGTGGGGCAGATTTCGGAAGTAGCCGCCCGCCTCATTCAGGCGACGGAAGAATGCTTCTGGAAAGGCATCGAACAGGTAAAACCCGACAATCGCATCGGCGATCTCGGGTATGCTGTGGAAAACCACGCGGCAAGCTACGGCTTTGGCGTCGTGCGCAAGTATGTGGGACACGGCGTGGGGCATGAGCTTCATGAACCGCCGGATGTTCCCAATTACGGAACGCCGGGGCGCGGGCCGCGCATGAGCATCGGCATGACGATTGCCGTCGAACCCATGATCTGCGTGGGGAGCGGCGAGGTCAGAGAGCTTTCCGACGGTTGGACGGTAGTGACGGCTGACGGCACGCTGTCGGCGCACTACGAAAACACGATTGCCCTGACCGAAAACGGCGTGGAAGTCATGACAAAAGTTGACTGAGATTGATGGTATAAGGAGGAATCATTATATATGCCAAAGGACGATGTCGTCGAATTTGAAGGTGTGGTCGTTGAGTCCTTGCCCAACGCCCAGTTCAAGGTAAAACTCCCAAACGGTCATATTATCATTGCCCATCTGTCGGGAAAACTCAGAATGAATTATATTTGGATCCTGCCCGGCGATAAGGTGACGGTGGAAGTATCGATCTACGATCCCACCAAAGGCCGCATTACCTGGCGAACCAAATGATGAGATCCGAAATTTTCGCCTGAAGGATCTCCAAAGAAAGGTTTGGTATTGACAAATGAAAGTAAAACCCTCAGTGAAAAAGATCTGCGATAAATGCAAGATCATTAAGAGAAAAGGCAGAGTTATGGTTATCTGCGAAAACCCGAAACACAAGCAAAGACAGGGTTAAGGAACAAGAGAGGTGAATAAAGAATGGCTCGTATAGCTGGTGTAGATATTCCGAACAACAAGAGAATCGAAATCGCTCTTACCTACATCTATGGGATCGGGAGAAAGAGCGCCAATGATATTCTTGCCGCCACCGGAATCAATCCCGATACACGCGCGAAAGATCTGACGGAAGACGAAACCGCCAAATTGCGTGAAGAGATCGAAACCAATTACCATGTGGAAGGCGATCTTCGCCGTGAAGTGGCTCTCAATATCAAGAGAATGGTTGAAATCAACTGCTACCGCGGCATCCGGCACAGAAAAGGCTTGCCGGTAAGAGGTCAGCGAACCAAGACCAACGCGAGAACAAGAAAAGGTCCCGCCAAGACGATCGCAAATAAGAAGAAGTAAGGAGTGACAGAGGCTAATGGCTGATACTAAAGGAAAACGGGTAGTGAAAAAGCGCCGCGAGCGCAAAAATATCGAAAAGGGCGCCGCCCATATTCGCGCTACCTATAATAACACCATTGTTACCATCACTGATGTGAACGGCAATGCCGTTTCCTGGGCTTCCGCCGGCGAGCTTGGCTTCCGCGGGTCGAAGAAATCCACCCCCTTTGCCGCTCAGATGGCTGCGGAAACCGCTGCCAAAGCGGCGACCGAGCACGGCATGAAAACCGTCGATGTGTATGTGAAAGGCCCCGGCAGCGGCCGTGAATCCGCGATCCGCGCGCTCCAGACCGCCGGTCTGAACATCACACTCATCAAAGATGTGACCCCGATTCCCCACAATGGATGCAGACCGCCTAAGAGAAGACGAGTCTGATGGAAGACGATAGGAGGATATGCTGCTATGGCAAAATATACAGGACCTGCTTGCAGACTCTGCCGCAGAGAAGGAACCAAACTTTTTCTGAAAGGCGAGCGCTGCCTGACAGGCAAATGCGCGATCGAGCGCAGACGCAACGCTCCCGGTCAGCACGGAGCGGGCAATAAAATGATGAGAGAATATGGCATCCAGCTGCGTGAAAAACAGAAAGCCAGAAGATATTACGGCGTGCTGGAAGGCCAGTTCCGTTCTTACTTTGAAATGGCGGAAAAACAGGCGGGCGTGACCGGCGAGAATATGCTTTCTCTCTTAGAGCGCCGTCTGGACAATGTGGTGTATCGGATGGGTCTTGCCGCCAGCCGCAGAGAAGCCCGTCAGATGCTCCGCAACGACTATTTTACGCTGAACGGCAAAAAAGCCAATATTCCGTCGATTCTGGTTCGTGAAGGCGATGTGGTGACTCTGAAAGATGACAGTAAAAAGCTGGTTCGGGTCAAACAGCTTCTCGACAGCATGGGCGATCAGACCACTCCCAAATGGTTGAATGTCGATGTGGCCAACGCGTCGGCTACCGTTGTGGCTCTTCCCAAACGCGAAGATGTCGATTTCCCGTTTGAGGAACAGTTGATCGTCGAGTTGTACTCCAAGTAATAACCGACCTCCGTTTGCTGTGCCGGGCCTTCTCGGCACAGCGCGTCCAATGCGTTTATTTTTTTAGGAGGGTAATTGCATGATTGAAATAGAAAAGCCGAATATTGTCACGCTGGAAACCTCTCATGACGGTCGCTACGGCAAATTTGCCGTCGAACCGCTCGAACGCGGCTTCGGTACGACGCTGGGGAACTCCCTGCGCCGGGTACTCTTGTCGGCGCTTCCCGGTGTCGCTGTCGTCAGCATCAAGATTGACGGCGTCCTTCACGAGATTTCCACGATCAGCGGCGTTAAAGAAGATGTTACCGAGATTGTCCTCAATGTCAAAGGCATTCGCTGCAAACTGTACGGAGATGCCACCGCCAAAACGGTTCTTCTCGATATGACCGGCCCCTGCGATGTCAAGGCCGCCGATATCAAGACCGATGCGGAACTTGAGATTCTCAATCCCGACCTTCACATCGCCACATTGAGCGACAATGCAAGGCTGTATATGGAGCTGACGTTTGACAAAGGTCGCGGCTATGTTTCTCAGGATAAGAACAAACAGGAAAAGACACCTGTCATTGGCACGATCTATACCGATTCGATCTATACGCCTGTGAAGAGCGCCAGTTACCAAGTGGAGAATACCCGTCGCGGCAACAAAACCGATTTGGAGAAACTCACGATCGATCTTACCACCGACGGCACCATTTCCGCGAAAGAGGCACTTTCGCTGGCGGCCAAGATACTCAATGACCATCTCAACCTCTTCGCCAACCTGTCCGAAGAAATGAAGGACAAGACGACAATGGTTGAGCGTGAGGAGACGATCAAGGAGAAAGTCCTTGAGATGACGATTGAGGAACTTGACTTGTCTGTCAGAAGCTTCAACTGTTTGAAGCGGGCAGCCATCAACACCGTGGAGGATTTGGTTTGCAGAACCGAAGAGGATATGATCAAAGTCCGTAACCTCGGTAAGAAATCATTGGAAGAAGTCATTCAGAAGCTTCATTCCCTGGGTCTTGACCTCAAGCACGAGGAAGAGTGACCCGTTTATCACCATTAACTAAGGGAGGTACCGAAAATGCCAGGAACCAGAAAACTCGGAAGACCGACGGCACACCGGAATCTGATGCTCCGCGGAATGGTTACTTATCTGCTCGAAAACGGACAGATTGAGACCACCGTAACGAGAGCCAAAGATGTGCGCAGCCTGGCCGAGAAAATGATAACCGTTGCTAAAAATCAAAAGCCTAATAAACTCGCTGCCTATCGCCGTGCCATGGCCTATATTACCAAGGAAAGCGTTGTCAACAAGCTCTTTAACGAGATTGCCCCCGCTTATGCCAAGGTGAACGGCGGATATACCGCGATCTATAAGATGGGTCCTCGCCGTGGCGATGGCGCCGAAATGGCCATTATTCGCCTTGTGGGTATGCCTGTCGTGACATCTGCCGCCAAGAAACAGGCGAAAAAGCCTGCCAAGAAGGTGGAAGCGCCGGCGCTTGACAATAAATAAGTTGTTCGCAAGCTGAAAGAAGAGAAAAGCGGCTCGGCGATTGCTGCGCCGCTTTTCCTTGCACCTTTTTGCATGTTTGTCGCCGGATCGCTTGGCAGACTTGGGCAAAACAGCCAAAATAAGCCGCTTGATTTTGCAATTTATTGGCGGAATCAATAAAAACGATTTTTTTGAAAAAAATCCCATTAAATCTCTTGACAAAAGGCGTGGAAGAGTGATATAATACACAAGCTAACCTCGAGCGGGAAAGGAAAAGCCTCGCGGAAGGGGAGCGAAGATCGGTCCTTGAAAATTGAACAACAAGAGCGAAGTACAAAGCTTAGAAGAAAGCAGAACT
>CANQXN010000119.1 GCA_947627815.1 uncultured Clostridia bacterium | reverse complement strand
TTCAGTCGGCGGGCGGCCGTCCGGTTTCGGCCGAATTACCACATAATATTTATTATGTAGCAAAACCCCTCCGCCCGGGGAGAAAAAACAAAACCGCCCTCTTTTCATGATGCAAAAAAAGCCTCTTTTTTTGAAAAAAAGAGACAGAAACGAAGACGGGAGGAGATTTTTTTAAATTTTTTTTCATTTTGGCTTGCTTCCTCTTGACATTTTCCGCCGGATGATGTATAATTTTTTTGAAGTGAGGAGTCACTTGCAATATTTCGCTGCGGGTTCGTTACAACATAATAAATATTATGTTGTAGCTGTCGGAACCCGCGTTTTTTTATAGAATCAATCGCATTCGCTCGATCTTCCGCCGGTGTTCGGTGCCGCTTGACACCACATAAATGCGCGTGGTATCGATGCTGCTATGCCCCAAAATATCCGCCAGCCGGACAATGTCGCGGTCGAGGCCGTAAAAAGTGCGCGCGAACAAATGGCGCAGATTGTGCGGAAAGACTTTCCCGGGCGCGACGCCGGCGCTTATGCACAACGCCTTCATTTCCCGCCAGATGTTGGAGCGGTCGATCGGCTTGCCGCTTCGCGTGACGAAAACCGCGCCGGTGACAGCGCGCGCTTTGATATAGTGCAAGAGCTTTTTTTGCAGCCTTGGCGGCAAAAACACCGTCCGCAGCTTGCCTTTGCAGTACACCGCCGCCTCGCCCCGCCGCACGGCGGCTGCCGTGATAAATTGGAGTTCCGATACCCGAATCCCGGTGCCGCCGATGGTCTCGAGCAGCAGCGAGAGGCGTTCGTTGTTTTTGCGCCTTGCCGCGTCGACCAGCCGCACATACTCCGCGCGGGTCAGCTCTTTTTCTTCCGGGCAGAAGATCTGCCGCTGGATTTTCAAAGGCTTGACGCAGCAATGCGCCTTGCCGATATAGCGCAGGAAGCGATTGACCGCGATCACCATGGAGTTGACGCTCGCCGGCGCGTAGCGCGCCGTCAGGTACTCTTTGTAGGCGACGGTGACTTCTTTGTCGATTTCGTCGAGGTCGATGGCGTCGGCAGGGTCGGCAGGGGCGGCAGGGTTCCCCTGCCGTGTCGCCAAAAACGACAAAAAAGCGCGGATGTCCCGTAGATACTTCTCTACCGTCGCCGCGCTTTTTTCTTCCTCTATTAACTGCTGCCGGTACTCTTTCAGCCGCTCTGTCATAACAATTCCTCCTTCATGGCAAATAAATGGGATTTCTTAATAGAAACGCCACCTCACATGGGTGGCGTTTTGTGTATGTGGTAACCTATTATGCCCTATTTTGAAATAGGTTATATAGGTTATAGGGGAGCAAAGGATCTCACTGTCAGGGCGGGGTCATTGGATGATAAACCATCTTGCCCGCTTGTTTTGCCTTTTTTTCTTCTATTATATCGGCATACCGAAATAAAGTCAAGAGATAATTCGATTTTTTATAGAAATGCTATGTCAGGATCAATATTTAAAAATAATATGTCATTCATTGTTATTATTTTTAGCGGTGTTCAGAGACGAAATTAACATACGCTTTTTTACTTTGCCCGACGCGTTCCCCTCTCTGTCACCGCCCGAAAAATCAGGAAAACTTTTCCAAAAAAGGTGGAATTTGGAATTTTTTTGTGGTATACTTATGATATCATTGTATATGTCGCGACAGGAAGGAGGGTCGGATATGAGTTTGCGTGTAGAAAAACGACAGCTTGGCATCAGCGTCTATGAAGCGTTTCTTGAGCGGATGCATTTTATCTTCCGCGAATTTGAAAATATTTTTGTCTCTTTTTCCGGCGGCAAAGACAGCGGCCTCCTTTTGAATATGACACTCGATTTTCGCGACCGCTATTATCCCGAAAGAACCGTCGGCGTCTTCCATCAGGATTTTGAAGCGCAATATTCCATGACCACCGCGTTTGTGGAAGAGACCTTTGAGCGGCTGAAAGATCGGGCGGAGCTGTATTGGGTCTGCCTGCCCATGGCCACCCGCACGGCGCTGAGCAGCTATCAGATGTACTGGTATCCCTGGGACGATACGCAAAAGGAAGCCTGGGTGCGCCCCATGCCCGATCATCCCTATGTGATTCATTTGGGCAACAACCCGATTTTCACCTACCATTACAAGATGCTCCAGGAGGATCTCGCCAAACAGTTCGGCCGCTGGTATCGCTTAGCGCACGGGGGCGGAAAAACCGTCTGTCTCCTCGGCATCCGATCGGCCGAGTCGCTCCAGCGGTTTGTGGGCATGGCCAACAAAAAATACGGCTATGAGGGTTCCTGCTGGATCGCCAAGCAATTCAAAAATGTCTGGTCGGCCTCCCCGCTGTACGACTGGAACAACAGCGATGTCTGGCACGCCAACAGCCTGTTCGGCTACGAGTATAACAAGCTTTACGATCTTTTTTACATGGCCGGCCTTACCGTGGATCAGATGCGCGTGGCCTCGCCCTTCAACGACTACGCCAAAGACAGCCTCTATCTCTACCGCGTCCTCGATCCCGAAATCTGGGCAAAATTGGTCGGGCGGGTGCGGGGCGCCAACTTTGCCTCGCTTTACGGGCGCTCCAAAGCGATGGGCTACCGGGGGCTGACACTGCCCGAGGGACACACCTGGGAATCCTATACCCGCTTTCTGCTCGACACCCTGCCGCCCCGCCTGCGGGAAAATTATGTCAAAAAATTTCAGACTTCCATCAACTTCTGGCACGAAACCGGCGGCGGTTTGGATGAGACGGTGATCCAAGAGCTTATCGAAAAAGGATACCACATTCGCATCAACGGTATTTCCAACTATACCATTATGAAAAATCCACGGGTGGTTTTTGTCGGCAAAATTCCCGACCACACCGACGATATCCGGTCTACCAAAGATATTCCCAGCTGGAAACGGATGTGCTTCTGCATTCTGAAAAACGATCACATTTGCCGTTTTATGGGATTCGGCCTCAGCCGGGAGCAGCAGCGGCAGGTAGATGCGCTCAAAAAGAAATACGGAAAATTTGGTGAATTATTATGAATTTTATCAGTCCCGCCTACAATGTCATTGCGGTTCCCATTGAAAAAATCGTACCCAATACTTACAACCCCAACAGCGTAGCACCGCCGGAGATGAAGCTCCTCTATGACAGTATCCGCGAGGACGGTTACACGATGCCCATCGTCTGCTACTATGACAGCGGCAAAGACATTTACATGATCGTAGACGGATTTCACCGCTACCGGATTATGCTGGATCATCCCGATATTTATGAAAGAGAAAACGGGAAACTGCCGGTTTCGGTAATCAACAAATCGTTGGACAACCGCATGGCCAGCACGATCCGCCACAATCGCGCCCGTGGCTCTCACAATGTGGATCTCATGAGCAACATTGTGAAAGAGCTGCACGAACTCGGGCGGAGCGACGCCTGGATTGCCAAACATTTGGGCATGGATCGGGACGAGATCCTCCGATTGAAGCAGATCACAGGGCTTGCCGCCCTGTTCCGGGAAACGCCGTTCAGCGACGCCTGGGAACCCGTCAGGGTGGAGGATACGGAACTTTCCTACCCCGTGGATTCTTATCCTGTGGACAGCCCCGCCGACGAAAAAGAGGACAGTGCGGAAGAGGATCGCGAGCCGGAAGAGTATGGGGAAGAAAAAGACGCGCTGCCGGTCTGAACAAGCCTATGCAGATGGCAGGAGGCGTTCTTTTATCCGGAACCCTCGCGCCAAAGGCAAAAAACCTCCGAGCCGATTTTCGGTTCGGAGGTTTTTTCTTTTTTTACATGGGGTTATCCGCGTGTTATGCCTTGACAAAGCCGTGTACGCCGGCGATGACAAGCCGCCCGACATCCTGAGAGAAGGACTCCAGCGTCTGGGTGCGGGGCGAATTGAACCAGCTCTGATAGGCTGCCACCATGCCGGAGGTGATATATTCCGACATCATGTCGAGCTTCGGCGAATCCTTGGCGGGGGAATTCATCAGCGCCTCTTTCAGTTTTTCCCGTATCACCCGGGTGATTTTCCGCACAATATGGGAATTGGCGTCCCCTTTGAGCAGGCGGCTGTAAAAATCGATGTTCTGATTCAGCACCTCGGTGATCCGCTGGAAAATATAGTAGGGATCGTCGATCGAGGGCTTTTGCCCGATTTCGTCCAGCACGCGGGAGAGCTGGCTCACGCAGTCGCTCTCGATTTCCTCCTGGATGGCATAAACGCCGCTGTAATAGTTGTATACCGTTTTTCTGTCCACTTCCGCCGCCTGAGCGATATCGGTGACAGTGATATCATTGATATCTTTTTCCTCGAGAAGAACGATAAAAGCGTTGCGGATCGCTTTTTTGGTCTTCACCACGCGCCGATCGCATTTTTTCTCTTGCTTCATGTTCCCTTCCCTCGCTTTTCCTTCACTGCTTTGCCTGTTTCTTTCGCGCCTTTTTCCGAATCCCGTAAACGGTCAGAACAATGATCCCGGTCACAGCGGCGCCGACAGCGCCGCCGATCAGCGCCAAGTGCCAAGCGGTCTTTTGTCCTTTTGTTTCTTGGGGCGTCAGGACGAAATACGCGCCGTCTTCATAGGCAAAAGAGAGATACTGCCCTTCGACGCTGCCGCGGCTGATCTCCTCGCCCTGCCGGTTGTAGCAGATAAGCTGCCAGGCGCCGGCGTCACCGTCGGGGCAAAATTTCACCTTGATTCTGCCAAAGGTCAGGGGCGCGCCGTCCAGTGTCATAACAAGGCTGTACCCCTGCGCGCCGCGCAACAGTTCGAGTTTAGTTTCCTTATCAAAGAGGCCTTCGGCAAAAAGTCTGTCATCTTCGCAGGCAAGCGTCGTGACCGCCTCTTTGTAGGTAGCATAAATCACCGTGTTGCCTTCGACCTTCTCCGGCAGCGAGAACGAGACGAAATAAAGCGCGTCCTCGCCTTGGTAGAGGAAAACGCCCTCTTTTTCCCGCGCCCATCGGAAGGCCGGCGGCGTGATCGCGGCGCCCAAAGGCAGCCGCAGTGTCGCGAGGATCTCGTAGTGATCGCGCTGCCACACGCCGTCTTCATACAACGCGCCGTTGTCCTCGTTCCATTCCATCAGCGTGATTGTATAGAGAACGGCGCCGCTGCCGGCGGCGTTTTGCCCCAAGGCGGGCGCGTGGCGCGCAAAGAGCCGGTCAAAGCCTTCGTCATCGCCGTAGGCCGGACAGTCTACCGCCTCAAAAAACGCCCGAGGCAAGGGATAGGAGAGCGTCTCGCTCCCCTGCCAGCAATCGTTTTTGTCAAAATCCCCCGGCAGATAGGGGGAAACCGTACCGACAAAGGCAAAATCCTCCGGCGTGACAGAAGCGGCGGCATCATCATAACCGTCACCGTAACGCCTGCCGTCAATCCCGCCGTAAGCGCCGGTCAGGGCTTCGAGATAGTAATTGTTCTCAAACACGCCGCTAAACGCATCGGCGGCGGCGTCGAGCGCCTCGCTGAACCCGGCGATGTTGCCCACATGATGACTGTCATCGGCCGGCAAAAGGATGACATTGGCCCAGGAGGAAGACAGACCGCTCTGATGATAG
>CANQXN010000118.1 GCA_947627815.1 uncultured Clostridia bacterium | reverse complement strand
GATACTGTCGTTCCGCTGTGCAGAAATGGGAGGAGGTCACGGCTGCGCAGTGTTTGCCGGTGTAATCGGAAGCAAGCGCCGCCAAAGCGATCGATTCTGCCGCCGTAGAGCAAGCGCCGTAAAGACCGAGAAACGGGATATCATATGAAAGAAGCCCATAACTTGACGAGGTACACTGATTCATAAGATCACCCGCAAACAAGAGGCTGATATCACCATCGGTAAAATTCAGCTTGCCCATAGCATGAGCAAGCGCGATTTTCTGCATTTCCGCCTCGGCCTGTTCCCAGGTTTTTTGTGAAAACCGTTCGGTTTCATCGATATAGTCAAAATGATCCCCCAGCGGTCCCTGCTTTTCCGCCTTCCCTCCCACGGCAGCAAAAGAAAAGACGCGGGTATCACGGTTCAATGAAATAATCATTTTACTTTCTCCAAAAAGCTATAGTGCCATACAATATAGTCAAAACAAGCCAACAATATAATAAATCACGCCGTAGACAGTCGAGGCAAGCGTACCATACAGAATGACCGGTCCTGCGATGATAAAAATCTTATTGCCCAACCCGAGAACCCAGCCTTCCACTTTGTTATCGATGGCTGGCGCGACAACGGCATTGGCAAATCCGGTGATCGGCACCAAGGTGCCGGCGCCCGCGTGTTTTGCCACTTTATCGAAAACACCGAAACCGGTCAAGAGGGCGGTCAAGAAAACCAGCGTAACCGGAATCAACATTTTAACGATTTCTTCCTGAATGCTCAAAGCGCGGTAAAGATCACCCAAGGCTTGTCCTAAAACGCAAATCGTGCCGCCAACCAAAAACGCGCAAAAACAGTTTTTGATAAGCGGCGATTTGGCGGCGTGTTCGTCTGAAAATTTTTTATAATTCTCGTTCATTCTCATGCTTATATCGCTCCTTTTGAAATCAGTATGAACCGCCGCCTTAAAAATATTCTCGCATTTTGGTTGACAGCGCCTGTTGATTTGTGTAAAATAGAGGCAAGAGTACCGTTTGCGTACCAAACTTTTAAAAGACAGGAAACAAGAAACTGTGTCCTTCTCCGTACCCGATTATTTTTTTGAACATTTTGATCAGATCACGCCCTCCTTTCTACACAGCATCGGTGTGCGTGCGCTGTTTTGCGATATTGATAACACTCTTGTCACCTATGATGACCCCCTGCCAACACCCGCCGTCATTGCCTGGTTAGAAGAAATGCATCAGGCGGGAATCACCGTTATGTTTCTTTCCAACAACGATACCGTGCGTGTTCAACAATTCTGCGAAAAAACGGCGTTGCTCTCCTGCCCCCACGCACACAAGCCTTTACCGGGAAAAGCAAAAAAGATGCTCAAGCAAATGAATATTGACAAAAAAGAAAGCGCCATACTGGGCGATCAGATCTTTACTGATGTCTGGACGGGTCGTTTTCTCGGCGTAAAAGCCACCATACTGGTGCCGCCGATCAAAGATAAAAAGACTTTCTTTTTCCGCTTGAAACGCCGGCTGGAAAAACCGTTTCTCGCCGCTTATCACCGTCGGACTCGTCGCATAAAAAAAGAAAAACAAAGGAGAACCTGACCATGAGCGCATTATTCGGCCCCAGCGGAAACGCGCAGCGTTTTTACGATGAGGGTCATAAAAAAACAATGGAAACCTTTGCCTGGTTGAAAACCAATGGTTTGGACGCGTTTGAATATCCCGCGGGAAACGGGATCACCGGTTCTTTGGATACCTTTATAGCCTTGGGACAAGAAGCGGCACGCCAAGGAATCCGTACCTCATTTCATGCGCCTTATTTTATTTCGCTTTCCGGCACCGATCCGGAAAAACGGCTGAAAAGTATCGATTACATTCGAAAAAGCGATGAAATGGCGCGTGCGCTCGGCGCAGACATTCTTGTGATTCATACCGGAAGCGCCGCAAAAATCTCAAGAGAAGACGCCGTAGCGCTAGCGAAAGATACCATCTTTAAGACATTGGAAGCCATACCGGACTCTCCCGTTGCTTTCGGCTTGGAAACTATGGGAAAAATCAACCAACTCGGCACATTGGAAGAAGTACTGGATATCTGCCGTATGGATGCCCGTTTGCGTCCCGTTGTGGATTTCGGCCACATGAACGCAAGAGCGCGCGGTGGGCTGTTCAACACCGCCGATGATTACCGACGGGTATTTGACGCCATCGCAACCAAACTGGATCCCGACAGAGCCAACACACTTCACTGCCATTTTTCCAAGATCGAATTTACAGAGGCCGGCGAAAAACGCCATTTAACTTTTGCGGATACGCAGTTTGGGCCGCCTTTTGAGCCGTTAATAGAAGCCATTGTCAAAGACGGTCTTTCTCCCCGGATCATTTCGGAATCCGCCGGAACACAAGCCGATGACGCGCTGGCTATGAAAACCTATTATCAATCGATACTGTCAGCCGCAAATTCGCCGAAAAGCATCGATTGATGTAACAAGGAAAAGAGGAATAAAATACCATGACCGCTTTAACAAGACTGGAAAAGCTCTTGGCCGCTATGCCGGCCGATATGGAAGCCTTATTGGTTACGAACACAAAAAATCAGCGCTATCTGACCGGATTTGATTTTATGGACGGGCTTGTTCTCGTTACAAGAAAAAAATCATACCTGATTACGGATTTCCGATATATCGAAGCGGCCAGAAAAGAGACCGATACCGCTTTTGAAGTTGTCACCTTTCAGACGGATACCGGCGCATTTCTCTCTTCCCTTCTGGACGGCCAGACCCATATCGGTTACGAAGACGCGTCTATCACTGTGGAATCGCTGGAACGGTACAAATCGCTGCTGCCGGCCTGTCAACTGTTACCGGCAGGACGGCTGATTGAGGGACTGCGAGCCATCAAAGATGCCGGTGAGATCGAGACCATGATCCACGCTCAGCGCATTGCCGAAAAAGCTTTCGACCACATCCTCGGATTTATCACACCGGAAAAAACTGAAACCGAGGTGGCGCTGGAATTGGAATTTACGATGCGCCGTCTTGGCGCCAAATCCACATCTTTTGATACGATTGCCGTGGCTCAAAAGAAATCCGCCATGCCTCACGGTGTGCCGGAAGATGTAAAAATCGGTCGGGGCTTTTTTACCATGGATTTCGGCGCATTCTATCAAGGATATTGTTCCGATATGACGCGCACAGTCGTAGTCGGTAAAGCCGATGAAAATATGAAACGGGTATACGCCACTGTTCTCGAGGCGCAAACGGCCGCATTAGCCGCCTATGATTTCGGAAAGACGGGACGCGGGATCGATAAAGTCGCCCGTGATATCATAGATGGTGCCGGCTATCAAGGTTGTTTCGGTCACGGACTCGGCCATGGTGTCGGCATGGACATTCACGAAGCGCCCAGCGTCAACGCCGCCGCCTTAACGCCCTTTACCGCCGGTCATGTCGTGACCTGCGAACCCGGCATTTATATTGAGGGCTTATATGGGGTACGAATCGAAGACATGGTTGTTTTCCGGGAAAACCGGGTAGAAGATATCACGCATTGCCCTAAGGACTTGATCGAATTGTAAAAAAATTATTAACGCCCTTGAAAAAAAGAGTATGCTATAGTATAATGGATCAGATATGGAAATAATTCACATATAATTTGGAGGATTGT
This sequence comes from uncultured Clostridia bacterium, assembly GCA_947627815.1. GTDB lineage: Bacteria > Bacillota > Clostridia > Oscillospirales > CAG-272 > RGIG1993. The sequence continues at coordinate 2,019 of CANQXN010000118.1, read as the reverse complement.
ATCATGGTAACGGCTGGCGATTTCAGAAACGGTGTTACATTTGAGATGGACGGCAAGGTCTATCAGGTCATCGAATTCCAGCATGTAAAGCCCGGTAAAGGAGCCGCTTTTGTGCGCACTAAGTTGCGCAATGTTCTGACGGGAGGCGTCACGGAAACCTCCTTCTCTCCCACGGACAAGTTTGAGAACGCTTATATCGAAAGAAGAGATATGCAATATCTTTACAATGACGGCGATCTCTATTATTTCATGGATATGGAATCTTTCGAACAGGAACCCATCAGCAAAGATCTGCTCGGCGATGCATTCCGTTTCGTAAAGGAAGAAATGCTCTGCAAGATTCTTTCTTATAAGGGGAAAGCTTTTTCTGTAGAACCTCCGATGTTTGTTGAGCTTGTCGTCACAGAAACCGAACCCGGTTATGCCGGTAATACCGCTCAAGGCGCAACCAAACCCGCCACGCTGGAAACCGGCGCAACCATTAAGGTTCCGCTGTTCATCAATATCGGTGATGTTCTCAAAATTGACACCAGAACAGGAGAATATCTGCAGAGAGTCTAAGACACGGCTTTGTCGTCAACGCTCTTTGCTCTGCTCCTTTGAGCGATCGGATCCGCCAACTGCTCGCTCTCTAATTTAGGCGGAGAAATCAGGATTAAAGAAATGACAAATACTGAAAAAGTTGCATTTATCAAGGGCATGATGGAGGGCATGGAATTTCAGCCCGACACGCCCGAAAAAAAACTCATCAACGCTATCGTAGATGCTCTTGAAAGCATTGCCCAGTCGTTGAAGGATGTGGAAGAAGATAACAAATATCTCAGCGATTATGTAGAAGAACTCGATTCCGATCTCGGCGATGTGGAAGAGGAAGTTTTCGGCTGTTATGATGACGATGATGATTACGACGATGATGAGGAAGACGATGAATGCGGCGATTGCAACGCCTGTGATGGCTGTAGCGATGAATAAGTAATAGTTTCGCAAAAAGCGGCTTCCTTGGGAAGTCGCTTTTTGCTTTCTCTCTGCGCTTTTTTCCTAAGAAAAAGCATAATAACGCCCGCACCGGCGAGAAAGGAACCACCCAATGACCATCTGCCCATCTGACACTGTCCGGCAGCTTCTTTCCTTTATCCGCCATAGCCCTACTGCGTTCCACGCTGTGGAATCGGTTGCACAGATGCTGGATGAAGCGGGATTTATCCGGCTGACGGAAGGAAAAAAATATGCTTTGCATCCCAAAGATGCCTGCTATATTACGAGAAACGGCTCTTCTCTGATCGCTTTCCGCATTCCGGAAGACACGCCAACAGGATTTATGATTGCCGCTTCACACAGTGACTCTCCCTCGTTCAAACTCAAGGAAACGGGAGAAATCCAAGTCTTGGGAAAATATACGAAACTGAACACGGAACGCTATGGCGGCATGATCCTGTCCTCATGGCTTGATCGTCCCCTTTCTTTGGCGGGTCGGATTATCCTGGATACCCCAGAGGGTCTGCGGCCTGTTCTTGTCAATATCGACAGGGATCTTCTTGTCATACCCAATGTTGCCATTCATTTAAACCGTTCGGTCAATGACGGCTTTTCATGGAATCCGGCTGTAGACACCCTGCCCCTTTTGGCACAAGCTGCAGAGCCTGTTTCTGTGCGTTCTTTACTGGCGGAGCAATTGGACATAGCACCGGAAACCATCGTCGGTCAGGATCTCTTTCTCTACGCCAGAGATCCCGGCGGACGCGTTGGCGCCCACGGAGAGTTTTTTGTTTCTCCCCGCATCGATGACTTAGAATGCGCTTTTACAACACTTCAAGGATTTCTTACGGCAACACCTTCCAAGGCCATCGCTGTCTATGCACTTTTTGACAACGAAGAAACCGGCAGCGAAAGCAAGCAAGGTGCGGCGTCCGACTTCCTCTCCGCTACACTGCGCCGCATTGCGGCGGAGTTCCCTTCTGTGGTAGACCTTGATACGCTGCTCTCTCATTCCTTTATGTTGTCGGCGGATAACGCTCATGC
>CANQXN010000117.1 GCA_947627815.1 uncultured Clostridia bacterium | reverse complement strand
GCCTGGCTTTCGGAGCTTGAAAGCGTCAACCACCGAGAATATGCCACCGGCTTTTTCTACGATACGCCGCAAAGCAAGGGGCAGACCGTCACAAAAGACGGCTACCTTGCCGAAAAAGCCTATCTTGGCACCGTCCTCTCCTATGACGGCGCCACAGGCCGCGCTACCCTTTTGCAGCGCAACAAAGTCGCCGTGGGGGATCGCGTGGAACTTCTGACGCCCGGCCACTTGGGACGCGCCTTTTCGGTCGAAGCGCTCTTTGACGCCGACGGCGGCGCCATCGAGGCGGCGCCTCACCCGAAAATGATTTTTTCTCTGCCGGTTCCCTTTCCGGTGGGGTCGGGCGATATGCTCCGCCGCGCCTGAAAGGAAAATCCCGCGCCTTTTTGACAGTATCTTTGGGGGAAACCGCCCCGGAAAGGAGTATCGCCATGCCCACCCCGCTTTTTTGGGGATTCGCTCTTCTCGGACTGATCCTCTCGCCGGCGGCATTGGTTCTGATGCGCCGTCCGAGCCGCAAAAACTCGCCTTTGCCGGGGCTTTTGCTCCTTTTGGCGCTGGCGCTCCCCTCCTATCTTGCCTGCCTTGCCATCGCGCTTTTTTATGCTTGGGGCTATGGGGTCGCACTCCTTTTCTTTCTCCACTTGCCCGCGACAAGCGCCGGCCTCTATTTTTTGCTCCTCCGTTACCGGCGCTATCGGGAGCTTTCCGCCGAAGCCGCAGAGGAAAAGCGAAAGGAACGCCTGCCTTTGGTGGCTTCCGCCCGCCTGCGCCGACAGCTCGAACATTTTTCCTGCGATTCTTCCCTGTCAAGCGAAGATCAGCGCGATCTCATCATTCTGCTGAACTCGCACGGCAACCGGCAGAAGCTCGCCTCTCTCTATAACATCTCCGCCGAGGAACTTAGCTATATTGAGGACGCCTTTCAGACCTACCGCGCGAGGCTCGAACGGGTGGAGGCCGAAAAAGCCAAAAACAAGGCCGGCGTACCCTATACCGCGAGCAAAGAGCAAGTCGCCTTCTTCTTACAGCTGATGATCACTTCCACCCCGAAGAGCTTGGGGTGCGGTTCTACCCTGCTCTGGTCGGCGGAAGCCTTCCGGCGGCTGATGTGCCTTTCCACCGGCATCGATCCCAATGAGGAGAGCGTCAACGCCCTGATGAGCGCCGCCGGGCTTGTCCCCGATGCCGACGAACTCTCCGCCACACAAAACAAACCCACGGTGCGCGCCTGGATCGAGACAGAATATCAGAAAGTCCGTTTGGCCTCGCTGGAACAAAGCCGCCCCATTTTCTGGATCCAGAGCAGCAGGCTCCCCGACAGCCGCCGGGGCGTGGTGCTAACGGCCTTGAACCGCGACGGGGGCTTCTGTTTCAGCCTCTACAAAAACGGCGGCGGCGCCGATTTTCTCAACAAATTGGCGCAGGATACCGGCTCCGCGCTCTTCGCCGTGGTCTTGCCCGACGCCCTGCCGGCTTTCGCCATGAAAAACACCCCCGGCGTTGCCCTCTTCCCGGTGGGAGAACCCGCGAACATCCCCGAAGAACCCGCCGGGACAGGCGTTTTCGCTCCCGTCCCGGCAGGACATAACCGGCACAGACCGTGATTTTCGGCAAAGACCGTAACATAGAAAGGACGCTCCCATGGAAACCATTTACAACATTGATTTTGCCATCAATGACGCCATTGCCAAGCTGAACAATCCCTTTTTGGATGTCATCATGAATTTCTTCTCCTTTTTGGCGCACAGCGGCTGGATCTGGATCCTTCTGGCCTTTGTCCTGCTTTTCTTCCGCAAGACCCGCGTGCTCGGCGTGGCGATGGCGGTGGCGCTTGTCTTTTCCGTCCTCGTCACCAACCTGACCCTCAAACCGATCTTCGACCGACCCCGCCCCTACCAGATGCGCCCGGAACTATTAGACATCATCGGCAACCGCACCGCGCTGCCGGACGACGCTTCTTTTCCGTCGGGACACACCTCCGCTTCCTTTGCCGGCGCCGTCGCTCTCTTTTTGCAGCGGAAAAAGTATAAAAAAGCCGGCACGGCCTTCGGCTTTTCGGCGCTCGCCGTCGCCTGTATTATCGCTTTTTCGCGCCTCTATTTCTATGTGCATTTCCCCTCCGATGTCTTTGTGGGCATGATCATCGGCATCACCGGCGGCATTCTCTCCTGGCTCTTAGCGCCTCGGCTTCTGCCGCTCGCCAACCGCTTTTTTGACAAGTTTTATTCTCTTTTCCGCAAAAAAGAACCTGTCCCCGCCGCCGCGCCCGCCGCGCCCGATGCTTCCGCCGAGAAAGCGCCTGTCAATCCTGCCGAAGCACCCGCCGATCCCGCCGACCCTGTCGACCCTATCGAAGCGTCCGCCGACCCTGTCGCCGCCAACGCCCCCGATCCCATCCAAGACAAAAAATAATTTTTTCCCGCCCGTGGGGAATTTGACTGATTTTTACGGTACTGTCATCAGGGAAAAATTTTCGGAAAGGATTTCACCGCTATGAGAAAAACAAAAATCGTTTGCACCATCGGTCCCGCCAGTTCGGATGAAAAAACCATCGCCGCCATGATTCAAAACGGCATGAATGTCGCCCGTTTCAATTTCTCCCACGGCACCCACGAATATCACAAGGAGCTGATGGACCGCGTCCGCGCCGTCCGCGACCGCCTGGGGTTGCCGCTGGCCATCATGCTTGACACGAAGGGGCCGGAAATACGCCTGCGCAATTTTGAAAACGACGCCGTAATGCTTAAAAAAGGCGACAAGTTCACGCTGACCTCCCGCGATGTGGCCGGCACCGACGCGATCGCTTCCATCAGCTATGCCGCCCTGCCCTCTCAGCTTAGCCCCGGCACCCGGGTCCTCATCGACGACGGCAAAATCGCGCTTACCGTGGACGACACCACCGAAACCGACATCCACTGCACCGTGGTGGAGGGCGGCGAGGTGCGCTCCCACAAGAGCATCAACATTCCCAATGTCCATATCGATATGCCTTACATCAGCAAAGCCGACGAGGCCGACCTGCGCTTCGGCATCGAAAACGATGTCGATTTCGTCTCGGCTTCCTTCGTCCGCTCCAAGGAAGATGTGATCGGCCTGCGCAAATTTCTCAACTATTACGGCGGACACCGCATCCGTATCATCTCCAAAATCGAGAACATCGAGGGCGTCAACAATTTTGACGAGATTCTCCGCTATTCCGATGGCATTATGGTGGCGCGGGGCGACATGGGCGTGGAAGTGGAATTTGAACGCCTGCCCGGCATCCAGAAACGCTTTATCCGCAAGTGCTATCAGGCCGGCAAGATGGTGATTACCGCGACACAGATGCTTGAATCCATGGTACATTCCGCCACGCCGACCCGGGCGGAGATCACCGATGTGGCCAACGCCGTTTTTGACGGCACCTCCGCCGTGATGCTCTCGGGCGAAACCGCCATGGGCGTCAATCCCCCGCATGTGGTGGCCGTCATGGCCAAAATCGCCGAGCAGGCCGAGGTGGACGCCTTCGCGCTCGAAGCCTACAGCGGCATCCGCCACGATGTGGACACAAGCGATGTCACAAACGCGCTCTGCGATGCCGCCTGCACAACGGCTCACGATTTGGGCGCCGCCGCGATCATCGCCGTGACCACCTCGGGCGAAACCGCCCGCCGCGTTTCCAAATTCCGCCCGCTCATCCCCATTGTGGCCGCCACCCCCGACCGCAAGACCTTCCATCAGCTGGCGCTTTCTTGGGGCGTCTCCCCCGTTCTGGCGCTCGTTCAGACCGATGCCGACCAGCTCTTCCTCCACGCCGTGGACTGCGCACGCCAGATCGATGCGGTAAAGCCCGGCGACACCGTAGTGATTACCGCCGGCGTTCCTCTGAATGTTTCCGGCACGACCAACGCCATCAAGGTTTCCAAGGTATAAAACCGAAAAATGCAAAAAAGCAAAAAAGGAGACGCGTATCATGTACACAAAAGAAGAATTTCACGGTCTGTTTGATCACACGCTGTTAAAGCCCTTTGCCACCAAAGACATGCTGGCGGACGCCTGCAAAACGGCGGTAGCATACGGCTTTGCCACCATTGCCATCAATTCCGGCGTCACCGCGATGTGCGCCGAATTTGTCAAAGGCTCGAAAGTCAAAGTGGACGCCGCCATCGCCTTCCCCTTGGGCATTGCCACCATCGCCGCGAAGGTGGCGGAAACCGAGGACGCGATCCGCTGCGGCGCCGGCGAAATCGACTATGTGTTGAATATCGGTATGCTGAAAGATCACAGGCTCGACTATATCACCGAGGAAATGAAAGCGATTGTGTCAACCTGCCGAGCCGCCGGCGTCACCTCCAAAGTCATCTTTGAAAATTGCTATCTCACCGATGACGAAAAGAAAATGGCCTGCGAAGCGGCGCTTGTCGCCCTGCCTGATTTTGTCAAAACCTCCACGGGATTCGGCCCGACGGCCGCCACGGTCGAAGATGTCAAGCTCATGAAAGCCATGGTGGGCGACAAAATCAAAGTCAAGGCGGCGGGCGGTGTGCGTTCGTTGGAAGCGGCTCTGGCTATGCTTGACGCGGGCGCCGAACGCATCGGCTGCTCCGCCAGCGTCGCCATCTGCGAAGAATACGATGACTATATGAAAAAAACTTTGTCCTTTTCTTGAAAGAAAAGGACCAAAAGAACTTTTCACCGGCGGGAAAAAGGGTCTTTTCGATCCGGGCGAAGTCCGCGCGGAGCGACAAGCCCCCCCTTTTTTCCTCACGACAAAAAGTTTCTCTCAAAAAAATCCCCGGGGAAGGCTTCTGTTTCTCAAAAAAGTCCCCGGGGAAAAGCTGCCCCGCAAAAAAATTTCGGATCAAGGGGGAAAACCCATGAAAAGTTATGTGGTATACGGCGACGACGAACGGCACTGCGCCATCGAAGAAATGCCCATGCCGACCTATGGCGACTATGACTGTCTTGTCAAGATGGAAAGCTGTGGCATTTGCAGCGGCACCGACATGAAGATCATTCACGGCGCCTTCAAAGGCGTGGATCGTTATCCTGTGGTACTGGGGCATGAAGGCGTGGGGCGCGTGATCCAAAAAGGCGCCAAAGTCTCTTCCTTTGACATCGGCGACCTGGTGCTTCTGCCCTTCTGGGACGATGTCCCCGCAGGCTATGCCTCGGCCTGGGGCAGTTTTTCGGAATACGGCACGGTCAAAGACGCCGCCGCCATGGAACAAGACGGCCTTATCGCGCCGGAATCGGCGTATGCGCAGATGAAACTGCCGGCAGGTTTTGACCCGGTGGGCGCCGCGATGATCATCACCTTCCGGGAAGTTTTAAGCACCATGCGGCAATTCGGCATGGGACCCAATCAAACCTTGTTCGTGTTAGGGCTGGGGCCTGTGGGGCTATCCTTTGTCCGCTTTGCCAAACTGCTCGGCATGGGCAAGGTCATCGCCGCCGATATTCAGGAAGAAAAGCTCTCCCTTGCCAAAAAAATGGGCGCCGACGGGGTATTCAACAGCAAAGATGTCGATCTTGCGGCAAATGTCCGCGCCTTCTGTCCCCAAGGCGTGGATTTTGCGCTGGACGCCGTCGGCGTGCCGGAATTCATCAACAAGGCCCTCTGCATCATCAAGCCGGATGCAAAGGTCTGCGTATACGGCATCTCTGCGCAGCAGTACGCGC
>CANQXN010000116.1 GCA_947627815.1 uncultured Clostridia bacterium | reverse complement strand
CCATCACCATGGCAACCATCAAAGGCATCATTTTCGATATGGACGGCACCTTGCTTGACTCGATGCCGGTCTGGCTCAAAAGCGGCTCCGACTTTTTAAAGCGGCGCGGCTACCCCTGCGACGACGAGGCGGACGAGATCGCCAAAATCGCCTCCATGCCCGAACTCGGCGAAGCCTACCGGGAGCGCTACGGCGTAACGGAAAGCTGGCTTGAAATCGCCGACGACATCAACGCGACCCTCGAGAAAAAATACCGCGAGGAATTGCAGCCCAAAGAAGGCGTGCTGACGATGCTCGAAGGCTACGCACGCGCCGGCCTCCCGATGGTGCTTGCCACGGCGACCGACCGCTGCCTTGCCGAACCCGCCCTTGTCCGCTGCGGCATCGCGCCTTATCTTGCGAAAATCTTCACCACCACCGAGGTGGGGGCGGGCAAGCATAACCCCGCCATTTTCTTGGCGGCGGCGGACTTTCTCGGCCTCGCCCCGCCCAATATCGCGGTGTTTGAGGACGCCCTCTATGCCGCGACGACCGCGCATAAAAACGGCTTTTTCACCGTGGGGGTGTATGACGCCTCCTTTGAAGCCGATCAGGAAAAACTGAAAGCCACCGCCGACCTCTATGTCACGCGCTATCCCGCCCCGCTGCCCCTGTAAGGCGATTTTCCTGCCAAATCGCGGCGAAAAAGGCCGAATTTTTTCAAAAAGCCCGGAATTTTTCAATATGAGCGGAAGAAAAGGCAAAAATTTTTTTGAAAAAAAGGTTGCAATCGGGCGCGGAGTATGATATAATGGCCATATGGGAGAGGGTGGGAGTGTTTCCCGCCTACAGTCACCATCTGTCCCGCGCGCGGTGTTTTGGCCTCGCGGGGCGCAAGAAAGGAAAGGTACATACCATGAAAAAAGTAATTGTCGTATTGCTGGTTGCCCTTCTGGCGATCGCGCTTGTCGCCTGCGGCGGCGACACCACGACCACGACCCCGGCTCCGGCCGGCACCTCCGGCAATACCCCCGCGGGTAGCAGCACGCCTGCCGCTACCAATCCCACCGAGACGAGCAACGCGCCGGAAAGCACCAATCCCCCTGCCACCGATGCGCCGACGACTGGCCCTGTCACGCCCGGCCCCGATGATCCCAATCCCACCGAAACCGGCTATGACATCGCCTACGGCACCGAGGATTACGACTATGCCTGCCTGGCTACTTTGAACGGCTGCTTCTGCCAGTTCGAATACGGCTTCGGCTTGGGCGCCTGCGTGGTTATCCAGGTCGGCGAAAGCATCCCCGGCGTGTATAACGACCTCGTTTGGCACACCGATGAAGGCTGGCTCATGAACCCCGATTACACCTGGCAGCTCACCATCGATGGCCAAAACTACACCATCACCCAGTTCTCGCTCTTCAACGAAGCGTCCGACGCCACCTCCAACTGGATCCGTATGGGTCTTGGCAAGGACTTCCCCTTCAACACCACCGATGTCAATGAGGACGGCGCGCACGGCTATGTGATCCGCCTCGAGATCCGTGGCGTGGACGGCAAGATTAAATATTATGCCGACCTCTCCACCACCGAAGAGGAAATGCTGGAAGGCGGTTCCGGCCCCTGCTACTATACGCCCGTTAACCGCGATATGGTCACCGATCCTACCCGCACCGGCACCGAAGTGACCGATATCACCTTCATTTCCGGCCCGACCGCAGGCCCCGGCGAAACCGCGCAGTACCTCTTTGACGGCGACACCTCCACCAAGCTCTGCACGAGCGATGAATCGGTCGGCGTCGTCTTCACGACCGGCACCACGCCTGTCACCCTCACCGGTATCTCGCTGGTGAACGCCAACGACAACGATGCCTTCAGCAGCAGAACGATTGTTGCCTTCACGCTCTACGGCTCGAACGACGGCGGCTCGACTTGGGAAGAAATCCTTGTGGTAGTGCCGGCGGAAGGCTTTGACAAAGCCACGGTCAGCACCAACTATCTCGAACGCTACTTCGCGATCAACACTGATAAGTCCTACACCTACTTCAAGTTTGAGTCTCAGAACGGTGAAATGTATCAGCTCTCCGAGCTGCTGCTCTGGAACTGATCGATCGATTAAACGATCTGTTAAAACGCGACCCATCACGGGGGCTTCCGCTTCGGAAGCCCCCTTTTGCTTTGCCTTTTGCTTTTGCCCGCCCCGGCGCGGAGCCACCGTGGAAACCGGCGCGGAAGGTGTGCGGACGGGGTGCGAGGGGAAAATCGGGAAGATTCCTGAAAAAGACAGAATTTTCACTCTTTTTCATTGTGCTTTTGGACAAAATGCCGAGGAAATGATTCTTGACAGTCAGGGGAAAAGATGTTACAATAAGCTTAGCAATAAACTTAACAATCGGCCCGACATTTCCACCATTTTAAAAAATGAGAAAGAAAAAAACGGAGGATCCTGTTGTGAAAAAGTTTACAGCCTTTATTCTCGTCTTTTGTATGCTTGCCGCCGCGCTGGTCACCGGCCTTGCCGTGTTCGCCGCGGACGCCGGCACCGAAAGCGGAACAACCCAGACCCTTGATAAGGTTGACAAACGCACGGCGTTTGTGCAGTTCAAGGAAGACGCCGGTAACTTTAGCGCCCGTATCGTTGTGGCTGCCCCTCTTGACACGATGAATAAGTGCAACACAGCTTCCATTCAAGTAGCCTTCATCACCGGGGAAAGAACGGCGGTGGCGTCCAAAGCCATCGATGTCAAAGGCATCTATCGCAGTATCAAAGCGGACGGGGATATCTACACAGCCGCAACAGACAATGTCCTGTTCGGCGTGGTTGTGACAAGCGTTCCTTATGGCACAAAGTCGGTGAACGCCACGCTGACCATGAAAACCGGCGAAGAAACCGAGACAATGGATATCGGCTTTTGCGCTGAACTCCCTACCGATAAAACCTATACCGTCAGCGAACTTTTGGCGGTTGACGAAATTGCCGAGCTGAGCAAGACAACGAAAACTTCGACAAGTTCAAAGAAATATACTTGTAAGGGCAAGGTCAAATCCATTGTATCAACGCCGGCAGAATCAGATAAGACTTATTACGAGCAAGTTACCATTGTCGACGAAAAAGACGAAAGCAAAGAAATCCTTGTTTATACACTCAGTATCGCTGATAATGTTCTCATCAATCCCTGCATTCAAGTAGGCGAAGTCATCACGGTCAACGGCTATATCAAGAATTTTGTGAAAGACGACCAAGGCACGCTTGAGTTTGCAGCCAACGGCAGCGAATATGTCTATTGCATCAAAAGAGATAAACCTATCGAATCCTTGACTCAAGGCGTATTTCAGAAAGTGACCTCGCAGAACGACATCGGCGAAGGCTATTATCTCTTTGCTTATAGTAACGAGGACAGAAATATTGTATTGAATTCTGCTGTTGTAGATTCTTTCAATGCGGTGGAGTTTCCGTTTGACGAAGCGGGTCTCTATGTTGAAGAAGCCGGACAGTATTTTGTGAAACTTGTGTCTTGTGACGGCGGCTATGCGATTCAGCTTCCCAACGGTCTTTACCTGCAGGGCGGGGAAGCCGTTGACGAGGGTACAAAAAGCGTATATCAAACAAGCTTCACGCCTGTTAAACATTCCTTCACGGTGGACAGCAAAACCGGTACGGTTGTCGTTGAGGATACAACGCACGCGCTAAACTACTTGCGGTACAACACCCAAAGCCCCAAATTTATGTATTTTGCTGAAGACGCCGGAAATACAGCGAATCTCACACTCTATAAGCTGAATGAGAAAGCCGAGTATACCACGCACACCGTGACCTTTATGAACGGTGCCGCCATTTATGCCAGACAGACTGTGGTAAATGGCAAAACCGCTACCGTGCCTGCTGTTGACCCTGCGATGAAGGGAAAAGATTTTGACGACTGGTATACCGAAGTCGACGGTGACACCAAATTCACCGCTGATACACCCATTACGGGAAATGTGACAATCTATGCTCACTTCAAAGACAGAGAAACTCCCCCTGAACCCCTTTATAAGCAGTTCCAGAAAGTGACAAAGTCGGAAGATCTTGTGTCCGGTGGACAGTATTTGATTGTTTATGAGAATACAAATACCGATACCAAAGCCCTCGAAGCATACATCTTTACCGGTGTTGATGCCGGAGGCAACCATGTGGATGTGGCCATTGATGGTGGTATCATCGCGTATGATGCTGATTATTATGTTGTTACCATTACTATTGCGGAGGATGGTAAAAGCTGTACCATAAAGACAGAGGGCGGGTATCTCTGCAACTCAAAGACTGGTGAAAACAACGGACTTACAACTACCAACGGAACTGCTGTTACTTTGACTTTTGAGGTTCAGCCGGACGGTACAGTTAAAATTGGGGCGCCTGATGGAAAGACAACACTTGCTTTCAATAGTCAATCGGGTAATACTAACAACAGATTCCGCTTTTATAAGAACACAACGATTACAGGCGATTCTAATAATTATCACATGCCCTGCCTGTATCGTTTAGTTGGCACTCTTGAACCCGAAGTGACTACTCACACCGTGACCTTCATGAACGGAACGGATATCTATGACACGCAGACGGTGAAAGAGGGAAAAACTGCCACCGAGCCTACCGCACCTATAAAAACCGGCTTTGACTTTAAAGGTTGGTTTAAAGACAATGAGGTATTTGAAGAAAAATTCGACTTCAAAACGCCCATCACGCAGGATGTGACGCTTTACGCCTACTTCGAAAAAGCTGTTGAACCTGAAGAACCTACTGTAAAGCAGTTTAAGAAAGTAACCTCGCAAGGCGAAATTGTTGCAGGAGAATATCTCTTTGTTTGGGAAGAAAATGCAACAACTGGCTATGTTATGGATGCAATTTTGGGTAAAGGTAAAGGTGGCACAAAAAATTCTAACTCGAAATCTTTTACCATTACTGATGGTGTGATTGAATATTCCGAAGATGCATACGCCTTGGTCGTTACACTTATCGACTGCGGAAATAATAAGTTCAAGATTCAGATTAAAGACGGAACTTATCTTCTTGATACCAAGGGTGACCTGATAAGAAATGGTACTGGATCGGAATATACATTTACCTTCCATGCTGAAGCAGGTAAGCACCAAAATGGCACCGATTTTTTGAAAGATACCGTTAATATTAAAGCAACCAATTATCTTGCTTACAATAACACAGCTCAAGGATATATATTCCGTCACTATGATAAAACTACACAGCAAGACTTCTGCCTCTACAAACTTGTTGGTGGCAACAACTAATCCCCCCTATTATTCCCTATAACAACCAAAAAGCCGGACGGTTTCCGTCCGGCTTTTTCATTACTTGCACCGTTTCAGGCTTTTTTATCTGAATTACTTGCACGAAATGACACCTTTTTTTGGACATTACTTGCACGAAACGGCACCTTTTTCAAGGCATTATTTGCACGAAATGAGCCGGCAATGAAAAAAGCAGTCATAAAATACACAAAAAAGGCGAAAAAGTCTTTCACTTCAAAACTGGTCGAAATCGACCAGTTTACGATGGGGTTTTCCATGCTTGCCCGCGTCGTGGCGTGTCCGCTTTTTTAAACTGGTCGAAATCGACCAGTTTACGATGGGGTTTTCCGTGCTTGCCCGCGCCGTGGCGTGTCCGCTTTTTTAAACTGGTCGAAATCGACC
>CANQXN010000115.1 GCA_947627815.1 uncultured Clostridia bacterium | reverse complement strand
AAGACCGCTTTGAACAACGCGATCGCCGACGCTGAAAAACTCACCGAGGCCGATTACACCACCGCGACATGGAAGACTGTTGCCGACGCCCTCGCCGCCGCCAAGGCTGTGGCTGACGATGTCGACGCCGTGCAAAAGACGGTTGACGACGCCGCAAAAGCCTTGACCGACGCCCTTGCCGCCCTCGTAAAGCGCGGCGACAAGACCGCTTTGAACAACGCGATCGCCGACGCTGAAAAACTCACCGAGGCCGATTACACCACTGCGACATGGAAGACCGTTGCCGAGGCACTCGAAGCCGCCAAGGCTGTGGCTGACGATGTCGACGCCGTGCAAAAGACGGTTGACGACGCCGCGAAGGCTTTGACCGACGCGGTTGCCGCTCTGGTAGAGCGCGGCGACAAGACCGCTTTGAACAACGCGATCGCCGACGCTGAAAAACTCACCGAGGCCGATTACACCACCGCGACATGGAAGACCGTTGCCGACGCCCTCGCCGCCGCCAAGACGGTGAACGCCAACGCCGACGCCATCCAGTCTGAAGTGGATGCCGCCGCAAAAGCCTTGACCGACGCCCTTGCCGCCCTCGTGAAGCGCGGCGACAAGACCAACCTGAACAAGGCCATCGCTGACGCCGAGAAGCTCACCGAAGCGGATTACACCGCCGCCAGCTGGAAAGCTGTTGCCGACGCCCTCGCCGCCGCCAAGACGGTGAACGCCAACGCCGACGCCGTCCAGGCCGATGTCGATGCCGCCGCCAAGGCTCTGACCGACGCCCTTGCCGCTCTCGTCAAGCCGGCTACCAATACCGCGCTTGCCGAAAAGGTGACGGATGTCGGAACCTTCAAAGAAGAGGATTACACGCCCGAAACCTGGACCGCTTTGCAGGAAGCGCTGGCTAAGGCGCAGTCGGTACTCAACAATCCCGATGCCTTGCAGTCGGAAGTCGACGCTGCCCTGACCGCGTTGAACAACGCCGCCGCAGGCTTGGAAGAATCCGGTCCTTCCGCCGGTACGATCGTTCTCATCGTTGTCATCGCCGTTGTGGCGCTTGCCGCCGTGGCCGTGGCCGTTGTGATGGTCGTGCGGAAGAAGAAAGCGTAATTGAAAACCCCAAAGGTTGTAAAAACCGTAGGCGGGGGAGAAAGAAACCTTCTTTCTCCCCCGCCTTTTTTGCAAGCAAAACCGCCGAAAAAAGAAAAGCACAGTCTTTTTCGAAGGCTGTGCTTTTTATGTTGTGTCTTTTAAAGTCCCGCTTTTGCCGTAGCATTGGCCAAGGCGTTGGCGAGAGCGGCAAAATCGGCAAGGGAAAGCGCCTCGCCGCGAATGTTGGCGTCCCAGCCGCAGGAAACGATCGCCTCGGCAAGAGTAGAGCGCGGGATGTGGGGAAAGGCCGTCGTCAAGGAATTGGCCAATGTTTTGCGCCTTTGGGCAAAAGCGCCTTTGATCACCCGAAAGAGAAGTTCGCGGTCGGCATCGACCGGCGGGGCGGGATACAGCTCGATTTTCACGACGGCGGAATCCACTTTGGGTTTGGGCATAAAACAGCCCGCCGGCACCTCGAAGAGCCGGCTCACCTTGCCGTAATAGGCCACGGCGGCGGTGATCGCGCCGTAAGCCGCCTGTCCCGCCGAGGCGGTCAGCCGCTGCGCCACTTCCTTTTGCACCATCACCGTGACAGAAGAGAGGGGCGCGCCGGAGGTCAGAATCTTCATGAGCAAAGGCGAGGTGATATAATAGGGCAGATTGGCGCAGAGCGCCACGCTGTCGCAGTCGGCAAAGTGTTCTTTCACGAGGGCGGCAAGATCGAGTTTCATGGCGTCGCCCTGAATCACCGTCACATGCGGGTAATCGGCGAGTGTGACCGCCAAAATGGGCAGGAGGCTTTCGTCGATCTCCACCGCCACGACCCGGTCGGCTTCTTCGGCAAGCGCCCGCGTGAGCGTGCCGATGCCGGGGCCGATTTCGAGGCACCCCCGGCGCTTGCCGCGGGCTTTGGGGGGTAGCCCCAGCGAAGCGATCCGGCGGGGGACGCTTTCGCTGATGAGAAAATTCTGTCCGTACTGCTTTTTAAAGGCGTTTTCGCCCATGAGCGCTTTGACCGCGCCGATATCTGTCAATTTCATCTCTCTGTCAATCGTTCTTCTTTCTTCGGACGCTCTTCCTTTTCATGACCGGAAAGGGGAATGCGGCATACACTGTCAGTGAGGCGGGGCGGACGCGGGGTTTCGTTTCCTCCCGTTCCCTGTCCGCCCTGTTCTCGCCCCCTATTTTATCAAAACAAAGGAGTAAGAAGATGGCTACCTTTACCAACCAGGCAACGCTCTCTTACGGCACGAATGTTGTCAACTCCAACATCGTCACCGGCGAGATTGTAGAAGCGGTTTCGGTATCCAAAACCGCGCTTTTGGACACTTACCGCGCCGATGATACGATCACTTATGTCGTCGGCATCACCAATAGCGGCGTCGCCCTCACCGGCCTCACCGTGACCGACGATTTGGGCGCGAACAGTGCCAGCGGCGTGGCGGTTGTCCCTTCGGCCTATGCGGACGGGTCTTTGCGCTATTATGTGAACGGCGTTCTGCAAGCGACCCCCACCGTGACGCCGGGTCCCCCGATGACTGTCACCGGCATCAGCCTGCCGGCCGGCGGCAACGCCATTTTGGTCTATCAGGTCACGCTCAACGAATACGCATCGCCAGCGGAGGGTGGCACCGTCACCAACACCGTCAATGTGACAGGCGCCGGCATCACCTCGCCGGTCACGGCGTCCGAAACCGTCACCGCCGTCAGCGAACCGTCGCTTACGATCACCAAAGCGGTGAACCCCAGCACGGTGAGCGACAACCAGCCGATCACCTACACCTTCTTGGTGCAGAACTACGGCAACCAGCCCGCCACCGAGACGGAAAACGCGGTGATCCGCGACAGCTTTGATCCCATTCTGACCGACCTTACGGTGACCTTCAACGGCGCCGCTTGGACCGAGACGACCGACTACACCTACAACACCTTCACCGGCGAGTTTACCACCGTGGCGGGCAAAATCACCGTCCCCGCCGCGACAGTGACGCAGGACCCCGCGACCGGCGCTTATACCGTTGTCCCCGGCACCGCGACCCTCACCGTCACCGGCACGGTGTAAATCGGAACGATCTAACTCGGAACGAGTTAAATCGGCACGAGTGCAAGAAAACCGGCGCGCTCTCCCCGCTCCCCCTTTTTGCGGTCGGGGCGGGGAGGCCGCCTCTTTTACTTCGACGGCCCGTCGTTGAGATAGAGAATACCGAGGCAGTTTTCCCCGCAATGGCTGGTAATGGTGCCGCCGGCGTAGGTCACATGCACATGGCGGAAGCCCGCTTCTTTCATATGGCGGACGGCGATTTCGATGACTTCGGGGTCGGCGGTGGACAGTGTGACAAAGCCTTCCTCCAAATCCGGCGTGGAGAAGGCCGCCAGCGTATCTTTGCAATAGGCGTCCACCACTTTATCAAACGAGCCGCGATATTTCTTGCCGGCGATCATCTGGCCGTCCTTGACGATGATCTGCGGGCAGATTTTCATGAGGTTGGCGCCGAAGAGCGCGAGCGCCGAACAGCGGCCGCCTTTATAGAGGTAGTCCACCCGTTTTAGGGCAAAGCTTGCCTGCACCGCCGGCACGCGGGCGGCGGCTTTTTCCGCCACTTCTTTGGCGTCAAGCCCCGTGGCGGCGAGTTTGGCGGCATAAATCGTCAAGAGCGCGATGCCGGTGGACAAGGTGCGGGAATCGATGACATAGACATTTTCCAAGGTCTTGGCCGCGAGGCAGGCGTTATTATAGGCGCCGCTCATCTCTTTGGACAGGCAGAAATGCACCACCGAACCGTAAGTTTCGACAAGGGCGGAAAAATAGGCGGTATAGGCTTCCACATTCGGCGCCGCCGTACGGGGCAGCACTTTGGTTCTGTCGACAAACGCGATGATTTCTTGGGAGGTGACTTCTCCGTCGTTGCGGCACTCCTCCCCCAAGAGGATCTGAAAGGGCATCGTATGAATGTCATAAGCGGCGAGAAGATCGGGGGTCAGGTCAACGGTTGTTTCGGCGGATATCGCCACGGTTTTCGATGTTTCCATAAGGCATCTCCTTTTTGTCTTTTTGCAAAAAATCTTTTTTTTACAAAAAAGACTTATTTTTTATTTTATCATACGGCGGCAAAAAAAGCAAGTCCCGGGACCGCTTTCGGCGGGAAAAGCATCTTTTTTTACAAAAAATCCCCCCGATTCCTTGCGCGCTCCCTGTTTTTGTGCTATACTGTAACTGTATCGCGCGGCCCGCGTTTCCGGCGGTACTCATTTTTTGAGATTCTTCATCATTTTACATGAAAGGACCCCTGTTCCATGAAAACTTTGGGCTACTACAACGGGCAGATCGATGAGCTTGACAAGATTCTCGTGCCTATGAACGACCGCGCCTGCTCCTTCGGAGACGGCGTTTACGATTCCGCATACGCCCGCCGCCACATCATAGCGCGGCTGCCCGAACATGTGGAACGCATTTTATCGGGCTGTCAGGCGCTGGACATCGCCCCGCCCTGCACGAAGGACGAGATGATCGCTCTGCTATCCGATCTGGTGAAGCGGGTGGACGATGATGAGAGTTTTGTCTACTGGCAAATCTCGCGCGGCACCCAGCCCCGCGCGCACATTTACGAAAGCGGGCTTGCCTCGAATTTATGGGTGGCAATTCAGCCCATGCCGATTCGGGATACCTACAAAAAGATCAAGCTGATCTCTCTGCCCGATTTGCGCCATTCGCTTTGCCACATCAAGACTTTGAATCTATTGGCGGGTACGATGGCCGCTACCGAGGCCTTCCGCGCCGGGGCGGACGAGTGCGTCCTGCACCGAAGCGGCCGCGTGACCGAGTGTTCCCGCAGCAACATCGGCTTTTTGAAAAACGGCAGTTACATCACCCCGCCGGAGGATCAATGGATGCTCCCGGGCATTCAGCGCGCTCACACCATCGCCATGTGCAAGCGTCTCGGCGTCCCGGTGGAGGTGCGTCCTTTCAGTCTTTCGGAGCTGATGGCGGCGGACGAGGTGATCGTTTCTTCGGTCGGCTCTCTCTGTCTTGCCGCTTCCTCGATCGACGGCTGCCCGGTGGGCGGCAAGGCGCCCGCGCTTTTAAAACGGCTCCAGGACGCTTTGGAACAGGAATTTGACGAGGCTACATCGGGGGACGCAGGGGAACCCTTTTGAAAAAGGGGTTCCCCCGTACCCCCTCCGAAAACTTTAAGAAGGGGACAAGGGGAGCGTGTGGGGGAACCCTTTTGAGAAAGGGTTCCCCCACACCCCTTCCGAAAACTTTAAAAAAGGGAAAAAGGGGAGCGTGGAGGAACCCTTTTGAGAAAGGGGTTCCCCCGTATCCCTTCGGAAAGCTTTAAAAAGGGGATAAGGGGATAAGAAAGCCGGTACAGGCGGGTTGAACTTGCCTGTACCGGCGTTTTTTATTACAAGACTTTGGAGAGAAAATCCTGGAGGCGGTCGTTTTGCGGGTGATTGAAGATCTCGTCGGGACTGCCTTCTTCCGCGATCTGGCCGTCATCCATAAAGAGAACGCGCGTCGCCACCTCGCGGGCAAAGCCCATTTCGTGGGTGACGATCACCATGGTCATGCCGTCTTCTGCCAAGTC
>CANQXN010000114.1 GCA_947627815.1 uncultured Clostridia bacterium | reverse complement strand
CTTAATTATACCATACCCAAGGTGGATCTTCTCTCTCTTTTGGGTCATATCATTTTATCACATACATATGTAGTTATTTTTTGTGTAGGATTAAAAATCATCTGTTTCTTTTTCTTGAAATTGCCGGCAATGTGCAAGATTGCTGCTCAGACAGTCAAACGCTTCTGTACAAAACATTCGGTATTGCTTCGTCGTCTCTTATCAACAGACGGGCCGATTTTTTCATTGGCATTCTCCATACATTTTATTGTAGCGCATCAGAGCAAGAACCCTGTAGGTTCACGATAAAAAGGTTGGGGGGAGCCTTTCGGCTCCGATCTATAAAAAGTGCCTGGAATGCTTCCAGACACTCGAATCGTTCTGACAAACTGTGCTATCATAATAACTTTGAAACTTGTATTATCAACATATTGCTTTTTTACCCCAACGCAAGTACTTGGCCAATATTTGAGGTGTCCAAATTATATATAGAATCTATCGTTATAATCTTCGTCAACAATATTTTGCCGCTTGCCACCCATTGTATGGCCGGCGCATAAATTGTAATATTTTCCTCATCTAAGTAAGTAATCATAGTGGGATACCAAGCCATTGCCCAAACGCACTTGATTCAAACGCCAAGCCTCTATTGTATTTGTATCGTGCAGGTGTTTTTTGTGCAGTAGACCTTGTGTAGCCAGATAGAGTATATGTAGTTAATTGGACTTGGCCAAACGCAAGCGGCGAAACATCCGGTGTCCGGGATCAGCAGTTAAGGCAAGCGTCTTTACCGATTTTTCTCTCCGAAAAATTTATCTTCTAACATTAAACACCAGCAATGATAAATAGGCAAATGTAATTCTTGCACCATATATGTTTCGCTCTGTGGAGCTTTTACACACACATCTGCTAACGCGGACAATCTGCTTTCCTTCTCTCCGGTAAGACCAATAACTTTCATGTTTTTGGCTCGCGCAACAATCGCGGCATACAGAACATTCTTGCTATTACCGGAAGTAGAAATACCCAAAAAAACATCTCCCGCGTTACCATATCCATTTACTTGCTGCGCGAAACAAAGAAGCGGTTCGCAATCGTTCATATACGCCGTAGAGAGCGACATATGACCGTCAAGCGCAATAGCGGGCAAAGCGCCTTGCAGATTTTTTGCAAGTTTACCGCCAAAATCGGAATCAACAGAAAGCAGTTTTTCCGCAAAATCATCTTTGACTTTTCGTTCTAACACGAAACTCTTCATAAGTTCTCCAACGATGTGTTCTGCGTCCGCCGCCGAACCGCCGTTGCCCGCAATCAAGAGTTTCCCGCCATTTTGATAACAATCCGCAATCATGGAATATGCCTTTGCCATTTCCTTTTTGACACTTTGAAGAACAGGATAGCGTTCTACAAGCAAATCAAGATGGTCTTCTATTCTTTTTTCTAACATTTTACTTTTCCTTATTAAATTATTAATTTCAACAGCCGCATCAATGAAGTGTTCGTGATATTTTGCCCGTATTGTCCACTTCCCAGTAATCCCGTTTTACATCCTGCCGCCTTGCCTGCAAGAATATCATTTTCGCTATCGCCAATCATCCATGATTGTGATAAATCAATATTAAAATTTTCAGCTGCTTGCAAAAGCATTCCCGGTTTGGGTTTTCGACATTCGCAATCAAACTTCAGTTCCGGCACTTCACCATCATAACCTTTATGCGGGTGATGCGGGCAAAAATAGATGCCGTCAACATATGCCCCATTAAAGCCCAACAGCGTTTCCATTTTATTGTGGATTTCATTGAGTTCTCTAAAAGTTATCTCGCCGCGGGCAATCACGGGTTGATTGGTAACGACTATGGCAAGATAACCACTATCATTAATAACTCTTATAGCATCGGAAACACCGTCTATTAATTCAAATTCATCTATATTGCGCAAAAAGCCAACATACTTATTAATTGTTCCGTCACGGTCGAGAAAAATGGCTTTTTGTTTTTGTTTTAAATTTTTGTCGCGCACTAGGCCGTTTTTGAAATCACGGCACACCACTTCGTAACGGTCGGGAGTACCCATGTCTTTTACATATTCAGGGCTATCATATACAAACATCTTACCCGTGCCTGCAAGCGGTTTTAAAAGTTGGCGATCTAAATCAATTTTAGGTGTATTGATTTTGCAATTCAATACTCTTGGCGAAAGAATATGCAATCCTGCGTTCACACGATTTCGATAATATTTCGGATGCTCATCCTCCTTGGAAATCCATTGCTCAACTTCGCCATTCGCATTTGAAATAATCAAAGCGCTATCATAAGGATGACTATTCGGATGTGTAAAAAGAGTGACCAATCCTCCTTTTTTCCTATGATAATCAACGAACCGATTAAAGTTGATATCAAACACCACATCAGCATTGAGAAGTAAGAAATCTTCTGTCAGTTTATCTTTGATTTTAAATAACGCTCCGGCATTACCGAGGGGTTGCTCCTCCATATAATATTCGATATGAACATCAAACGGCTCGCCCGTGACCGGAGACACTTTACTTCCGTCTCCGAAATAATCCATAATAATGTGTCCAAGATAACTGACAGTAATAATCAAATCTTTAAACCCTTGATTTCTTAAACACATAATCTCGTGTTCCAATACCGGCATATCACCAAGCTTAATCATGGGTTTAGGAATATCTCTTGCGATAGAGGATATTCGAGTTCCTTTGCCACCGGCCATTATCACAGCTTTCATATTTTAGCCTCCCGCCATACTTTATCGAGGAATATAGGCTTCCGGTGTATAATGGATAACTCTTGTTCCGCCCGTTTCAAAGGAGAATGGTATATACATTAATTCTTTCATGGCATTCATAACAGATTCCCTATATTCCGGCTGAACATAAAAAATCAGGAAACCTCCACCGCCCGCCCCGAGAAGTTTGCCGCCAAGAGCGCCCGCCTTAATTCCTTTCTCATAGAAAGCATCTATGCTTCCGGTCGAAATTTTTGAACCGGTTTGTTTTTTTAAATTCCATGTATGATCAAGCAAGCGCCCAAAATCATCCAAATCAGCCATAGAATCTGTCAAAACCTTTTCTGCGTCATCAACCAATGCGTACATTTCTCGTAATTGATTTCTTTTTTCTTCTACAGACACATTGTTTACCTTTTGTATCTCGGATGAAAAACGAGTAAAGCCAGTAAAAAACATCAACAAATTATCATTCAATCTTTGTTTTCTGTCTGGCGAGATAATAACGGGGAGAACTTCGTATCCATCGGTATTGAAATTAATGCGATTAAATCCGCCGAAGGCCGCGGCGATCTGATCCTGCCACCCGCCGGCTTCCCCACATAGCACCCGTACGAGATATATTGCCTCATCCGCCAGTTTTCTCTTATCCGCATATTTCCCTTTTAACGCATAAAAAGCATTCAACATTCCGACAGCAAAAGAACTGCTTGTCCCGAGTCCAGAACGAGCCGGAAGATCCGCTTCATATGTAAGGCGTATTTCATGCATATCGAGCATTTTCATGGCGTTTCGAATCGCGGGGTGCTGAATTTCATCGATTTCCTGCACGCGTTCGATTTTTGAATAGGAAAATTCAGATGTATAATCAAAAAAGCGAGGCAAATGACGAACATTTACATAACAATATTTATCAAATGTGGTAGATATAACGGCGCCGCCATTTTCTTTAAAAAAATCTTCCATATCTGTACCGCCGCCGAAAAAAGACATTCGAAACGGCGTTTTGGTGATAATCATTTAGACCTCCTGTTACTATGTACAAATCAAAATTTTATGATCGAATACAGCCATATGGAATTTTATATATTGTATCCCCATGTGTTTTTTATCATTAAAGTTTGAAAAACATCGGCTGCAACCCAACTTGGCCATAATAGTTCCACGACCATGGTTGTAAGTGAGGCGTTGAAAAAAGCGCCACACGCCTCCGGTGATATTGGCAGGCTCCTGTTTCAAGCTGGCTTTTATTGCTTTTTTCCCGCTTTATCAATAATTTTAATAAAAATGGCAGTAAGTATCTCCAACGGTATAGTGTAAGCAACGATTTCTTTCAGATATTCTTCTCGCGGGTATACCGGCGTATACTCCATACGGCTCCAAATTCTTGGTGGCAATTCCGCCGGCGGCCAATACACAACCCTCGCCCACATGTACTTTGGGAAGAACCGTGGTATGCGAGCTGATCCACGCGTATTTCTCGATTTCAACCGATCCGCCTTTTTGATTCACAGCGAAATGTTCGTCGTTAACATCATGCTGCAATGTATAAATTGAAACACCTACCGCAAGACAAACATGATCGTCTATCCGTATGCCGCTTCTTCCATCAAGTAATGCGCCATACCCAATCACGCTATCACCGACTTCGATATTCCAAGGCGACCGAATTTGAAACCCTCCGTACAATACTGCTTTTTTGGACAGCTTCATGCAAAAGCAATGTTTCATCAAATATTTTCTGATGTGGTTTGACGGAATCCGCCCGATTAAAATTGAATAATACCAACATAACCCATCTAAGTAAGATTTTAACCCCGTGAAAACCGCGTGCCGTTTATGTCTCGGTGAGCGAGCCAAAGAATTATGAGATAATCCTGTACCCCCCCCCCGCATGGGGAACACCTTTGCGTTTTTGAATTCTTGCATAAAGCGCACATACAAACAAACCGCAAAAAAACAGTACAAGAGGTAATAACATGAGACACACAAGTACAAGGAGCAAATAAATCATAACATCTCTCCATTGGAAACATTCATTTATGTATTTTCTTTAACATCTTCTTTACTCTTAATGGGATAATCCGGCCGATTTTTGTTTTAACGCTGGAAGTCTTTTTTACTGCTCTTTTTAAGCCATATTTATTAAAATATTCTTTGAACACATCAGATTTTGCGTTTCTATTTATAGAGGCGGAATACGCCGGATTATTGTCAAGCGCCTTTTTTGCATCCGCGCTATACAAATGAAAATCTTCTTTCAGGGATTCTATAAAATTTTTCCCACACTCGCTGTGAACAAACGCAATTGATGTTCCATATTTGTTATAACCAATATCTGAGTTCTCCGCGCCCCAATAATCCCCGATGGTAATATCAGATGTATGATTATCACCTTTGAAATCACAATTGTAACATTTAGACAATGACATTTTTGAAAACGCCACGCCGTAATCGGTTGAATAGAATGGCATACAATAAACTTTGCCGTTATCAAAATGTGCATATAAATATGGCGGCGTCCAATATGGTTTTTTATATCTGACAGAAAAATCATTAATATGAGAATGAAACTTTTTCTCAAGCGTGTCGATATACTGTTCCGCCACACTCGGATAGGTAGGGCCATAGCAAATCAGATCCACGGTTATAAAATCGCAAGATTCTATGTTGCGCTTTTTCAGATATTTTTTTATTAATCCTATATCGCAAGGCAATCCAATAAACAGCACTTTTTTACCAGAACTAATATCATTTGCTAAAAGATCTAGTACCCCCCCCCGAATTTTGCCTTAATATATTTTGAGCCTCCCAGTTTGTCCAATTCCGGTAACGAATCCACCCTGATATATTCCGCACCTTTGAAATCCGTCGTATATGAAGCTCCGTACACTACGCCCCCTGAGTTAATTATATTTTGCGACATGACAGTCGCTAAACCTCCCGAAGATGAATGTTTAAC
>CANQXN010000113.1 GCA_947627815.1 uncultured Clostridia bacterium | reverse complement strand
AGGCGCATATCTGGCCCTATTATACCGGCATCCGCCCCTTTTCCGACAAGTCCTTTCACTATCCGGTGAAATACGGCCTGCCTTCTTTCTCCTTTACCAACACCTACCAAAAGCGCCGCTTCGGCAAAAAGCCGAAGATCGTCACCTATGTGGACGGCCCCTTTTTCCCGGATACGGCGCTTCCGGTCAATGAACGCCGGAACGAGCTTCGCAATCAGGTCTATGAGGCGATGTGTCAGCGGAGCAAGCGCTCCACGGTAACCGTGATCGAATACCGCCCACGGGAAGACAAAGATCCCGGGGCGAATCGGGAGGATGTGCATGATTAACCTGCTTTTTGCCGGCAACACCGGCGTCTTTGACGGGATTTTGACCTGTATGCTCTCTATCCTCCGGCGCAGTCAACTGAAAGAGCCTGTAAATGTCTATATCCTCACCATGGATGTTTCGCACTTGAAAGAGAATTACCGCCCCATTTCCGATGAACAGATCGCTTTTCTCGCGCGGGAATTGCGGGTCTATCACGAAGACACCCACATTGAAAAAATCGATGTCACGGCTCTTTATATGCAGGAGTTTGCCGGCTGTCCCAATGAAGGCGCCTATTGCTCCCCCTATACGCTGATCCGCCTGTTTGCCGACCGCTTGCCCGGCCTGCCCGACAAACTTTTGTATCTCGATGCCGATATCATGTTCAATCGGGACATTCATCTGCTCTATGATATCGATGTTTCGGGCGTGGAATATGCCGCCGCCCGGGATCATTACGGCAAATATCTCATCCATCCCCACTATATCAACGCCGGCGTACTGCTCTTCAATCTCGCGTATATGCGAAAGACCGGCATCTTTGCCAAAGCCAGAGAATGGATCAAGCGCAAAAAGCTCCTTTTTGCCGACCAAAGCGCCCTGATCCGCTCGACCACAAAAAAGAAACTCCTGCCCCAGAAATTCAACGATCAGAAGTTTCTCCACAAACACACGGTGGTGCGCCATTTTTCCAAGCGCCTTTTCTGGCTCCCTTACCCTCACACCGACAACATCAAGCAGTGGCAGGTCAGCCGGGTGCATAAAATCTTCCGCTATTTCGTTTTTGATGATATTCTGTTTGATTATCTCTATTTAAAAGAGAAGTTCCGCAGAGAGCAGGCATCCGCTTCTTCGCTATAACAGAGAAGCGGCCGCGTTTCCTTACTTATTCGTTTTGAAGGAGGTTTTTCTATGAACGAACCCACCCTTGTTTGTCGGCATCTTTCCAAGAGTTATGTTCCCGGCCTGCCGGTGCTGGAAGATTTTAACTGCTCGCTCGCGCCCGGAAAGATCATCGGCTTGCTCGGCCCCAACGGATGCGGCAAATCAACGCTGATGAAATTGGTGTGCGGCCTCTTGGTGCCGAACGGCGGCGAGATCGTCATCTGCGGCCAGCCGCAGAGCGAGGCGACCAATGCCTTTATTTCCTATCTGCCCGAGCGCACCTATTTCAATACCTGGATGAAGGTGGAGGATCTCATCCTCTATTTTTCCGATTTCTACAGCGACTTTGATGCCGACGCCGCCCACAGAATGTTGAAGGAATTGGGCGTTGACCCCACCGCCCGGCTGAAAACGCTGTCCAAGGGAACCAAAGAAAAGGTACAGCTCATCATGGTGATGGCGCGCAAGGCAAAGCTCTATCTTCTGGATGAACCCATTGCCGGCGTCGACCCCGCCGCGCGGGACTATATCTTAAAGACCATCATCGGCAACTATAATAAGGAAGCCACCGTGGTGATCACAACCCATTTGATCTACGATATCGAGCCTGTACTCGACGAATTTGCTTTTCTCGGCTTCGGCGGCCGGATCCTCATGGCCGGCGACGCCAAAAAGACGCGGGTCAAAGAAGGCAAAACGCTGGATGATTTGTTCCGGGAGGTGTTCAGATGTTCAAGAAGCTTCTGAAATACGATTTTCACTCGGTATGGCGTTTTTGGTGGATTCTGGCGGTCACGGCGCTGGGGCTGACGACGGTCAGTTCGCTCCTGTTGCGTTTTCTCCTCTATACCGACGGCGGGTTTGTCATGTTTCGCGTGTTCGCCGCGCTCATTACCGTCGCTTCCTTGGCGGTGGTGGTGATTTCGACCATGATGACGCCGCTTGTGGTTTACCTGCGCTTTTACCAGCACTTCTTTTCCGATGAAGGCTATCTTACCTTCACCCTGCCGGTGAGCCGCAAAAAGCTGCTCCTCTCCAAAACCGTCAATGCCCTGATCTTTTTGGGGCTGGAAGCGGTGCTGCTCTTCGCCTGCCTGACCCTGATTTCGCTGATCGTTCCCGATGTCGATGACGGCGCTTTTCTCTTTGCGTTCAAAATGTTTGAATCGATCGGCGAAAGCATCGGCGCCCTTTGGCAGACGGTGGGCGCCTGGACGATCCTTTATCTTTTGGAAGGGCTGTTGATTCTCGTCGGGTTTGGGATTCTGTCCACCTCGCTCATTTATTTCTGCATCACGCAGGGCGCGGTGGTGGCAAGAAAACACAAAGTGCTTGCCGCGCTCGGGATTTACTATCTTGTGAATGGCGCGTTGTCTTTTTTGAGTTCTTTCCTGCTGTCGGTGAGTATTACCGGCTTTGAGCGGGCGATGCCCTATCTTGAGGCGCATCTCTCTTCTCAGGGTCTGTTCGGCCTGATTGCGCTGGCGCTCTTTTTGACGGTGATGCTTATGGCAACGCTGGCTCTGACGGCGTATTTTCTGACACAGCATCTGTTAGAGCGTAAGCTCAACCTGAATTAAGGAGGCGCCTGTATGAAACGGTTTTATCGGTATCTGGTTTTTGGGTGTCTCTGCCTGCTGCTTTTGGGGCTTTTGGCTCTGACGGTGATGGCCTCCGACGGTCAGACGCTCTCCCGTCCCCTCACTTCCTTACGCGTCGCGGTCATTCTCATCGGCATTGTTCTGCCCCTCGCGCCCCTGATTGCCGGGCTTTTACTGCCCCGCGTTCAAAAGTGGGGCTATCCCAAACATTGGTATGCGCTGGCGGTGACGGGCGGCCTTTGGCTCGCGGCCGGCATCGCGATCCTCTTAATCATCCTATTGGCTTGAGGTTTGATCTCATAAGCCGCGCCGTCAGGAAAAATTCCTGACGGCGCGGCTTTTTCAATGGCCGGGGAAGAGCACTTTCTGTCAAATTCAACAAAGCAAGAGTAAAAATATAGGCAACATGCACAACGCAAGAAGGCGTCTCCTGATTTTTTTCGCCGAATCCTACAGAAAATGGAGCGCTTGCCCTTTACAAGACAGGGCGTTTATGATATAATAACTCAAAGACGCTCCCCGCGCCGTGATGTTGTGCTTGTTCTGTCGGAGCGGTCTTGACGATATTCTATGGAAAGAAGACACGATCTATGAAAAAGTTTTTGCCTCTGCTTCTCGCCCTGCTTTTGATGACCGCGTTCCTCGCCGCTTGCGATAACGGCGCCGGTTCTTCGGCGGAACAAACTGATCCTTCCGCCGATTCTTCCACCGATCCTTCTACCGACCAGCCCATCGATATTACCCAAGCCGGATCCGGCGATGTGGTGGACGGAAAATTGATTCTCATCAAGGACGGAGAAACGGTTTTTGATGTGATTTATCCCAACGGCGCCGGCGCCAACAACGATATGATAGAGGCGCTCACCGCGCTGAAGGCCGCGATCCGCGACTGCGGCGTGACCTCTTACAATCAGATGGTCGATGTGGACAACGAGCCTGCCGAATATGAGATTCTGGTGGGCGCCACGAACCGCCCCGAATCCCAGATCTTCAAAGAAGACGGCTCTATGGCCGATCTGTATATTCGCGTGGTGGGCAAAAAAGTGATCGTCGGCGGCTATACCAACAACGCCACGGCGCAGGCCGTCTATCAGTTCATCGACAAATATCTCGTCGTAGAAGACGGTATTGTTTCCATTCCTGCGGATACCGATGAAACGCTGGGTTTGGATATGAATACCTGTCAAGCCACCGGCATGACCTACAGCGGCATGGCCAATACCGTGTATAACGCCTTTATCAGTCGGTATTTCCCCCAGCCGAGGAGCAGTTATGTCGACGGCGCCAACTGGTGGGACGGCGCCGAGATCCTCGAAACTTTCATCGATGCCTATGAGGCGACAGGGGACGAAACGGCGAAGAGCTATATGCTGAAGTTCGCCCGCAGTTTTGTCTCCCGGCAGGGAAGAGACTGGTCTTATAATGAATTTAACGACGATATCATGTGGGCCTGCATCGCCTTCGCCCGGATCGCGATCCTCACCGATAACAGCAGCTACTATGACATCGCCAAGAGCAATTTTGACAAAGTGTATGAACGCGCCCTCGACAGTAAGTTAGGCGGCGGTCTTTACTGGAAGACCGACAACACAACCAAAAACTCCTGCGTCAACTGTCCCGCCTCCATCGCCGCCTGTCTTTTGGCCAAATACACTTCCGATGCAAGCGAAAGCGAAGCCTATTGGGCCAAAGCCAAAACCCTGATGAATTGGGAGATCAAAGAGATGTTCGAGCGCAATAGCGGCAAGGTTTATGACGCTTATCCGCTCACCGGCAAAAAGAGTACCTGGGCCTCTACCTATAATCAGGGTACTTTTATCGGCGCCTGCACCTTCTTGGCGGAACATTATACCGAGGAAGCCGACACCTATCTGCTCTATGCCTCCCGCGCCGCGAGTTATGCTATGAGAAGCTTGACGACAAACGGCATTCTCGATAACGGAGAAGGGGATCCCAAGCCTGACAACCGCGACCTCATCGGCTTTAAAGGCATCCTGACCCGCTGGCTCTATCGCTATGCCAAAGCCACCGATAATCTTGAAATCCTTTCCTTCCTGCAGCAGAACGCCGCCACGGCATTCCAAAACCGCAACGCCGCCGGCCTCATCTGGACGCAGTGGCACCTTAAAACACCGGACGGCGCCGAAAGCGACGGCAACCACCTGACCTTCGGTATGTCCACCGCCGTGGCGCTCATGTATAACGCCCTGCCTTGGTGGGACTAAAGACGGCGCCTTTGCTAAACTCCATTCAAACAAAAAGCGCCCCGACAGACAAAATCCTGTCTGTCGGGGCGCTTTTTACAATGTGGCGGCGCCATATAGCCTGCCGCAAGCGGTCAATGACTGAATTTTTCGAGCAAGGCGTTTTTTTCAAGCAGGCAGTGATAGGCGCTTTCATAGTCGTTCAGGCGGCGGGCGACCGTTTCGGCGTCTTCCCATACCAACAGGCGGAACAGGGGATCGGCTTCTTTTTGCTTGCACTCTTCGCGGATTTCTTCGAGCAGGACGGCGGCGCGGCTGTCGTTGTGGGCGGCCATGGAAAGCCGCGCGTGAATGTGCTTCTTCTGAAGCGGATCCCGGAGCGGAAGGGAGTCGTACACCCGGGCGGCAAAGTCGTAGGGCGCTGTCACGGTGAGCCGTAACAAATACCGATAGGCGTCAAAGGAAGAGGACGCGGGGTCGGCTTTCTCCGTATCGGGCGCGTCAGGTGTCTTTTTTTCCAAGACTTTCTCTATGGCCGACAGCATGGTTTGCGCCGAGGCAAGCCCTTCCCGCCGGCAATAGGGCGTGTTTTTTCCCGCCGCCAGCGCCTTTTCTAACTGAGAAGCGGCGCTTGTCAACAAGCCCTGCCGATAGAGGCGCTCTCCTAAAAAAAGATGCGCGAGAAAACGCAG
>CANQXN010000112.1 GCA_947627815.1 uncultured Clostridia bacterium | reverse complement strand
ACGGCCGCGGCAAAGCGCATTCCGCACTCTTTGAGCTTTATCTGGCAGGAAGCCGTCGGCGGCGAGACGAAGCACGATACCCTTGAGAATATCGACCCTGGCACCGATCTTACGACACTTGAGTTCTATAACACCCATGTCGCCATGTCGTTTACGCCCCCGAAACACTACATGTTCTATTGGGACTGGAACTCCGAAGACGGCAAGCCGATCACCGAGATGCCGGACTACGATGTCATCGTGCTCGGTACTTTCTATCCCGAAGTGTACAAACTCACCGTACACTATGTGGACGATGAGGGCAATTCACTGGAAGCACTGGGAGCACCGGACTATACGGCGCTGGTTCCTTACGGGCTGTCGTTCCAGGTTCCCTCGCCCGAGGTTGCGGGCTATGTCCCGGAGGAAACTTCGGTTTCCGGCGTCATGGATGAAGACGATGTCAATTATGGCAAACTGCTCATCCCGCCCGAAGGCGATTTCGACTCCGACGGCAATCCGATTTACGGTTCGCTTGATGTCACGGTCGTTTACAACCCGATCAAAGGCAATCTCCATATCTTCTATGTCAAAGCCGACGGCTCCGAGGTCGCGGACTCTTATAATCAGGTTATCTCCGACGGCACTGCTTATCATGTGACCTCGCCGAGCGTTACCGGCTACACGCCGGATCAGGCTGTTGTGGAGGGTACGGCGAGCGCTTCGGATGCGGAAAACGGTCTTGTCATCTATGTGCATTACACGGCGGATGTCTATGAAGTCACCTTCAATGTCAACGCCTCGGATGCCTCCATCTCCACCGACCAGGAAAAACGCCATATCCAGTATGACAGCACCTATTATTTCGATCCCAAAGCAGAGGGGGGCATGGAAGGCAAAGAAGGCGCCTATGTGGCGCTTCCCATCCCGATCCGCGACGGATATAAGTTCCTCGGTTGGTATACTTTGCCGGGAGACGGGGAAGGCGATCTTGTTACCGAGTCCACCGTTGTTAACACGGTCGGCGACAGAACGCTGTATGCTCACTGGATCTCCGACACCGAGGTTGTTTCGGTCGAGATTGAATGGGGCAACCTGAGCTTTCATGTCAGCGACATCAACTGGGAGGCGGACGAACACCAATATGTCGGTGCTACCTTCACGCCGGCGGACGAACAGAACTATGTCTCTGTTTCCAACAACGGCGGGGTCACTGTCGCCGCTTCCTTCTCCTACAGCGCAAACGCGGGTTACGATGAAATTGAGGGCAATTTCGTCCAAGACGACAAGGTAAGCGCGGTGGACGGCCCGGTAGAGCTTGCCCGCGAAGAGTCGGTCAAAGCGTGGCTGACACTGAACGGTCGAGTGAATTTTACCAATAGACCGGAGAACGGCTTTACCTTCGTTTCCGGTGTTTGCACAGTAACATTGGAAGAAAGGGGCTGAGTCAAGCGTGAATTACTCCATTTTGCCGCAAGAAGACTACAAAAAGAAGATCAAGTACCGCAAAAACGAGTTTCGCTGTTATTCCAAGAAACAGTTAAAGGAACGCTACCCGAACAAGGATTACAAGGTGGTCGGCGAAACCAAATACAACAACAAAAAGGAAGCCCTCGGCACGCTCCGCGCGGGCGGCGAGACCTATTCGGTTTCCCAGGTGAAGTCGAACAGCAGAATCCTTTGGGCGGAGCGCGGGTATGCCGCCGTCGGGAAGGACAGCTATGTTGTTCTTCTGAAAAGCCGGATTCCTTTTCTGCTGATTCTGTTCGGTCTGCTGATCGGATTCTGCGTTTGCCTGGCGTTATTAATCCGGATGCTGGTTTTCGGCCCGCCGGATCTCCCGCCGCTGCATCCCCTCCCCGGCGTGGACTCCTATGTGGAATCCATGACCGACGACCCGACGATAAAGAACCCGACGCCGGCGGAGGGCGGCGGTTCGGTCGCGATGATTTATCAATTGAAAGCCTCTCTCTCGCTTTCGAGCGGTCAGATCGGCATTTACTTCAAAAACCCCAACGCCTCCAACCACGATGTCGCCGTACAGTTGTACATCGTTTCCGGCGACAAGGAAATCCTGATCGCCGAGTCCGGTTTGATCGAGGCGGGCTATTCCCTGAACAGGCTTGACATGATCGAAAATGCGGCCACGCTTCAGGAGGGCCTCTACGAGGGAAAATTCAAGGTGATCTACTATAATCCCGAAACCGGCGAAAGAGCGCTCGTTGAGTCGGACATCAACGATGTTCTTATCACGGTAACCGAATAAACCGTACCGGTGTACGGCCACGGATCGGCTTAGACCGCGCCGGACGCCGACCCCGCCTTGCGGGCGGCGGCCGGCGCGGGGAAAAACCGCGTCCGTCCCTTCATTCAGAACCTCATGTAAAGCAAAATATAAATAAAAAAAGAAAAAAGGAGATTTTATCATGAAAAAACTGCTTGCCCTTTTGCTTGTCGCCATCCTTGCCCTGTCCCTGAGCTTGTTTGCTTTCGCAGACACAATCACAAGCCTTGATGTACCCGCAACAGAAACCGGAAATGTCAATGTAACAGTCACAGATACTCGTAGCCCTGAAGAAATTCCCGTTACTTACAATGTAGTAGTTGAATGGGAAGACCTTAATTTTACATACACAATCACTGGCGATTGGGATCCCGAAGCCCACAAATATGAAGGTGACTGGAATAAAACATTCGCCAACATCACTGTGACCAATCACTCCAATGCCGATGTTAAAGTCGATGCCGAGCTTTCCGGCGATGTTACTAAGAACAGCGTTACAGCATCGCTCTCAAACGATTCTTTTACCCTTGACTCCGCTGTAGGAACGACTTATGGAGACGCCCCCAACCAAAATATCACGGTTAACATCGATGGAAATCCCGATACCACCAATACTACCTTTGAACTTGCAACCGTTACAGTAACCATCTCTAAAGTAGACTAATAACAAACGAGTCGGCTTTTTGACCGACCCGATAAAAATATTAAAATAAGGAAAGAAGGATTTGAAATGAAAAAGTTTTTGTCTGTTCTGTTGGTCGCGCTTCTCGCGCTGACCATGAGCGTTTCGGCTTTCGCTGACGATAGCCAAGTGCCGAGGGAAGAGTCCAAGGATGTCGAAATTGTCATCAACAGCTCTTCGATCGACGATACTTCCGTTTACAGCGTCAATGTGGCATGGGATTCTCTCACCTTCACTTACACCATCTCGGACGGCGCTTGGGATCCCGAGACGCACAGCTATCCCGGCGGATGGGATAAGACAGACGCGAATATCACCGTTACCAACCACTCCAACGCCGGCGTCAATGTCAGCGCCGCTTTCACAGAGGGTGGCACCACGGCTACGAAGAGCAGCGTTACCGCAAGGCTCGGCAACGCCACCTTTACGCTTGGCACCGCAGTAGGAACGGCTGTAGGTGAGGCACCCAGCGATACCATCACCGTTGCCATCACCGGCGCTCCCGATGTTACCGATGGCTATACGCTGAGCACAATCACCGTCACCATTTCTGTTGCCGACTAATGAGGGAATGAACCCAAAAGGAGAAAAATCATGAAGAAAATTTTCACGCTCCTGCTTGTCGGTCTTCTTGCCCTGTCCTTGAGCCTTTCGGCTTTTGCCGCTGATGCGAAGGATACGACAGTGGATCACGAGCAGCTTGAAGGGGGATCTGCCGCCGACTCCAACGCCGTCGATGTTGTTATCGACAAATCAGCGGTCGAAGACTTGGAAGAAACACCGGTTTATAAAGTGGTGATTCAGTGGGAATCCCTCGATTTTACCTATATTCTTTCCGACACCCAATGGAACCCCGATGAGCATTGCTATCCCGGCGATTGGGATAAGACAGAGGCCAAGATCACGGTGACCAACCACTCCAGCGCCGAGGTGAGCGTTTCCGCCGCCTTTGACGAGGATGGTTCGATTTCTGCCACGACAAAGAGCGTGACCGCCACGCTCGACCTCGAGGAGCCTGCCGTTCTGGCAAGTGCTGTCGGCACCGCTTTGGAGGACGCCCCTTCGCGGGACATTACCGTTTCGATCACCGGAAGCCCCAATGACGCTTCGGCGGATTTCACCGTAGGCGTTATTACCATTACGATTACAACCGATATCGGTTGATGATAAAAAAAGGAGAATATGATGAAAAAGTTACTTGCACTTCTTCTTGTGGCGGTTTTGGCGGCCTCTATGAGCATTTCTGGCTTTGCCGCTTCTGTCACAACCTCCGGCAACACCACCGGCGATGTCAATGTCAAGATCAACAGCGATGAGCTGGATCCCGATGACAACGATCCCGACAATCCGAAGAACCCCGTATACTATGTCGTGATCGAGTGGGATTCTCTCGATTTCACTTACACGCTCTCGTCGCTGGAATGGGATCCCGTCACCCACAACTACCCGGGCATTTGGAACAAGTCTACGGCCGAGGTTAAGGTGACCAACCACTCGAACGCCGCTGTGGCCGTCAGCGCCACCTTTGCCTCGACGGGCGCCACCGAAGTGACCACCAACAGCGTGACCGCCACTTTGACCGATAACAGCTTTGATCTTGAAACCGCCGTCGGAACCGACGCCGACGAGGCTCCGAGCGATACCGCAATCGTTACGGTTAATGGACATCCCAGTACCACTGTGGATTACAAAGTCGATACGATTAATGTTGCAATTTCCGCAAAATAATTGCAATTAAAAAAGAGGACTGCCGTAAAAAACGACCGGCCGCAGACCGGAACGGAGGGGAATACCGTTCCGGCCTGCAGCCGACCATATTGAAAACCGTACCGTTTCTTGCTTTTTTACTTTTTTGAGCATGTCGGTACTATTTTTTTGGGAGATATCATATGGAGCGATCTCAAAAAATAATTCTGACCGTTGTTTTTGCTCTTCTTCTTTGCATGATCGCGGCTACCGTCATTGTGGCGCTTGTCCGCGATGACAAAAAGGTTCCTTTCACACCGCCGCCCTTCGAAGAGGCGGCCGTCAGCGGTGTTCCGACCGACGCGGACGGGACATTGAGTTACAGTTCTCTCGAAATCAAGGAGGGCTTTTCTGTCTCGCTGTGCGGCACCCCGGCTCTCGATGATGACGGGACATTGACGGTGTATTTCACCTCGGATGAAAAAAATACGGTTTATGTCCGCTTGCTTGTGTATACCGAGGACGGGCGCGAGATCGGAGCGACGGGGCTTTTGAAACCCAACGAATATGTAAAAACCGTCGCGCTTGAAAACGCGCCGGCGGCAGGCGCAAAACTTGTGTTCAAGATTTTATCGTATGAGCCGGACACCTATTACAGCATGGGTTCCGCCACGGCAAGCGTCATTTCGCACGCCGCGCAAAACAACCCATGAACGACCGAACCGGAAGACTGTGAGAAATCACTCTTGGGCTTTTGCCTGAGGGTGATTTTTTTGCGCCCTTTTTTCTGCCAACGCGCGCAAAAAAAGATGATGAATCGAGGCGGAAAGATCCTGTAAAATTCATCATCTAATATCATATTAGATGATAAAATTAAGACTCAATTTTCACTTAAAGTTAAATACATGAGACAAAAGCAATATTTACACAAAAAAAATAATCGCATATCTATTGACTTTTTCATAATTTCGGGGTATAATAAAGAACCGAATTTCCCCTAATATGATATTAGGCGATATTTTGCGGCGGCGAAATATGGCCGGATAACGATATTGACGCATATAAGAAGAGCGG
>CANQXN010000111.1 GCA_947627815.1 uncultured Clostridia bacterium | reverse complement strand
ACCAGCGTGTCGAGGGCGTCAAGGACTTCGTCCTCCGAAAGGCCCGTCGCCGCGGCGATCTCCTCCGGGGTGTGGCCTGTGTCGCCGCTGACGTAATCGTTCCGCGCGGTCATGAAGTCGTACTCATACTTTAACACCCGGCGGACGTTTTTCCGAAACAGCTTCTCCGCCGCCCGGGCCGCGTAGTCGTTTTCAAAGCACGCGCCGCCCTCGGGGGTCTTGAAGGAGATATCGACATAGCCAAACCCCTCCGCCTGGGTCACGTAGCCGCTGGTATTGGAGACGCAGGAGAGCCGCCAGCCGTTCCCGAGAAAATCCGCCGCCGCCTCATCGAGAGACGGCAGCCGCCACAGCGCGGTGAACGACTGGTACATCCGGCAAAAAACTTCGGCGGGAAGGTCATCGGCGGGAACGGGCGAGGACGGGTCGTTTTTCTGTACGCCGAAAAATTCATCGAGACTGACGCCCAGCGCATTTGCCAAAGTAGGGATGATAGCAATATCCGGAGCGGTCGAGCCGTTCTCCCACTTTGACACCGCCTGGTTCGACACCCCGACCAACGCGCCGAGAGCCTCCTGCGTGAGGCCTTTCGCCTTGCGGCATCTGGCAATCGTATTTGCAATGTTCATGGTTTTGCTCCCTTTCTTTTTGTTCTTTCTGTTGGAACTACATTGATTATACATCATTTGCGGAGCATAGTAAACAGATCAATTGGACAATACGGCCGGAAAAATTCTTCGTTTGGTTGGAAAAACGCAAAAAGGAGGAAAGCGGCGGCATAGGTGCCGCTATATTTCATATAAGGAGAAAAAGACGCAAAATTTTGGTCTATCCAAAACAACTCGTTTGAACAAAAATTCAAACGAGTTGTTTTTTGTCATAGGGTTCGGCGAGCTTTGGGAGAATTAATTCATATGATTTTCCCAAAAGGCGACGGCGCGGGAGAGCCAGCCCTCGGCGACGGTGCCTTGTCCCAAGCCGAAGCCGTGCGGAAGTCCTTGAAAGACTTCGATTGCCGCGTCCGTTCCCGCCGCTTTGATGGCGTTAATTCTGCTTTGCATGGTGCGGTAATTGGCAATGCCGTCGCTCGTTCCGACGCAAGCGTAGGTTGGGGGATCGTTTCCTATGTCCGAATATCCCGTGTACTGAATGATGCAGACTGCGGGCTTCGGGAGATCGTCGCCGCCGTAATATGCCGCGCCGCGAGAGCCGAGCCGTGCCGCCATTCTTCCGCCCGCGCGTCCGCCCCAGCCGTGCATAAGATAGAGGATGTTGTAGCGCGTGTCCGCGTTTTCATCGTAGCCGTAAGGCGTGTAGACATAGGCGGTCTTTGTGATCGCTCCGCCGCCGCGCACATAGTCCTTCGAGGCATAGTCAAGCCGCGTGACCGTTCCCTGTTCGCTCGCCGCCGTTTTATAGTCATTCGGAACGAGCGTCGTCCAGCCCGTTTGCGGGATATGGATTTCATGGTCGTTCATAGTTTTGCCCTGTTCGTTCGGTTCTCCTCCCTGTGAGCCGCCAGCATCGCCGCCGGCGCTTTCCGAAGCGCCGCTTTGTGAACTTTCCGAAGCACCGCCGGCGCTTTCCGACCCCTCGGGCGAACACCCCGCCAAGAGAGCAAGCGCGAGGAGAATCGCGCATACCGCAAGGATCCTTTTTTTCATAGGTTACTCCTTTGTCTGCCCGAACAGCCAGCCCATCAGCTCGCCGTCGAAGGCAAAAAATCCGCCGCCGCCATGCTCGTTGGAAATGCCGCGTTCGGCGAAATAGTCCGCTTCCTTGACATCCAATATCACAAGTTTTGCGATTTCCTCGTCTGTCATGCCCTGTTCTCTGTATAGGGAAACAAGCTGTTCGTAGGAAGAAATCAGCCGCGCCGAGCCGTAATATTCGTCATTCCGCCCGATTGCCATATAGACGGGCGTTTTCGCTTGTGCCAAAACAGTCAGGTCGCCGTCCCATTGTGCGCTACAATGGAGATACGCCGTAAAGAGTTCGGGGGCGATCCCCATGACCAGCGACATCGTTTCTCCGCCGCCCGAATAGCCGTTTGCATACACTTTCGTCTCATCGATATGGTACGCTGAGAGGAAGTAGCGGACGAGCGCGACCGTCTGCCGTGCGGAAGTCATGCCCCAATCGGAAAGCTGCGGAGCAACGATAATCATTTTGTCGTTGTACTTTTGCGCCTCAAAGCCGTAACTTTCTGCGCGGAGATTGACGCCGACGCCCTGAAAATACAGTCCCTCGTAGCCGGGGAGCGTAAAGTAAAGCGCGCGCGGGAACAGCCCGCCATCGACAGCAGGGCAAGGCACAAAAGAACGACAATCCAAATGTTACGCATTGTCATCGGCGCAAATCACGGTCACATCTGTCTTTCCCGTATCCCAACCATTCGCCTTGTCAACTGCCTCCCACGCGTCTCTCGTGCCGAGGAAGCGAAGAACCGTCACACCGCTGTTACGAATGAGACTGCTCCCGATACTGGTAACGCTTGCGGGAATCGTAAGCTCGGTCAGCGCGGGATCGTAAGCAAAGGCGCGGTTGCCGATCGTGTCAAGCCGACTGCCCTCTTCAAAGATGACTTCCGCCAGAGCGGAACAATCGCTGAACGCATAGTTGCCAAGCGTTGTGACCGAAGCGGGAATGGTGACGGAAGTGAGGTTTGTCCGCGAAAACGCATTGGTTCCGATGGAGAGAAGAGTGTCCGGAAGCAGTATCGATGTGATATTTTTGTTGTAGAACGCTCTGTCGCCGATACCGACGACGGCTTGTTCTCCATGCGATCCGTCGTTATAGGCGGCGGGGACACGGATATCCGATTCCTGCCCGACCCCTGTGACGACATAACCGTTCAAAGTGCGGTCATACGCAAATTCAAGACTTGCGGTCGCGTTCGTAACGGCGTCCGATTCCCAATGCGCGTAGACGGTGATATTGCCCGTTACGGGGTCGTTCCATTTCCATTCGGCGCCGCCCGTCGGAGCGGTGTACCAGCCGAGGAAGTGGAAGCCCTCTTTGGTGGGAGAATCGGGTTCACGGGCGGAAGTATTCGGGGAAACATACTGCGCGGGAATCTCGCTCCCGCCCTGCGTGTCAAAGGTTACGGTGTACGCGTCGCCCCAAACGGCGTAGAGCGTAATGTCCTGTGTGATCATGCAGGAGGTGAACAAGAAGCGTTCGCCCCCGACGGCTTCCGACCAGTGCAGGAAGTAGGCGCCCGCCTTTTCGGGGCGGCTCGGCTGCCGCGCATAGTCGCCGTCGAGAACGCTCTGCGAAGGAATTTCGCTTCCGCCCTGACTGTCAAAGGTCACGGTATGATATTCGCCCGTGCTTTCATAGGGGTCGTCCCCCGGATGGCTCTCCCCTTGCGTATCGTCGGTGTCGGCGGTCGTGTCGGTATTGTTTTCGTCATCGGTGGTGCCGGGGGCGTTCGTATCGCCGGTAACGCTCGCGGCGTCCGGGGCGCTTGTGTTGTCCGCGCTGTCCGCGCTGTTCGCGCCGGCCGTATCGTCGCTGCCGCAGGCGACAAGAACGACAGCAAGGCAGAGAGAAAGCAACAGTGCCGTCACGATAGAAATCAATTTTTTCATATAGGTCATCCTCCTGAAATATAACTCAAACTCAAACGCGCCGCAAGAGAAAAGGCCGGCCGATTACGGGAGAATAATCCACTCCTCGACTTTGCTTTTCGACGCGGACGAAGAAAACCGTTTGCCCTCTTGCCAATCGCCCGTTCCCGCCATTTGCGCGAGCAACTCACCGCTATTGCCGATGCCGAAACTTGACGAGGTGCAGAAGGGGATCACCGTTTTGCCGGTAAAATCGTTGTTCTTGACAAAATCATCGACCGCCCAGGCGGCTTCCTGCCACCAGATGGGATAGCCGATAAAGACCGTTTCATATGCCTCCCAATTTTCCACTTGCGTTGTCGTAAGTTCTACATGGCGGTCGGGATTATTGTGTTCGGCTACAACACGGCTGCCGCTGTCCCGCCAATTCAAATCGTCGGCGGTGTAAGGGTTCACGGGAACAAGCTCAAACATCGTTCCGCCCGTGATTTCCGCAATATAGCCCGCGATTTTCTTGGTATTGCCCGACGCGGAAAAATAAACAACCAGCGCACGACCCGCCGGTGTCACAGGCTCGCCGCCCGCTTCGCCGCTTGTTCCGTCAGTCGGCGGTTCGTTGGCGGCGCTGCCGGAACCTTGCCCGGTACTGCCATAACCGCTGTCCGCGCCGGTCGTATCGCCGCCGCAGGCGACAAGCGCAAGGCACATCGCAAGCGCCAGAAGAATGGATAAAAGTCTGAATCGTTTCATAGAAACCTCCTACCGCCGCCCCGGCAAGGCCGCAACAGACGGCGCAAACATCAGAACAATACAGGAAAAAGGGCGCTGTAACAATCCCTTTCGCGCGGCTTTTTCTTTGTTTTCGCTTCCATTATACACCATCGGGCGAAAGATTGTAAAATACCGATTTTGCAATCTGCTATAATTTCCGCGCATACTGTTGACATCGCCGTTTCTCTGTGGTATGATGAAGTCGGAGGTAGATTATGGAACTTGTTTGGCTGGAACAATTTGTCACCATCGTAAGATGCGGCACGCTGTCAAAGGCGGCGGAGGAACTTTTTATCTCGCAGCCCGCGCTGTCGCGCTCGATGCAGAAATTCGAGCAGGCGCTGGGCGCCCCTCTGTTTTCTCACGGCAAAAACAAGATAGAGCTGAACGAAAACGGAAAATTCGCCCTCTCTCTTTGCGAGGACATTTTGAAAAGCACGAGTCAATTTGCCGAACAAGTCAGGCAATTTGACAGAATGAACCGAACGATCGCCGTGGCTTCTTGCGCGCCCGCGCCGCTTTGGGAAATTCTGCCCTTTCTTTCTTCGCTCTACCCCGAAAAACGGCTCACCTCGGAAGTCGCCGAGAACGACAAACTCTTTGAGGGAGTAAAGGCGGGAACCTATCAGCTCATCATTTCCACCGAAAAAACGGACGATCCCGACATTGTTTCGGTGCCGGCGGGCAAGGAATCGCTCCTTTTGAATGTGCCGAAGATCCACCCGCTTGCCAAAAAGAAAGCCGGCGTCCGGTTTTCGGAAATTGAAAAATATTCGGTTCTTCTCTATGCGCATACCGGCGTTTGGGAGAATATCATCCGCGAGCAAATGCCCGCCGTTCATGTGATTTTGCAGGAAAATCGGGACAGTTTCGAGGCGCTCAAGCGGGAAAGCGCGCTTCTGTCGTTTTCGACGGAGCTGTCCGCCCGTCATTACGGCGGCGGCGAAAACGCGATACAGATTCCCATTACAGACGAGGCGGCGACGCTCACCTTTTACTGCCATATTCTCAAAAAGAACAAAGAGGCTCTCAAAGAGTTTATAGAACGGTATCAATAAAGCATAAAGGCGGCTCCTGT
This sequence comes from uncultured Clostridia bacterium, assembly GCA_947627815.1. GTDB lineage: Bacteria > Bacillota > Clostridia > Oscillospirales > CAG-272 > RGIG1993. The sequence continues at coordinate 308 of CANQXN010000111.1, read as the reverse complement.
GCGAAGCCGCCTTTATGTTTTGCCTTTTACTCCTGATCGTTGAAGTCTATATCCAGCGACATATACGCTTTCTCGGCGTCCTCGATCGACATATTGTAGTAGCGCGTGTCGCGGTCGAGCCGCGCGATTTCCGCCATTTCTTCCGCCGAGAGTTCAAAGTCGAAGAGGTCGATATTTTGCACGATATGCGCCTTCGACTTCGCGCCGGGGATGATAATATTTCCCGCCTGCGTATGCCACCGCAAAATGATCTGCGCGTTCGACTTTCCGTATTTTTTCGCAAGGCGGGAGAAAACCTCTTGCTCCAT
>CANQXN010000110.1 GCA_947627815.1 uncultured Clostridia bacterium | reverse complement strand
CCGCGTGCCGTTTATCAACTTCTTTGACGGCTTCCGCACCTCCCACGAGATCCAGAAGATCGAGGTCTGGGACACCGAGGATCTCGCCGACATGGTGGACAAGGACGCCATCGCCGCCTTCCGCAAGAGAGCGCTGAATCCCGAGCATCCCGTGCTGCGCGGCTCGGCTGAAAACGGCGACATCTTCTTCCAGCACAGAGAGGCTTGCAACAAGTATTACGAAGCGCTCCCCGCCATTGTGGAAGAATACATGAACAAGGTCAACGAAAAGATCGGCACGCACTACGGCCTGTTCGACTATTACGGCGCGCCGGACGCCGACCGCGTCATCGTGGCCATGGGTTCGGTCTGCGATGTGGCGGAGGAAGTCATCGATTACCTCACCGCGCAGGGCGAAAAGGTCGGCCTTGTCAAGGTTCACCTCTACCGTCCTTTCTGCGCCGACCGTCTTTCGAACGCTATCCCCAAGAGCGTTAAAAAGATCGCCGTTCTCGACCGCACCAAAGAGCCTGGCTCTTTAGGCGAGCCTCTCTACCTCGATGTCGTCGCCGCGCTCGCAAGAGAGGGACGCAAGATCGATGTGGTGGGCGGCCGTTACGGTCTCGGCTCCAAGGACACCCCGCCTTCCAGCATCTTCGCCGTTTATGAAAATCTGGCGGCCAAGACGCCGAAAAACGATTTCACCATCGGCATCGTGGACGATGTCACCGGCCACTCTCTGCCCGAACACGCCTGCCCCGATACGGCGGCGGAAGGCACCATTTCCTGCAAATTCTGGGGTCTTGGCGGCGACGGCACCGTCGGCGCGAACAAGAACTCCATCAAAATCATCGGCGACCACACCGACAAGTTTATTCAGGCGTACTTCCAGTATGACTCGAAGAAGACCGGCGGCGTGACCATTTCCCACCTGCGCTTCGGCGACAAGCCGATCAAATCGCCCTATTATGTCACAAAGGCTGACTTTGTGGCCTGCCACAACCCCTCCTACATGACGAAGGGCTACAAGATCGTCAACGATGTCAAGCCGGGCGGCACCTTCTTGCTCAACTGCCAGTGGACGCCGGACGAACTCGACCGTCACCTGTCCGCCGAGACGAAGGCTTACATTGCCAACAACAACATTCATTTCTATATCATCAACGCCATTGACAAGGCGCTGGAAATCGGTATGGGCAAGCGCACCAACACGATCCTCCAGTCCGCTTTCTTCAAGCTGGCCGGCATCATGCCCATTGCCGAGGCGGTGGAGTACATGAAGTACATGGCCAAGAAGTCCTATTTGAAGAAGGGCGAGGCCGTTGTCGAGCTGAACTACAAGGCCATTGACGCCGGCGTGGACGCCGTGGTGCCTGTCATCGTGCCGGAAGAATGGAAGAACGCGGTTGCTACCGCTGCCGCCGCTTCGGCCGAAGGTCCTCGCGCCGATCTCGTTGAATTTGTCAACAGCATCGTGACGCCCGTGGGCAAGATGGACGGCGACAGCCTGCCGGTTTCCGCCTTTGAAAAATATGTGGACGGCACCTTCCCGCAGGGCGCCGCCGCGTATGAGAAGCGCGGCGTTGCCGTTTCGGTGCCGGTATGGCATCCCGAAAACTGCATTCAGTGCAACAACTGCGCCTTTGTCTGCCCGCACGCCGCCATCCGTCCCTTCGCGCTGAACGAATCCGAAGTGGCCGCGGCGCCTTCTTCCATGCAGTACACCGCCAAGATGATCGGCAAGGGCTGTGAGAACCTCAAGTTCACCATGACCATTTCGCCGCTCGACTGCATGGGCTGCGAGCTTTGCGTCAAAGCCTGCCCCACCAAGCCCGAAAAGCGCGCCCTGACCATGGTGCCGCAGGAAGCCGCCCTGCCCGAACAGGCCGCCTTCGATTACGCGGTGGCGCATGTCTCCAAGAAGGAGCTTCCTTTTGCCGAGACGACCGTCAAGGGCAGCCAGTTCAACCAGCCGCTCCTTGAGTTCTCCGGCTCCTGCGCCGGCTGCGCCGAGACTTCCTATGCCCGCCTTGTGACCCAGCTCTTCGGCGAACGGATGTACATTTCCAACGCCACCGGCTGCTCCTCCATCTGGGGCGGTTCCGCGCCGGCAACGCCTTACACCGTGAACCGCGAAAGCGGCCGCGGCCCCGCTTGGGCAAACTCCCTCTTCGAGGACAACGCCGAACACGGCTACGGTATGCTGGTCGGTCAGAACGCCGTCCGCGACAAGCTGATCGGCTATGTCAAGAGCCTTGACTACAGCGCCGATCCCGCCAAGCAGGCGATCATCGACAACTATTTGGCAACCGCCAATGACAGCAAAGCCAACGCGGAAGCTACCAAGACGCTTGTCACCATGCTGGAGGCCGCTGTCAATGCCGACACGACAGGCGCTTGCAAGACCGAGCGCGCGATTCTCGCCGAGAAAGACTATCTCGCCAAGAAGTCGGTCTGGATCTTCGGCGGCGACGGCTGGGCTTATGACATCGGCTTCGGTGGTCTCGACCATGTCCTTGCCTCCGGCGAGAATGTGAATGTCTTCGTCTTCGATACCGAAGTTTATTCCAACACCGGCGGTCAGGCTTCCAAGGCCAGCCAGGTCGGCCAGGTGGCGCAGTTTGCCGCCGCCGGCAAGGCCATCGGCAAGAAGAACCTCGCCGAAATCGCCATGTCTTACGGCTATGTCTATGTGGCACAGGTGGCGATGGGCGCCGACATGAACCAGACGATGAAGGCTTTGGTGGAAGCCGAGGCTTACAACGGTCCTTCGCTTATCATCGGCTACGCGCCTTGCGAAATGCACGGCGTCAAGGGCGGTATGACCAACTGCCAGCTGGAAATGAAACGCGCGGTCGATGCCGGTTACTGGCATATGTTCCGCTTCAATCCCGCCGCTCGCCTCGAGGGCAAGAATCCCTTTACGCTTGACTCTAAGGAGCCGAGCGCGGATTACACCGAGTTCATTAAGAGCGAGACGCGGTACGCTCGCTTGGTACAGCAGTTCCCGGAACGCGCCAACGAACTTTTCGAAAAGGCCGTCAAGAACGCCACCGCCAAGTACGAACGCCTCACGAAATACGGGAAATTATATGAATAATTAACTTAAGGGGGACTTTTGAAAAAGTCCCCCTTAAGAATCCCCCCAAAACTTTAAAAAAGAAAAAAGAAAAGGGCATCTACCCTTTCTTTTTATTTTGTTTTTCCGCGAGGGTGCTGCCCCGGAGGGATTTGGCCGCAAGCGGCCGAAAGAATCCCCCGAACCCCAAGAACTTTCCAAAAAAGAAAAAAGAAAAGGGCATCTGCCCTTTCTTTTTATTTCGTTTTTCCGCGAGGGGGTGTGGGGGCGCCCTTTTTTGAAAAAGGGCGCCCCCACATTTTTTATTCTTCTTCTTTACTCAGCGGTGCGGTAGGCGATGATGAAGCCGCCCATGTTGTCGCCCGAGACGACATAGCTTGCGCCGGCGGGAATTTCCACATCGGTGGTGTTCCCGTTGGTCGAAGCGGCCTGATATTTCACCGTCCAGACCGAACCGTCAGCGGCGGTCGCGGAAGTCACCGTACCGGCTTTGACAGCGGCGAGATACTTGTCCAGTCCGCCCGCGGCGGTCACGCCGGCGGCATGAATCGAGCCGACATAGATGAAGTCGCCCGAAAGGTGGTTCTTGTTGGTGCCGGTCGGGCCGACATAATAGAAGCCGTATTTGGCGCAGTTGGCCTTGAACCAAGCCTCATAGGTCATGCTCTTGCCGTCCACCGTGACTTTGTAGGAGGAGTAGTCGAAGCCGTAGGTGTCGGTGCTGTCGCCGCCCACGCGGATGAGCAGGCTCACGGCGTTGCCGGTCAAAAGATAGCTGTTCTTGGGGTTGCGGGTCGCGGAATAGGCTTCCACCCGGAACGCGTCGATGTAATCGACATGCGACACGGAGCCGAAGGTCTGCATCAGGCTGTCAAACGCCTTGGCGGCCTCGGTGCGCAGGTAGGTGTCATAGTTGATGACCTTGTACTTTTGCGCCAGCATATAGAATCCGGCGGCGGTAGCCTCACTGATTGTGGTTTCGGTGCCGCCCGGGAAGCTCTGCGTAAAGGGGTGCGTGCTGTCGGCCAAAACGAGGTTGCCGTCGGAGGTGCTGTTGTTGTTCAGCGTCACCTTGCCCTCGGCGGGCGCTTTCGAGACCGTCTCGCTGATGGTGGGATCGACGGGATTGACAGGCTCTACAGGTTTGCTCGTCGTTACCGGCGTGGAGGTGCTTTCCGGCACGGCGGAAGAGGCGGATGCCGGATTGCTTTCACTCTCGGAAGGCGTGCTGGAAACATCGTCAGAGGCACTGGCTACGGGCGTGGTGGATTCCTGCGGTGTGGAGGTTTCGTCATCACTTCCGCTGTTGACGGCGATGACGATAATGAGGATGATCACGACCAACACAATGCAGAGCGTCATGATCAGAATACCAAGGTTTTTCTTGTTCGGCGTCTTTGCCGAGGAACTTTTTTCTTCGTCCATTTGTAGTACCTCTCTTTAAATTTCCTTCTCTCCCGTTTGACGGAGTGGTTCGCCTTCTATTATACACCAACCGGACAAGGTCTATATGAATAAATTGTAAACAATCCGAGGTTTTTTTCAAAGTAGGAATTATCCGGAAAAACCGCATTTTGATGTTTGCGCGCAAAAAGAAGCCCCCATGAGGGGGCAGGGGGAGAAAGAGAAGAGAGAAGAGGGCAGAGAGAAGAGCGGAGGAGGCGATCAGGGCGCGTCGGTCAGGACAAGGCCGGCCTCGAGCGCCAAACAGCCGCCGCAGGCCAGCACCAACGAGAGCGCGATCTCCCGCAGGATCAGGGGTGCTAAGCGCAGGATGTCGGCGAGGTCGCTTTCGCTTCCCGTGAGGATCCAGGCGGCCAGCGCGAGGGAAGCGAGAAGCACCAGCGAGAGCAGGGCGAACGCCAAGCGGAAAGTGACGGTATGTACGGTGAGATATTTTTTCATGGCAGAGGCAGGCTCCTTTGACGGGGATTTCTGTATACAGTATACAAAAAAAGCGGCCGAAGCGCAAGGACAACTTTCTGCCAACCGGGCAGTTTTTTTCAAAAAATGGTTGATTTTCTCAGGGGAATCCTGTATAATAGGGAGGAAAGGACAGGAAGAAGGGAGGAAAACCGTCCGGTCTTTTTGTCCGACTTAGCAAAAACATAAGGAGATACCATCATGAGCAATGAATGCAAATGCGAATATGCCATGAGCCAGGAAGTGGCGGCCATGTGCAAGGTCGCAAAGGGTCCGGATCACGGGCCGGCGCCCATTCCTGAAGAAGGCAAATGGGTTCAGTCCAAACAGATCACCGATATTTCGGGATATACCCACGGGGTGGGCTGGTGCGCACCGCAGCAGGGCGCCTGCAAACTCTCCCTGAATGTGAAAAACGGCGTCATTGAGGAAGCGCTGGTCGAGACCATCGGCTGCTCCGGCATGACACATTCCGCCGCCATGGCCGCCGAGATTCTCCCCGGCAAGACGATTCTCGAGGCGCTTAACACCGACCTCGTCTGCGACGCCATCAACACCGCGATGCGCGAACTCTTCCTCCAGATCGTTTACGGCCGCACGCAGTCCGCGTTCTCGGAAGGCGGTCTTGTCATCGGCGCGGGCATGGAAGACCTCGGCAAAGGCGCCCGCAGCATGGTTGGCACCATGTACGGCACCAAGGCCAAAGGCGTGCGCTATCTCGAAATGACCGAGGGCTATTGCACCCGCATGG
>CANQXN010000109.1 GCA_947627815.1 uncultured Clostridia bacterium | reverse complement strand
GGTGAAATTGCAGTTGCCGCAATCGGGGCAGGGGATTTTCATTTCGGCGATATAGTCGCTCATTTTGTCGCTCGTCCAGCCATTGGGGTTGATGTCGAGGTTGTGGGCGGCGGCATAGTCTTCGATGAGCTTGTCGGCTCTGTGGCGTGCGCGGCAGACCTTGCAGTCCATCAAGGGATCGGAAAAGCCGGCGAGATGGCCGGAAGCCTCCCAGGTTTTGGGATTCATCAGGATGGCGGAGTCTAACCCCACATTATAGGGGGATTCCTGCACAAACTTTTTCCACCAGGCGCGTTTGACATTGTTTTTTAGTTCCACGCCCAAAGGGCCGTAATCCCAGGCGTTGGAAAGGCCGCCGTAAATCTCGCTGCCGGCGTAAACAAAGCCGCGGTTTTTGCAAAGCGCGACGATTTTATCCATGGTTTTTTCACTGCTGTTCATTGCGTTTGTATCTCTCTTTCCCGCCGAAAAAGCGGTGTAATGACTGTCACAAAACGGACGATACCCCATTATATACTATTTTCCGCTCTTTTTCAAGAGCCTTGCCGAAAAAAGGAAAGGTTATGCTTTTTGGCTGTAAAGTCTATCTTTCTCGGTTGACAAGTCGGGGTGAGTGTGCTATAATGCGTTTGGAAAAAAGTACCGCCTGACCGCAAGAGGCAAAGGCGTTATTTCAAAGGAGTTTCCTATGATCAAGGTTACGATTTATAATGAATTTTGCCATGAAAAATTTGACGAAGAAGTCAAGAAAATCTATCCCGACGGCATCCACAAGGCCATCGCCGCTTTTCTTTCGGAAGAAGACGACATCACCGTGCGCACGGTGACGCTCGATGACGAAGAATGTGGGCTCACCGAAGAGGTGTTGAACGATACCGATGTGCTGCTCTGGTGGGGGCATCTGCGTCACGGCGATGTGCCGGACGCTGTGGCCGACCGCGTCAAAAACGCCGTACTCAAGGGTATGGGCTTTATCGCCCTGCATTCTGCCCACCATTCCAAGCCCTTTACCCGCCTGATGGGGACGACCTGCAACGTGAGCTGGCGGGAGGACGGCGATCTGGAACGCCTTTGGGTGACAAATCCCGCTCACCCCATCGCGCAGGGCATCGATACTTATTTTGAAGTGGAACACGAAGAAATGTACGCCGAGCCGTTCGGGATTCCCGAACCCGATGAACTGGTTTTCATCGGCTGGTATGAAGGCGGCGAGGTCTTCCGGAGCGGCTGCTGCTACAAACGGGGCAACGGCAGAATCTTCTATTTTCAGCCCGGCCACGAGACCTATCCGACCTATCACAATCCGGCGGTGCAGCGTGTGATCAAAAATGCCGTGCGCTGGGCGGCGCCTGTCAAACGGGACGCCGAACTTGTCTGCCCGCATGTGAAAAAACTGAAGGTCGGCGTGCCCGGCTCCTTCCGATAAAATTTTTGCCTTTTTGGCCGATAGCGTAAGCCCGGGGCAGGTGGGGCAGGCGTCCGTGTCTTTGATGTCGGGCGCTTGATGCCGAGCGCATCGAAAAACTTTTCCCTCACCTACCCAAACTTGGCTTGAAATGGAAAGAAAAGGCGTATACTACAATTGATCCCGCCTGAAACTGGGAAAAACGGGCGGGGCTTTGGCTTAAGTCTCGGATCGGAGGAATGATCATGACACAAAAGGAAAACGAAAAACCGGAAGAAAAACCTGTTTCTTTTGGGGAAGGGAAAAAAGACGATTTCGGGTACCGGAAAAAAGCCTGGTTTTGGCCGAGCGTGCTTCTCGCACTGCTTTTTCCCTTTACCGTCTTTGTTTTCGGTCCCTTTGATATTTATGCCGGTAATATGGCGCAGTTTGGCTTTGCCGCCTCCGATTTCATCGGGAATTTGGTGGTGCTTGCGCTCCTTATTGCCGTCACCCTTTTTCTCTTCCTCTATTTTTTGCGCGGAAAAGCCTTTGCCGCGGTCTTTTCGGTGTTCTTCGCGCTGAGCGTGATGTTCTATGTGCAGGGTACGTTTTTGAACTTCAATTCGCAATTGCCGGGCGACGGAGAACTCTCGATTCATTGGACGGTGCCGGTCTTTGATACGCTGATCTGGATTGTGGCGCTTTCCGGGCTCATTCTCCTCTTCTTCCTTTTGAAGAGGAAGTACCGCAACATCCTGCGCCTCGGTGTTTTAGTACTCAGCATCACGCTTTTGGGGATGCAGTTTATTTCCTTTATGGTCAGCGGCATCTCGAAGGAGGCGTTTACGGCGCCGGAGAACCGCTCTTACGAGGCCATGGCGACAGTCGATAATGGCAAGTCGCGCCAAAATGCCTCTCAAGTAGCCGCGGCGGAAGTCGATGACAACGAGCCGCGTTATTTAACAACCGAGCATCTCACCGACCTTGGCGAGGACGGCAACGTCTTTGTTTTCGTGATCGACCGTTTCGATATCGACTACTATTACAGAAAAGTCAGAAGCGATCCTTCCTTTTTCGCAAAAAGGCTTGACGGCTTTGTTTTCTATGACAACAACATTGCCCGTTATGCCCGCACCTATCCCGCCGTCTGCCATATGCTGACCGGCGTTGATAACGATTTTTCGGTCGGGAAAAGCGCCTATTTCCGCAAAGCCTATCAAAATGCCGAAACCCTTACGGCGCTCAAAGCCAACGGATACAAAATCAATCTCTTTACCCAGGATTATTATGGCTATGACGATGCCTCGGTGTTTGGCAATCTCGTGGAAAACGTCTGCCGGAACGAAGGCTATTGGGTCAACGATTCCTTCGGCCTCTCGGGGTATATGCTGCGCGTTGCGACCTATCGGATCCTCCCCTATCCCTTGAAAGGGGTACTGGGGCTTGTCGATTCCTTCGGTTACCAGAAGAGCATCGACTATCTCGGCGACCAGCCGATGTATACCACCGACATGAAGGATGTTTATGAAGATGTCACCTCTCGTCCCTTTGTGACGCACGTGGGCGGCAACTTCACTTTCCTGCATTTTGACGGCTGTCACACGCCCAACGTATACGGCCCCAATTTTGAGCCGGTTGACGATAGCGACGAATGGAACACCAATTTGTCCCTCGATCTCTCCTTCAAAATCATTGACACCTATCTGAACGCCCTGCGCGAAGCCGGGCTGTATAAGGACGCGACCATCATCATCACAGGCGACCACTGCGCCGCCATCAATGACATGAAGGACCCCGATGGCGCACGGGTCACGGCGCTCTTTGTCAAGAAGAGCGGGGAAGACCAAACGCCCCTTTCGGTGTCTTCGGCGCCGGTCTGTCATGGCGACCTCTGGGCCACGATTTATGCTTCCGAAGGCATCACGGTCAATTTTGACTGCGGCCGTCCGGTTTTTGATGTGGCCGAAGACGACCCCCGGGTGCGGCAATACCGCTTCCAAAAAGGGTACAGTTCCTCCGAAATTGTCACTTACGATGTCGTCGGCGACGCCAAGGACTTTGACAACTGGACACTGACCGACAGAGAAGACATCGGTTCCATGTACAAATAAAGGCAAAAACCGTGGATGAGGGGAGACTTTTCCGTCCCTCTTGCCGACGAAACAAAAAGGATCTGGATTTTTGCGTATGGATACGATCATTTATTATATCTGCGTTCCGTTCGGTTACCTGATGAAGGCCTGCTGGACGCTGGTATCGGATTACGGCGTGGCCATTCTCCTTTTCACGCTGGCGACAAAATTGCTCCTGATGCCCATTTCCATTTGGATTCAGAACAATTCCATCGTCATGGTGAGGCTCCAGCCCGAAATCAACTTTCTCAAGGTGAAATTCTACGGCGACAAGGATGCCATTCTGGACGGACAGGCCGCCCTGTTCAAGCAGGAAAAATATCATCCCATGCTGTCGCTGGTGCCGCTGGTGTTGCAGATTTTGCTCCTTCTGGCCGTTGTTGAGATTATCTACAACCCCTTGACCTATCTCTTCGGCTTGTCAAACGAGACCGCCGCCGCGCTCGGCGCCGCCGTGCCGGGCGTTGACATGTCTTCTTCCTCCTGGCAGCTTGCCGTGGTGCAGGGGATTCAACAGAATACCTTCACTGTAGCGGCCATTCCCGGGCTGGAAGCGGGGCTGCTTGAACGGGTGGTCGAAGAAATCGCGACTTTTGACCTTTCGTTTTTGGGCTTCAATTTGGGTACGGTGCCTTCTCAGGCATTGGGCATCTATTTTCTCGTTCCCGTGGCCGCCGCCTTTTCCGCCTGGCTCATGGCGTTCACCCAGAACCTCTCGAATGTCATTCAGCACGAACAGGGCAAGCTCTCGCAATACGGCCTCATGGGGCTTTCGGTGCTGTTGTCGCTCTATCTCGGCTTCTTTGTGCCGGCGGGCATCGGACTGTATTGGACGGCAAGCAACCTCTTTTCCATTGGCGTCATGTACCTTCTAAACCTCTTGATCAATCCCAAAAAGTTTGTCGACTACGCCGCTTTGGAGGAGAGCCGGAAACAGCTTTCCGAAATCGAGGTGCTGGACGGCGGCAAGAAGGAACGGCCGAAGGAAGAAATCGAACGCGAAAAAGAAGATTACAAGCGATTTTTCGGCACGGTCAATAAAAAAATCGTCTTTTATTCCGAAAAGAGCGGATTTTATAAATATTATCAAGGGTTAATTGAGGCGCTGCTCAAGCGCTCCAATTTAGTGATTCATTATGTCACAAACGACCCCGACGACGCGATTTTCAAACTGGCGGAAAAAGAGCCGCGCATTCGCCCCTATTATATCGGGCTGAAAAAGCTGATTCCCCTGATGCTGAAGCTCGAATGCGACATGATGGTGATGACGACGCCCGATCTGAACAAATATTATCTGAAACGCTCGCTCATGAAAAAAGACATCGAATATGTCTATCTGCCCCATGATATGATGAGCGTGCATATGGGTTTCCGCGAGGGCGCGCTCGACGCCTTCGATACAATTTTCTGCACGGGGCCTCATGTCGCAAGGGAAGTGCGCGCCACCGAGGCGCTCCACGAACTGCCCGCCAAAACGCTGGTGCAGTTCGGTTTCCCCTATGCCGATATTCTCGAACAGGCGGGCAGCAAGGAGCGTGAAGAACGCGCCAAAGAAAGCCCGGGCGCCGTGCGGGAAATCCTGATCGCCCCCTCTTGGCAGGAGGACAACCTGCTCGATTCCTGCCTCGACGAGCTTATCGAAGGGCTTTGGTCGGAACGGTATCACATTACGGTGCGGCCGCACCCCGAATATGCGAAGCGCTATGCCGCCAAGCTCCAGAAAATCGTCGATAAATACGCCGACAAAGTCGGCGACAGGCTCACATTTGAATTGGATTTCTCGCTGAACCGCTCCACCTATGCCTCCGACCTTCTTATCACCGACTGGTCGGGCATCGCCTACGAATACTGCGTGGCCACCAAACGCCCCGCCATTTTCATCAATACGAAGATCAAATGCCTGAATCCCAACTGGGAAAAGCTGAAGTTAGAGCCGGCGGAAATCGCCCTGCGCCGCAAAGTCGGCGTCGCGCTGGAAAAAAGCGAACTGGACAGCGTCGGCGTCGTCGCGGACGAGCTTATAAACGAGGCCGACGCCTGGCCCGATCGCATCGAAGAGGTGATGGACGGGCTTCTGTACTGCCGGAAAAACGGCGGCGAGGCCGGCGCCTCCTATATTCTTTGCGATCTCTTGCAAAAGCAGAAAAGTCGGTGTCCGAGTCCCGCGCGTGCGAGCGGCGCCGGACAGTGAAAGGAGAGCTGTCATGTTTGCTTCTCTTTATATTGACCCCAGCGCAACGACGGTTCTGATCTCTTCTCTGGGCGGCATCGCCATCGCCGTCGGCGCAACGGCGGCGCTCCTCTGGCGCAAGGCCAAAAAACAAATCGCCGCGCTTTTTC
>CANQXN010000108.1 GCA_947627815.1 uncultured Clostridia bacterium | reverse complement strand
CAGAAGTGTCTGCGCCCCGGCGAAGTCAAAAACACCTACGGCACCGGCTGTTTTACCCTGATGAACATCGGGGAAAAGCCGGTTTTCGATGAAAACATCATCACCACGCCCGCCTGGTTTTGGGAGGGCAAACCGGTCTATGCCTTAGAGGGCAGCGTCTTCAACGCGGGCAGCGCGGTACAGTGGCTGCGGGACGAACTCGGCGTCGTGGCCTCGGCGCAGGAATGTTCGGCGCTCGCCCCCACCGTACCCTCCACCGGCGGCGCCGTCTTTGTCCCCGCGTTTACCGGCCTCGGCGCTCCCTACTGGGATATGTACGCCCGGGGCGCGTTTTTGGGCATCACCCGGGGGACAAACCGCGCGCACCTCTGCCGGGCGGTTCTCGAGGGCATCGCCTTTCAGGTCGCCGAATTGCTCTCGGCGATGGAAAAGGCCGCCGGGCGAACCGTCACCTCGCTCAAAGTGGACGGCGGCGCTTCCGCCAGCGAGTTTCTCATGCAGTTTCAGGCCGATCTTTCGGGCATTCCCGTCCGCCGGCCGCCGGTGATTGAAACCACCGCCAAGGGCGCCGCCCTCATGGCCGCCCTCTCCTGCGGCCTTCTCTCCCCCGCCGACCTCGCGGCGGAGGAAAGAGAACAAACGACATGGCGGCCCTGCCCCGACCGTGCCGAAGCCGAAGCCGCCATGAGGCGCTGGCAAAAAGCCGTGGCGGCGCTCCGACAATTTGACGCTCTTTCATAACATAGATTCTTTGCTTTTCCTGAAACCGGCAAAAGAAAAGACTTGACAACGCCGCAGAGATATAGTAAAATAGCGAAAGATACAGCATATAGGCTGCTTCTGTCGTTTGTTCCTCAGAAAGAGAGAAAATATCATGAATAAAACCGGGCATTTTTCCAAAAAAACGGTCATGCGCGAGGAAGAGCGTGAGAATAGTATCAAGATGGGGCTGCGGCTTGTCCTTTTGGCCGTTTTTCTCCTTCTTGTGACCATTACCGCCGTCTCCTGCGCCACGACCCATATACAGGGCGAGCCGCTGGCCACCCTGACGATACCGCCTGTTGTGGAGGAAACCAAACCGGAAGGCACGCTCTTCCTGCGCTGCTCGGAGCCGGAAAAAAACCTCTTTAACCTCCATATCATCGGCGTGACGCCCTCCCGCTATGTCGACGCCGTGGGGTTCGAAGCCTGTTACTATTACGAAGACGGCACCAGAAGCGCGCTTTCGGTTACACAGGTGCAAACCATCTACCACGAAATCACCGATGAAAAGCGGGGCATCACCATCACCTCGGAGGATTTCGGCATTCATGACGGCTATGTTTTTGTCCGCGCCTTTTCCAACCTGCCTACCAATCAGCCGGGCATCCAGCTCGAAGTCTCCGCCTTTTACATCATCGGCAACGAAAAAATTTATACCGCTCATCAGATTTTAGACATCGACAGCATCTTGTATGAACATATTCTGGCCGATCCCACGCCGCTGCCGACGCAGGAAGAAAGCCCCTTGATCGAGGTGCAGAAATGGGTGAAATATCAGGCGGATCCCACTGACGAAGAGAACGGGAAAACGAAAGAGAACACGGACAATCCTTTTTCCCCGATCTATTATCTCGGCGCCGCAACGCCTGAAGTCAACGGTCATCTGTCGCTGTATCTCTGCATGGGGATCCCCTCCGCCAGCATCAGCGATGCCGGCGTACGGTATCGCTTCCGCACCTTAGACGAAGAAGACGAGAACAACGCCACCTATTCTGAAACGGCGCGGGTAAAGGTCGCCTCGCTTTACCGCCGGGTGATCACCGAGACCGAAACGCTGACCCCCGCCGACTTCGGTTTAGAGGACGGCTATATCGCGGTTTTGGAGCTGTCCGAAAACATCAACAGCGTTTCCAGACTTCAAATGGCGTTCGAACTGTCCGGCTATATTTCCCGCAACGCGGTGGAAACCGAGATTTTCAACAGCGATATTCCTTTCGCCGAGATTCTCGACGCCTGCGTTCAGAACAAAAAATCGCTCCCCATCAGCGAATATACCTTCACCCCCACCAACTATTTCCCTTGGCTCACCTTCAGCGAGGAAGCGGGCAACGCTTTGGGATACGGCAGTTTTCTGGGGCGGGTTACGGAACCCGTTCTCTCCAGCCAAGCGATGGAAGCCACCGAAAAGCGCTTCGATCTCCAACTGGCGATCGTCCTGCCCTCCCGTTTTGTGGATGAAATGATCTTCGACTACCAAGCCTACGATAAGAACGGAAAACCGCTCCTGGAAGATCCCTCCTTCCAGATTTCCACCGCCTACCGTTCGATTTTCGGCGATAACGGCGGCACCATCTATCCCGCCGATTTAGGCGAAGAACGGGGCTGTATCGTTTCCGCGCGAATCACGAACATTGAATGTAAAAATACCGATTACACCTATTCTTTCCGCGCCTATTACCGTATCGGCGACGAAGAGGTCACGGTGATGGAATTGTCTGTTACCGCGGAAACTTTGCTGGCTCTGGTCTTTGCGGAAGAGGAGGCATAAACGATGAAACGCCGTTATCTTGCCCTGCTTCTCTGCCTGTTGCTGCTGGCGGCCGTCTCTGTCATGAGCGCCTGCCGTCATGAAGAATTTAACCCTTTATCCACCAATCCAACGCCTGAATCGAGCGACCGTGTGCCGAATCCTTTGGAAGTGTACTTTTTTGAGGATCCCTCGTCCGGCGCCAGCGGATGGCAAAAATATCCCCACGACCGCACGGCTGAAACCGACGCGAACACAGACGCAAACACCGATGCAAACACCGACACCGATACGCCGACCGTAAGCGAAGAGGAACCCTCCGCCTGAATCCCCGCTCCCATTCAGTTTGACAAGAGAACCGCCGCCCGAGCGAGAAACGCGCTTGTGCGGCGGTTCTTTATTGTTATAGCGGATTTCAGGCCTTTTTTCCTGAAAAGGCGGGGAAAAAAAGCAGATTTTCCCTTGACACACACCGGGATATCAGATACAATAAAGTCGGATAGATAAAAAAGGCATCTGTCCGCCCGGCCGGGGTTTTTGACGCGCCGGGCATCTTATCTGACAGAGAAACGGTGAGGAATATGGATTTTAAAGCGATGGCCAAGGAATGTCTGGCCGATTTTCTCAAAAAATATTATCACAACGGCGTCTTTGAAAAGGCCGACTTCTGGGATTGGGCGGAAATTTTTGAAATGCTCGACGACGCGCTGGAAAACATCGGCGATCCCGCCTACGCGGCGCTCATCGAGGAAACCTACACGGCTTTTCTCTCGGCAAACGGCGAGACCTGGGAAAAGAACCCCTTCAACGACGACATCATGTGGGCGGTGATCGCCATGACCCGCGCCTATCGGCTCACCGGCGTCAAAAAATATCTTGACACCGCCCTGAAAAACTTCGATCTCACCTGGGCGCGCGCCTACAGCGACGATCTCGGCGGCGGGCTGTTCTGGCGGGTCGAGAATCAGAGCAAAAACGCCTGTGTCAACGGCCCCGGCGCTATTGCGGCCTGCCTCTTGGCCGAAGCGCTCGGCAACGAAAGCTATTTTGAAAAGGCGCGCATACTGGTCGACTGGATGGCCGCCGAATTATACGAAGAAAACGGCAAAGTCTATGACTGCTACGGCATGGACGGCAGGAAAAACCATTGGTCGTCCACCTACAATCAAGGCACCTATCTCGGCGCCAACTGGCTTTTGTACCGCCATTTTGGCGAGGCCGTCTTTGTAAAGAGAGCCGAGGCCGTCGCCCGTTACACCATGGAAGATATGTATGCAGGCGGCGTCATGAACAACGAGGACAGCGGCGGCGACTTAATCGGATTCAAGGGCATTTTGTCCCGTTGGCTCTCCCGTTACGCCAAAGACGAAAAGCGCCCGGTATACATGGAGTGGCTAAAGAAAAACGCCGTGGCCGCCTATGCCAACCGAAACAGCGAGGGGCTTGCCTGGACGACCTTTGCCAATAAGACCGAGGAAAAATATTACGATGTCTTCGGCATGAGCGCCGCCGTGGCGGTCATGATCAACTGCGTAGAATAATCCGATCCCACTTTGCAATTCACAAGCGAAAGAAGAGGAAACCCGCGATGAAAAAAATGATTCTTTTTTTACTGACGGTGGTAATGACAATGACAATCCTTGCCCTTTTGGCCGCCTGCGGCGGCGATGAAACCACAGTGCCGGTACAAAGCGGCACCCCCGCGACCGAGCCGGAAGGCTCTTCCCTGCCCGCTGAAAGCGCGACGGCGCCCGCCGAAACCAGCACAGCAGCGCCCGCCGAAACCACCACGGAGGCGCCCGCCACGACCGAAAGCCCCTATGTTGGCGTGGAAGTCGCCAACCCCGTCGCCACCGAACGAACCAACGACCCCTGGGTCATCGAACACGACGGCCATTATTACTACTGCTTCTCGGCAGGCGCGAACGGCCGCGGCGGTGTGCGCGTGGTCGAGATTCCTTCCATTGACAAACTTTCCACCGAGGGCGCAAGTCAGGTCTATTTAGCCCCCACAAGCGGCATGTATTCCAAAGAATACTGGGCGCCCGAACTGCACTATATCAACGGCGAATGGTATATTTATGTGGCCGCCGACGACGGCAACAACGCCAATCACCGGATGTATGTCCTGAAAGGCACCTCGCAGGATCCTACCAAACCTTTCACCATGGTGGGGAAAATCACCGATCCCACCGACAAATGGGCCATCGACGGCACGGTGCTGCAATATAACGGCGAGCTTTACTTCATCTGGTCGGGCTGGCCGGGCAACTCTGACGGCACACAGCTCCTCTATATCGCCCACATGAGCGACCCTGCCACCATCGACAGCGAGCGCGTCTTGATCTCTTCCCCCACGCAATACTACGAAAAAAACGGGATGCCTTTGAACGAAGGCCCCTGCGCGCTGGTGCATGATGACGATGTGTTCATCTTTTTCTCGGCCAGCGGGAGCTGGACCGACAACTACTGTATCAGCTATCTGAAGCTGGTCGGCGATGACCCCATGGATCCCCAAAGCTGGTCGAAATCGCCCAAGCCGCTGATTTCGCAGCGCGTGGGCGTGGCCTACGGCCCCGGCCACTGCTCCATCGCGCCGGCGCCCGACGGCAGTCTCTGGATCCTCTTCCACGCCAATTTGGAAAAAGGATCCGGCTGGAACGGGCGCAGCGGCTGGATTTTGCCTCTGACCTTTGACGAAAACGGCAATCCCGTCGTTGGGCGGCTCTCTTCCACCGTCACTTTCCCGCATGTAAAGAACGAATGACCCTCGGCGGCTTCTAAACCGCCGATCCCATCATACCATCTAAAACATAAAAAGGGGGGAAATACCCCCTTTTTATCGGTAAAAATCATGAAAATTACCCGTTATTTTTTAAAAACGCCCCTGAAACGCGCCTATCAGCTGGCGCTGCTCTCCGATCTGCACAGCAAGGTGCCGGCAAAGCTTTCGGCGCTGCTACGCCGGGAAGCGCCCGACGCCGTTCTCATCGCCGGCGATCTCATGGACTGCCGGGACGCCGGCTGTGAAGGCAGGCCGCGCACCGGCGATTGCTGCCGCGTCATGCTGCCCTTTTTGACCGAAGTCGCGGCTTTGGCGCCGGTCTTTTACGCGCCGGGCAATCATGACCGCCTGCCGCCCCGCTGCGCCGCCGCGATGGAAGAAGCCGGTGTGCGCTATTTAGCCGACCGATGGGTGACCTTTCAAGAACTTACGATAGGCGGCCTTGCCTCGGGCCTTGGCTCCCAACACCGGGGATTTTCCGGCAATTTCAAGAAAACCCCGCTGCCCAATACCGCTTTTCTCTCCTCTTTTGCCGCCAAACCGGGGTATAAACTGCTGCTCTGTCATCACCCCGAATATTATGACCGCCTGATCAAAGACCTCCCCATCGATCTT
>CANQXN010000107.1 GCA_947627815.1 uncultured Clostridia bacterium | reverse complement strand
CAGTATACCACGAGATTCGGCCGGTTTCTGCGCAATACCAGCATCGATGAACTGGCGCAGCTTTTTCAGGTACTTTCGGGGGCGCTCTCCCTCATCGGCCCCCGTCCGCTCATCCCGCAGGAAACCGAGGTTCACAGAATGCGCCGGGAAGCGGGGGTTTATCAGCTGCGCCCCGGCATCACCGGCTGGGCGCAGGTCAACGGCCGCGATTTTCTCACCGATGAGGAAAAGGTCGCCTACGATAGAGAGTATTTAGAAAAAGTCGGGCTGAAAATGGACATTTTGATTGTTTGCAAAACGGTCAAAAAAGTGCTTTGCCGCTCTGACATTCGCTCGGGCGGTTGAGCCAGACGCCAAAACAGGCGGCGGAAAAGCGTACGCTTTTCCGCCGCCTGTTTTTTATTTTTCTTCATCGGGAAAGCGCAGAAAGAGAAAGCCCGACACCGGCACATCGAAAAAGACAAGGCCGGAGAGCTTCTTTTCTTCCTGACAAAGCCGCCTGCCGCAGCAATCGCGCACTTCCCACCGCAGGGTTCTTTCGCCGTCAAGCCGCAGTACCGCGCCGCGACAAGCCGAAGCGTTGACAAGGTCGAGCGCGCGATCCGGACAAACCGGCCAGACGATTCGATCATACAGCACCGTGATATCCTTCGTTTGGCCGCTGGCGGTGACGGCGGTGTAATTGTTGCTAAAGCCATGGGCAGACAGGGGCGCTTGCCAGAGGATCGCGCGGTTTTTCCGCTGATAGGCGAGATAATACGCCAACATGGCGCGCTGTTCTTCCGGCAGGGTGTCAAGATCGACCGAAATCTGCGGCACGGCAAAGAGGGTGTGCGCAAGCTGCAAAGCGGCGTCTTCCGCCCGCTCCTCGGGGTGCCACAAAAGGGGATCGGCATGGACGGCCAAAGGCCCCGCGACAAGGCGGAGATCCACCGTCCCCATGCGGTTGACCAAGGCGTCGCCCGGGCAGTCGGAGACGCGGAGCATATTGCCGTATTGCTGCATCACGGGGCCGGTATAGGACTGGCGGAATTCGATTAAAAAATCGGGTTTTTCCGCCCGCAGGGCTTGGGTGATGTCGGAAAGCAGCCGTTCCACCGCGTCTTCCAAGGAAAGTTCCTCCCGCCCCGCCGCCGGGCGCGCGGCCTCTTCGGAAAGCGAAAAGGCATCGATGAAATCGAGCTTAAAGCCGTCAAGATCGTATCGTTTGGCAAAGGAAAGATAGGTCGTTTTCAGATAGTCGCGGACTTCGCGGTAGCGGGGATCGAGTACATAGGCTTTTTGATGCTCGTCTTTGTAAAGAAACTTGCCCGCAAGCGCTTTGGCCGCCCGGGAGAAAAAGCCGGCATAGGGGACGGCAAGCCAAAGCATGACCTTCATGCCCAAAGTATGAAGAGAGGCCACCAGCGCCTTCATGTCGGGAATCTTGCCGGGGTACACCTCCCAATCGCCGCAATAGGCATAGCCGCGGTTGTTGTCGCCCGTCTGCCATCCGTCATCTAAAATGACGGTATCCATGCCGTAGGTTTTGGCAAGGCGGCATTGGCGCAGCACCGCCTCGGACGAAAGATCCTGATGCATACTGTACCAGGTGGAATACATCGGCGAAAAAGCAAAGGGCGAGGCGGGCGCCGGCGGATAGAAGCCACGCCACCAGGCGCCGACATCGGCAATGACGCGGCTGGCCGGCAAGGGACGCCTGTCCACCCGCAGGAGAACCTCATACCTCTCAATCGGGCTTATCACCTCGGTAAAAAGCGTCACGCAAAGGATCACACAAGCGTTTTCTTCCCGCGTGCCGGCAGAAAGGCAGGTCGGCGTTTTGCCGTCGGAGAGAGCCACCGTACAGCGGTTCTGATCCTCTTTTCCCAAAAGCGAAAGCAGCGGCGCGCCGGAGGCCGAGCGGGCGTAAGAAGTCACCGGCCACCAATCGGGGCGAAGATGACGGCCGAATTTGTCGTTCGGCTGCCAGGAGAAAACGATGTCGGTTTTGGCAAGGCGCAGGCGCAGGCAGACCCGTGCGGGGATTATCGGCTCGGGCGCCTCCCAGAGAATCCGATAATAGGCAACGCCGTCCTCCATGGGCAGGGGCGTCAGGGTAACAGAAGCGCCCCGCCCTACCGGGTCGACTGAAAGGCAAAGCGGGGAAAGAACGGGTTCGTTTGACATCATCGGTGCTACCTCCTTTCAGAAAAGTAAAGCTCTTTTATCATTATAAAAGAATCGGAAGGGTTTGTCAATCCGTCCGCCCAGATACCGGAAAACAAAAAAGAACGCTTTTTCAAAAAATCTATTGACAACAAGGGGAGAATGTGGTAAGATATACGCGTACTTTTTCGGGCTTGTAGCTCAGTTGGGAGAGCGCTGCGTTCGCAACGCAGAGGTCATGGGTTCGAATCCCACCAGGTCCACCATAAAGAAACGGCACCCCTAAAAGGGGTGCCGTTTCTTTATGCTGTCCCTACGGATTCTGAACCCTGATCTTTTGCGCCACCGGCGCAAAAGTCTACGCATGGCGGTATAAAAAATACGCGTTTCGTTCTTATAAACCCGCCATGCGGGGGTTCAGAATCCCACCCGAATTTCGTAAGTCTTCCGACCGAGCGGGGCAAACTTTTCCGCGCCATGTGGGGGTTCAGAATCCCACCACATAGATGTTTGCCCTTCGGGCAAATGATGCGGCTATGCCCATGATGTCGGCTTCGCCGATGATGTGTCCCCTTCGGGGACATGATGAGCAAACAATACATCATTGCGCCAAAGGCGCAACATCATTGCGACCGCAGGGAGCGGCATCATTTCGCCGCAGGCGATACATCATGCTGTTTGCCCTCGGGAACATGATGGGCAAACAACACATCATTTCCCCCGCCATGCTCCGTTTCAGCCTGTCAACGCCCTATCACTCGGCATATTCTTTTCCGAATACCTCGGCAACGAGGCGCTTATATTCGGCGTAGGCGAAGGTGTCTTTCAGCTCGTCCAATTCATGCAGAATGCTCGCATAGTACCACGCGTGCTTTTCCTTGCGCTTTTCATGAAAATTTTCCCAAAGTTTATCGCCGATGACAAGCTGCTGTTGTCTGCAAGAACGAATGTTGGAAAGCTTATCGCCGAGAATGATGATTTTTTCATCACGCGGCGCTTTCTTCAAATGCTCTATCGTAGCCGTTTTACGGGCGAACCAGGTTTCCTCGGGCGGCAGAGATTCCATTTTGTCCTCGGTGTCTGACATAACCAATGTCGCCACTCTTTCGCCGAAAGCCTCCCGGATGTCGTCGATGGTATACGGCGTGTCTTCGACTACATCATGAAGCACGGCGGCGGCAAGCACCTCTTCGTCCGAAGTGACGGTAGCGGCGATCGCCGCCACTTCCAAGGGGTGCGTGATATACGGAGCCGTACTCCCTTTGCGTACCATGCCATGATGCGCCTTCAGCGCAAAGCGTATTGCTTTTTCAAAAACAAATTCTTCCATGGGGTTCCTCCTGTGCTTTCTCTTTCCAAATATTTTTGAGGGGGAATTTTTTCGACCGCTTGCGGCCAAAAGTCCCCCTATATAGAGACGCCGAATTTTTACATATCCTTCTTTCGGTAAACAAGATAGATGAGCGGTGTTTTGCCGACGACCACGGGATAGGGCAGCAGCGCTTTGTTCACGATGGCGAGAAGCTGTGCTTTGACATACGCGCCCATCGCCCCCGCGTAAATGAAATATTCCGCTTCGTCCACATGTTTGGGAACACGGTTTTTGTTCTTTGACCAAAGCTTGCCCAGGTCAACCGACAAAAGATCGAAAAGCTCCTTTTTGATTTGATCGCAAACGGGATGCCAATGCTCGGCCACCTCGGTAAACGGCAGCGCGGGAATGTCCAACTTGATTTTGCCGTCCGCGCCGCGCTTTACGATG
Organism: uncultured Clostridia bacterium; assembly: GCA_947627815.1. Lineage (GTDB taxonomy): Bacteria > Bacillota > Clostridia > Oscillospirales > CAG-272 > RGIG1993. The sequence continues at coordinate 2,061 of CANQXN010000107.1, read as the reverse complement.
CAGAGCCTTTCAAAATCGGGGATCAGCTCATATACAAGTTCGTTGTCGGTCGTTACCTCACAGGGCAGCAAAGAAGCGTAGAATCGCAGAATGCTCTGCAAAGAGCATTTGTATTTAAACTGTTCGTATGCCCAATGAGCGTCTCCGAACAGCGATTGACAGTCGAACATCTGGCAGTCTGATGGGCCGTCAGGGCGCGCGCTGTATCCGACACACACGGGGCCGGAGCCATCGTATGGGTTGTCTCTCCTTTGATGATGCTCGTAAACGGTGACCGTCGCAAGCCATCGACCCGCGTCGGGGCGCTCAGGCGGCTGTTTGGGGGTGTGCGCCGCGTCGGGACGGCTCTTTTGCAAAACCTCATTCAGCATCTGATTCATCACACACAAAAGCATGGTCGCTTTTTGCTTATCGGACATCTTTAAAAAGTCATCGCGCCGGGTAAGCGGTTCCAAGTGCTTCCAAACAGTCTCCCATACGCGAGAAGCGTATTGGTCGGCAAGTATTTCCTGCGCCGCGATGTCACCGAAGGCATCCTTGTATTTTTGTATGAAACAGCGGGTATAGACAAGTCCGCTCGCGGTTTTGCCCATCAGTTCCCCTTGAATGAGAGTCTCAATGATAGGCTCTATATAGGCGCTGGGTATCCCCATCGTATCGGCAATTTCTCGCACCGATACGGGATTTTCGTATGCCAAATTCAAAATGTTGGCTTCCATATCCGACCGCACAAGCGAGAACGGCTCCCCCTTCAGCCCGCTATTGCCCCATATCCCAATGGAGCAGGTTTTGGGTTCATAACTGATCTGCGAATACTTTTCCATGTTTTCCAGTCCCTCTTTGATCTGATCTCTTGCCGTAGAAAGACGGGACAGGACCGTGCCGCGCGGAATACCAAGCTCTTTGGAAATCTGATCTACCGTTTGTCCGTGAACATAGTGGCGCACCGTGACCTCGCGGTAAATGCGAATCAGGCGGCCGATCTCGCGGCGCACCGCTTCGTATTCCTCGTTCTTGCGCTCGGCGTCGTTGGATTCTTCGAAATCATAGTCAGTTTCCAAAAGAACGCCGTCCGAATACGCCACATACGCCGCCCTGTACTTCTCACGAAGCCACGCGTTGTACTTGTTTTTGAGTACAGCGGACAAAAAGCCTTTGGGATATGCTATCGTTTCGCCCTTGCTGAGTTTTATCATCAAAGCCGTAAGCGTGTCCTGCACCAAGGTGTCAATGTCCGGGCAATCGTTATATTGCTTTTCGGCAAGACGATAGAGGTATGCTAAATATTCGCCGCACCGTTTCTCAAACGCCTTATCGGATCCGATCACAGAGGGTTCTCCTTTCTGCCGTTATCGGCTGTTTTCGCCTTATTAGTTGCAGAAAGACATGGTTGATTCGCTCTTATGGCATCCTTCTTTCATTATTTTTTCTGCCGGATCAAAACAAACCGACGATTTTGCCCTCTTCGTCCACATCGATCTGTTCGGCGGCGGGGACTTTCGGCAAGCCGGGCATGGTCATGATGTCGCCGGTGAGCGCCACCAAAAAGCCGGCGCCCGCCGAAACCTTCACTTTGCGTACCGTGACGGTAAAGCCCTCCGGCGCCCCGAGCAGGGTGGGATCGTCCGAAAAACTGTACTGCGTTTTGGCCATACAGACGGGCAGATTCCGGTACCCGAGCGCGGACAGCCGTTCGATCTCCTTCTGCGCGGCGGGCAGAATATTCACGCCCGCCCCGTGATAGATCTTTTGAACGATCCTCTCTATTTTCTTTTCAATGCTTTCTTCCAAGGGATAGCTGAAGCGGAAGGTTTTCGGCGCCTCGCAGAGCTTCACCACCGCCTCGGCGAGCGCTTCGGCGCCCTTGCCGCCTTCCGCCCAGGCGGTCGAAAGACAGACGCCGACATGTTGTTCGGCGCAGGCGGCGACAAGCGCGGCAATTTCATTTTCGGTGTCGTCGGGAAAGCGATTCAGCGCCACGACGCAGGGCAGGCCGTAAACCTCACGGATGTTGGCGACATGACGGAGAAGATTGGGTAGCCCTTTTTGCAGCGCCTCGAT
>CANQXN010000106.1 GCA_947627815.1 uncultured Clostridia bacterium | reverse complement strand
CGGCCCCGCTTGCGAACTGGCCGACTATACCACCGCCCGCCATTTTGGGCTACCCTCCAGAACCGGGGGAACCATCGTAAAGGGCAAGGCCGACCATTTCCAGGCGACTCTTGACGAAATCGCCGCCCGCTGGAGCATGGTAAAGGAGGGGTAAAGCATGACAGACCGGCAGGAGAGCCGCGCAAAGGGGGAGGCCACCCGCAAGGCAAATGCAGAGGCCAAAGCCGCCCGCTATGAGCAAGAGCGGCAGGACAAGGCCCTTGTAGCCCAGGCCATGCGGGGCATTTTGGGCGACGACGGAGCCACCGCCCGCGAAAAGATTTTTGCGGCCCTGACGTTGGACGCTATCGACCTGGCCGATTTAGTCCCCTGGAGGGCCGCGAGGCTTTACGACAGCGACGCCGACACCGCCGCATTTGCGAGGGCCGTTAAAGAGATCACCACCGCGACAGAGGCCAGCGACAGCGCCGACGCCTGACAATATCGGACACAAACGGACACAGGGCCGGGGGGACAGACCACCCCCGGCCTTTTGCTTTACAGGCACAAACGGTACAACACCGGCAAGAGCCGCCCCTAAAGCCCTTTACATTTTTTGCATAAGAAGTGCTTGACAATCAGCGACACGGGGGATATAATAAGAAAAAGAGAAAAGAACCGAAAGGAGGCCCCGGCCATGAATGAGCTTGCAACCGTTGGCAGCGCCGTCATTTATCAGCCACCCACGGCCACATTTACAAACAGCCTTGAAGCCGAATTTTTAAGCTACATAGACCGCAAGCCGACCACCGAAAAGGGCTATAAGGCGTGCTTGAAACAATTTGCCCGCTGGAGGTATGAAAACGGGATAGGAGCTATCACCCGCGGCACCATCAAGCTATACCGTGATTACCTTGCAAGCAGCGGCCTTGCCACTGGCACACAGGCACAATATTTGCGGGCCGTCAAACAGCTTTGCAAATGGGCCGTTGCAGAGGGACACATACCCGCCGACATTTCCGACAACATCCACGGCGCAAAGGTAAACACCGGCATTTATCGCAAGGATGCTTTTCAGCTAAAGGACGTGCCTGTAATATCGGCCACCATCGACCGCAGCAACGAACAGGGAAAGCGGCTTTATGCCATGTTTTTGCTTGTATTCGTGGACGGCTTGCGAACCATCGAGATACACCGGGCAAACGTGGGCGACCTTAAAACCATCGGCGGCAATATGTTTTTGTATATCCAGGGCAAGGGCCACGACGAAAAGGACGCCCCTAAAGCAATCACGCCGGAAGTACAAGAGGCATTAAAAGATTACTTATCCAGCCGGACAGATCACTACACCAGCAAAAGCCCCCTTTTCGTCGGAACCAGCAATAAGGGCAAACCGGGAACAAGGCTATATAAGACCGTCACCGACCCCGTAACAGGCGCAAAAGAAAAGGTTTTAGACCGTATAAGCGACGGGCGCATTTCTACAACCACCATTTCAACCATGTTTAAGGAATGTTTTGTAAATGCCGGTTATGACAGCGACCGCCTGACCGCCCACTCCGGGAGGCACACGGCAGCGACAACAGCCCTTAACGATTGCGGGGCTACTCTTTACGAGGCCCAGCAACTTATGGGCCACGCCAGCCCCAGCACGACAGAGATTTACATTCACGCAAAAGACCAATTAGGCATTGAAATGAAATACCGGCAAGCCATCTATGACAGCTATTTCAAAGAGGCCCCCGCCGCCCACATTTTGCCGGAGCTTGAAGCGGAGCTTATGACCCTGACCGCAGACCAGCAAAGAGAGATATTAGCGCAGATCAAAGCGCAGAAAGGAGATAGAACGGCATGAACACCACAAGCGACTTTGCAAGGGCCTTTTACACCGTCCCCCAGGCGGCAGCGGTTTTGCAAGTCCACGAAAACACCATTTACCACCTTGTCCGCAGCGGCAAGGTGGAGCATTACAAAGTTGGGGCGCAAATCAGAATTGCAAGGGCAGAGCTGGAGCGCCTAAAGGTGGAGCGGAAAGCCTAACCAAACTTAGATTTATACACTTAATTAGAAACCTCTTGCACATCGTATGCAAACAACCTATAAAGCAAAGGAGGCACAGGGCGCACATGAAATTATATCACTTTACATCTTATCAACACATGTTGGAAATCATTGCAGACGGAAAGCTAAAGCGCACCCCCAGCAACCTTTTGGAGCCTGTAAACCCCCGGATTGAAAATGGGGTTTATGTATCTGACACCGACGATTATAAACCCGTCGTTTGGCTCACCAGCAAGGCAACCCCGGACAGATTGGGAGTTGACACCCCGGAGCTGCCCCCGCAATTTAATAAGCACCGCGTAAGACTTGAAATATCTCCCCCGCCGTTTCTAAATATTTGCAAATGGGAACCCTGGGCCGACAGCCACGGCATATCCCCGAAATGGAAAGCGGCCCTTATAAAGAATATGGACTATGATACATGGTACATATCAGAGGGGGAAATTCCTATTGCTTATGTTTCCCGGATTATAGACCTCTTTGAAAAAACTGAAATCATCGGTTACAAGGGAGGCGCACAATGAACATGGAGAGCATGGAGAACATGGAGCATTTAAGGCTTGCCACCGGGGGCGCAGAGCTGACCGCCGACTACACCCGGCGCGTGGAAGAAATCAGATCCATGCAACGCAAGATAAACAGGGAGGCGCGGGAAGAATGATTATTACCATTTCCAGCCAAAAGGGAGGCACGGGCAAAACCACCAGCGCCGCCGCCCTTGCTACCTGGGCCACCTTGCACGGCATGGACGCCCTGGCCGTTGACCTTGACCCGCAAGGGAGCTTGACCTATATTCTAAAGGGCGACGGGAACGGCCCCGGCAGCTATGAGTTATTAAAGGGGCTACCGGCGCGGCAGATCATCCAGACCGACCGGGCCGGGATGCCCGACATTATCCCCGCAAGCCTCCAGCTTGCCGGAGCGGATGCAGAGTATAGCAGCAAGCCGGGGCGCGACTTCCTATTAAAGCGCGGCCTGGAGCCTGTAAAGGGCAAGTATGGGCTTATCGTCGTAGACAGCCCGCCCACGTTGTCAACCTTGCTTGTAAACGCCTTGACAGCCTCCGACACCGTTATAATCCCCGTCCAGGCCGACACGTTCGCCATACAGAGCATTTACCAGCTTGCCGACACCATAGCCCAGGTAAAGCAATATTGCAATCCGGCCTTGACCGTGGGGGGCGTATTCGTCACCCGATACAGCGGGCGCACCGTGCTTGCCCGTGATATGCGGGAGGCCCTGGGCGAGAAGTGCCAGCAGATGGGCCTAAAGCTATTCAATACGGCGATCAGAGAGGGCATAGCCGTCAAAGAGGCACAGACCATGCGGGAAAGCCTCTTTACCTACTCCCCCCGCAGCAAGCCCGCGCAGGACTATGAGAGCCTTATAAAAGAAATAATTGGAGGTTAAAGCAATGGGAAAGCAATTCAAGAAAGCCGCCACAGACGCCCAGCCGGTTTATAGTACCATCATCGGAGCCGCGCAAGGGGATACAGAGGCACAGGAACCACAAGAGGATTTATACGCGCAAGAAGTAGCCACCCCGCAAGAGGTAAAAGAAGCACAAGAAGCGCAAAGAACACAGGGGCGCCGGGGCTTTAAGGCCATGCGGATAAATATGGCCTTTACTCCGACGAATAGCGACTATATCCGCGTTATGGCCGCAATCCGGGGCATGACCATGACCGCATTTGTCAACGACGTTATGGCCCGCGAGGTGGAGCGCAACGGCGAAACCTACCGGGCGGCAAAGGCCCTTATTGACAATGAGAACCTTTAAGGAGGGATTGCATGAGCAAAGAACAGGGAACACCGGCCCCCGCTGACCTGGAGGCATACAAGGCTTTTCAAGATGCCTTGAGCGCGGTTTTGGCGTTTCCAGAAACCACCGTTGTACCCGGTTTTGTAACCCTTGAAATAAAGCAGCCGATACACGACAACAGCGGGAACGAGATACCGGCACAGCTCCATTTTATGAATGAGAACGGCGCTTTATATGCCATGACTATTGAGGGAAAGACCGAAACAGGGCTAAAGGGCCAGCTTGTCCGATACAATTCGACCACCGGCGGGGCCTTTACCTTGTCTAACCTTATAGGGCTTATCCTTGCAGACAAAGCCCTTGCCCCCCTGATAGACGCCGAAGCCGCCCGCGATGCCCTTAACCGTTTGAGCGAGGCAGCGGAAAGGGAGAGCCGGGAGGAAAGAGAGCGGAGCGCCGCCCAGCTATCACTTTTCCCGGAGGATGAACTGGAGCAGGAATTACAAGAGGAAATTCTGGAGGCATTACCGCGCCTTAAAAGCATATTGCCACAAAAGCACGTTATGCCAAACAACAAACTTGCAAACAGCCTGACCCTTGATATTATCGACAACGGCACAATAGAGCTTGACGTTGGCCGGAAAAAGGGCGAAATAATCACCCGTTGCATATTGAGCTATGAGGGGGACAACATAAAACTTTTAAGCCGCCGCCCGTTCACAGAATATGATAGTTGCGTATTAAATTCCGCAACAAGCCTTTATGTATATGGGGACGAAAGCCACGTTATCACGGCGGCCACCGTTTACCGGGCAATGGTACACGCCACCGAAACAGAAACGCCCAGCCCGCAACAGATTGGAGCCGTCACCCGGAGCCTTGACAAAATGCGTTTTATCCGCGTCCAGGTGGATTGCACCGAGGAACTGACCCGGCGAAAACTTAGCTTGAACGGCGAAGTTGTCACCGGGGGGAAGATAGACGATTACCTTTTACCCCTAAAGAAAATTGAGATTGAAGCCGGGGGAAAGAAAGTAGCAGCATACAGGATTTTAAGCGCGCCTATTCTTTATGGATATTCGCAGCTTACCGGGCAAGTGCTGACAACATCATCTTCCTTGCTTGATATACGCGACGACACCGGCGCGAAAGTGGCAAACACAGAGCGCAGAATTGCCATTAAAGAATACCTCTTGCGCCGTGTATGCGTTATGAAAGGGCCATCTGGAAAGCGGCAGAGCAAACATATTCTTTATGATACCGTCTACCAGGCCGCTTGCATGGACAGCCAATTAACAAGGAAAGATCAGCAGACCATAAGGGACTATATCGACCTTGTTTTACAGAGCTGGAAAAGAGCGCATTTCATAAAGGGCTATACCGTACTTACCCAGGGCCGCAAGAAAATAGGCGTTGAGATTACCACCTAACGGGGGGCAATCTTTGGGTACAAGGGGGGCAATCTTTGGGTACAAGGGGGGCAATCTTTGGGTACAAGGGGGGCAATCTTTGGGTACATACAAGGCCCCCCAAAAAGCCCGAAAACCCTTGCAATTCAAGCATTTTTCGATGGGCCTGAAAAAGTGATAGGTACTTGTATGTATAGTAAGTACCGTACAGGCAAGGCCCGCCCGTTTGACAACGGCGGGCCAGCCTATTATTCTTTGAGTAGACCAAAAGAGGGCCACAAAAAAACAGGGGGCAATCTTTAGGTACACAAACCCGGAGGACAAAAATCCGACGGCCCCCCGTTGGAAAATTGTCCACCCCTTAAAGGAGGCGAGGCCATGACCCACACCCGGCACACAAAAAGATAGCGGATGCCCCGACCGTCGAAAGCAAGGGCAACCGCTACCAGCACGACACCCGACCAGGGGGCGCACCATGCTTATTATATATCATGTACGCCCCGAAATGCAAGCCAAATCAAAGAAAGGACGTACATACCATGAAACAGGATAGCACCGCAAAGACCGCCACCGCCGCCCAGGTTAAAGAAAACTTCCTTATCACCGGGGACAAGCTGGAGGCCCGCCGCAGCATTTTTGATGCCGTGGAGCAGACGATGGACATTGAACGCGCCTCAGAAATAACCATTGCCATAATGAAAGACCTGGAGGCCACCGTAAAGGCAGAGGGGGGCGACTTTTCCGACTGGACAGGCCCCGACCGCGTGGCCTGGGCCGTGAAGCAAGCCTATTGCCTGGGCTATTGCCAGGGATGGGCGACCACGATGAAGGCGCAGGAAACCGGCTTTATTGAGCTTTTCGGAGCTGATGCCCTGGGATGCAAG
>CANQXN010000105.1 GCA_947627815.1 uncultured Clostridia bacterium | reverse complement strand
CGTGGAGGCGCTTTTTGGAAAAAGCCCCCCACACCCCCGCAAAAACTTTAAAAAAAGAAATATTTTTTCCTTTCCCCTTTTTAAAAGTTCTGAAGAGGTTTGGAGGAACTCTTTCAAGAGTTCCTCCAAGAAATAATTTATGAAACAAAATTTGTTCGAAGGGCGGCGGGTGGTGCCGCTTGCCAATTTTCATTCCGCCAAAGATGTCGCGCCAACTTTGGAAAAGCTGCTCGCGGGCGGGATCGACATTATTGAGATCACCTTCCGCACCGAGGCGGCGCTCGAAGCGATGAAAGAAGCCGCCCGCAACTTTCCGGTTCTTGTCGGCGCCGGCACGGTACTCACGGCGGCGCAGGCCGAGGCCGCGCTGAACGCCGGCGCTTGCTTTCTCGTGTCGCCCGGCCTTTCCCTGCCTGTCGCCAAAGTCGCGCAGGAGGCTCATGTCCCCTATCTGCCGGGCTGTGTCACGCCCACCGAGATCATGGCGGCGCTCGATCTGGGGCTTTCCCGCCTGAAATTCTTCCCCGCCGCAGTCTTTGGCGGTGTTGCCGCCTTAAAAGCGCTGGCCGGGCCTTTTGGTGCAAGTACAAACGCAAGTGCGGTCACATTTCTCCCCACCGGCGGCGTGAACTTGGCCAACCTCAAAGACTATCTCGCCCTGCCCAATGTCTTTGCTGTGGGCGGCAGCTTTGTGCTGGAAGGGGACATTGCCGAAAACTGCAAAAAAATAAAAGAGGTACTCGCATGAAAGTTGTCACCTTCGGAGAAATCATGCTGCGGCTGACGCCGCCTTTGGGCGAGCGGCTGACCAATTGCGGTGCCTTTGCCGTCACTTGCGGCGGCGCGGAAGCCAATGTCGCCTGTTCGCTGGCTAGGCTCGGCGACAACGCGGCCTTTGTCAGCGCCCTGCCCGACAGCGACATCGGCGAAAAAGCGCTTGCCCACCTGCGCGGCTTCGGGGTCGATGTGGCGGGCGTTGTCAAAAAGCCTGCCGCCCGCATGGGGCTTTACTATTATGAACAAGGCTACGACTGCCGCCCCGCCAAAGTGGTATATGACAGAAAAGGCTCCGCCTTTGCCCAAAGCGAACCTTGCGACTACGACTGGCCGGCGCTTTTTGCCGGCGCCGATTGGTTCCATGTCACGGGCATCACCCCGGCGGTGGGAGGCGCTTTGCCCGACATCACAAAGCAGGCGATCCAAGCCGCCAAAAATGCCGGCGTCAAGGTGAGCTTTGACCCCAACTACCGTGCCGCGCTCTGGACAAAAGAGGAAGCAGGCCGCTATTGCGCCCCGCTGTTGCCCGAAACCGATCTTTTGATCGTCAACGAAGCGCAGGCCGAAGGGCTTTTTGCCCCCTTCTTGGCGGAGGGCTGTCCGCATCTTCCGGAGGAGGACGCGCCGCTTGCCACGCTGCTCCCCGCCTATGCCGCCTTGGCCGAGCGCCTGTGCCGCGCTTTTTCCCTCAAGCGGCTGGCGCTGACCCGGCGGCGCACGCGGTCGGCTGAAAAAAACAGCTTTGCCGCCTTTTATTTTGACGCTTGCACATGCGACAAAATTCCCGCATGTGCCGGTGAGGACATCACCATGATCGACCGGGTCGGCGGCGGCGACGCCTTTGCCGCCGGTTTGCTCCACGCCATCGGCCAAAAGATGAGCGCCGAGGACGCCGTGGCCTTCGCCGTGGCGGCCGCCCGGCTGGCACATTCCTTTACCGGCGATGTCAATCTCGCCGCCGAAAGCGAAATCCTCGCCTTGGCGCGGCATCAAAAGCCCGCCACGGTGCGCTAAAATCCCATCAAAAATGGCGCGACAGAGAGAAACTTGAGCGTTTCTCTCTGCCGCGCCTCTTTTATTTCTTCACAGAAGACTGCGGGGAGCGGTTTTTGAAAAATTCATAATAATAGCAGGGGATCATGCCGTTGTAGAGCTTGCGGATCTTGTCGGCGCGGCGGCCGTACAGACGCTGAAAATCGCCGTGCGAGGTGAGAATGTAAATCTGCCAGGCGTCAAGCGTGGCAAAATGGCGCCCCATGGCGCAATACAGCGCTTCGGTTTCGCGCGGCGTCAGCAGACGCTCGCCATAAGGGGGATTGCAGACCACCGTCCCCCGGCGGCCGCCGGTCTGGATCGTCAGCGCGTCCTTGACAAAGGCCTTGACATAGGGCGTGACACCGGCGCGGGTGCAATTGGCCTTGGTCAGTTCCACGGCGGCGGGGTCAATGTCGGAGGCGTACGCCTCAAACGCGCAGTCTTTTCTGACCTTCGCGTCGGCTTCTTCATAGGCATTCTGCCACAAAGCGGCGGGAATTTGCCCAAACCTTTGGGCGGCAAATGCGCGGCGCCGCCCGGGGGCGATGTTTGCCATGAGCATCGCCGCCTCAATGGCAATCGTACCGCTGCCGCACATGGGATCCCAGAACAGTACCTCCTCGCGGGGGCGGGCGATTCTCGCCAGCGCCGCCGCGAGCGTCTCCCGCAAAGGGGCGGCGAGGGCGGCGGGACGGTAGCCCCGCTTGTGCAAAGCGACGCCCGAAAGGTCGATCATCAGCATGGCGCGGTCGTTGAGCAGGAAAAACTCCACCGCGTAGGTGACGCCTGTTTCGGGGAACCAGGAAAGCCCATAGCGGGTTTTCAGGCGCTCCACAATTGCCTTTTTCACAATCGATTGGCAGTCGGGGACAGAAAAGAGCTTACTTTTGATCGCGTGACCCGACACCGGGAAAGCGTCGTTTTTCCCGATCCAATCCTCCCAGGGCAAAGCCCGCGTGCCTTCAAACAAGGCGTCGAAGGTCGGCGCTTCCAAGCGCCCCAACACCAAAAACAGCCGTTCGGCGGTGCGCAGCCAGAGATTGCAGCGAACGGCCGCCTCCAAGGGAGCGGAAAACAAGACCCGCCCGTCGATGGTTTCTATCCTTTGATAACCGAGCGCGTCGATTTCTTCTCCCAAAAACTTTTCCAAGCCGAACAGGCAGGTGGCGGCAAAGGTATATTCCATGGATCGTCTCTCTTTTTCTTGTAAGATGCGATCCTATTGTAGCGCATTTTTAATCGCTTGTCAATCCGCGCTTGCCGGTTTGCCCGTGAAAGGATACACAAACCCGCCCGCCACGGCGGAAGAGATGTCCCCGCCGATGACTTTGCCGCGATAGATCAGAAGATTGGCATACACCTTGCCTTCGGCGCCCTCAAAATTGGTGATTTCATAGCGGAAATGATCCACTTCCTTCCGGCGATAGCGGGAAAGATCCAGCCCCTGGCTCTTCTGCATGTCGTTGTAGCTGACAAAAATCGCGTCAAACTCCGCCGGAATGCTCACTTTTTCCGCGATGTCGGGCGCTTCCGCCGTCTGCCAGCCAAATTGCGCCAAAAAAGCCGCCCGATCCTCATGACTGCGGACGCCGGTAAAATTGATATCCTGCCCAGTGGTGGGCAGCGCGGTTTCCCCGTAGGTCGGCACAAAAACCACAAGCAGCACCAGCGCCACAAGCGCCAGTGTCAGCGCGCCGAAAAATTTTATGGTAGAGCCTTTGACCGAATAAATAAACATCGCCTTTTCCAAGCCTTTCTTCTCAAGCGTTTATTCATACCTATGCGGAAAAAGTGCGAACTATGACGGCGCGGCGGCTTTCCCTTGCCCTTTTGGGCAAAAAAAGAAAGCCGTTTTTCACAAAACAGCGAAAAACGGCAAAAGAAAGGCGATACCGCGGGAAAAGGAGGACTGCCGGAAGCGGCTGTGGAAGTCAGTCGGGGGAAAAACCGGCGATTCGGCGACGCCTTTCTTTCACCTCACCTTTATTATAGCAAACCGCAAACCGCTTTGCAAGAAAAAATTCATATCTTAACAAAAAAGCAAAATATGAACAAATTAAAAACGAGGGGAAAGAAGGCCGGCGCTGGCCGGGTGAAAAGGCAAAAAAACGCCGTTTTTGGCAAAAACGACGAAAAACGGCAAAAGAAAGGCGATACCGCGGGAAAAGGAGGACTGCCGGAAGCGGCTGTGGAAGTCAGTCGGGGGAAAAACCGGCGATTCGGCGACGCCTTTCTTTCACCTCGCTCTTATTATAGCAGAAGTTCCGGCGTTTTGCAAGAGGTAAAAAAATAAACTTAAAAAAACTTTGTAAAGACTACAATTTTTTGCCCCCTCCCGGAGATTTTTTCAAGGCCGTGGGGCAAAAATCGGTTTTTGTCTTTCTTTTTTAAAAAAAATATGATACAATACCCTTGCCTGCCGGGGGATCCGGCAGAGGATGAAACAAGAGAGCGCATTTGTGAAAAAACTGCTGGTATATTTCAAAGGCTATCGGAAGGACTGCCTGCTCGGCCCGCTTTTTAAACTGTTAGAAGCGGCGCTTGAATTGGCGGTGCCTTTGGTGGTAGCCGACATCATCAATCGCGGCATTGCCGAACAGGACAAAGGACACATTCTCAAAATGGGGCTTTTGCTCGCCGCCATGGGGCTTTGCGGCCTTGTTCTCTCGGTCGTCGCGCAATATTTTGCCGCCCGCGCCTCGGCGGGTTTTGTGCGCGGCGTAAAAAGCGCGGCCTTTGCGCACATCGGCAAATTGTCCTACGCCGACCTCGACAGGTTGGGGAGCGACACCCTCATCACCCGCATGACGGGAGACGCCGCGCAGGTACAAACCGGGCTGAATCTCGCCCTGCGGCTCTTGCTTCGTTCCCCCTTCGTGGTCTTCGGCGCGATGATTTTGGCCTTCACCGTCGACGCCCAAGCGGCTTGGCCGTTTGCCGTGACGATCCCCCTTTTGCTCCTCGTGGTGTTCGCCCTGATGCTCTTTTCCCTGCCGCTTTACAAAAGAAGCGCGCAAGGACTTGACAAAGTCACGGGGCGCACCCGCGAAACTTTGGCCGGCGTGCGCGTGATCCGCGCCTTTTGCAAGGAAGAGGAAGAAAAGAAAACCTTTGACGCCGATGCCAACGCCCTCTCCCGCCTGCTTGTCAAGGTGGGGCGGCTTTCCGCCCTCATGAATCCCCTGACCTATGTGATCGTCAACGCCGCGACCCTGCTTCTCATCTACACCGGCGCTTTGCGTGTCGACGCGGGCGCGCTCTCGCAGGGGGAGCTGGTGGCGCTTTACAACTACATGGCGCAGATCCTCGTCGAGCTTCTCAAGTTGGCAAGTCTTGTCATCACGATCACGCGCTCGCTGGCGTCCGCTTCCCGCATTGCCGCCCTTTTGGAAGTAGCGCCGAGCATGACCTACCGTGACGCGGTGTTTGACAAAAACGAAAAAAGCGATGAGGCGGTGGTATTTGAAGATGTCTCGCTCCGCTATGCCGAAGGGGGCGACGAGGCGCTGACCGCCCTCTCCTTTTCGGCAAAGCCGGGGGAAACGGTGGGGATCATCGGCCCCACAGGCGCGGGCAAAAGCTCGCTTGTCAACCTGATCCCCCGCTTTTATGACGCAAGCGCCGGCCGGGTGCTGGTGGCAGGACGCGATGTCAAAGACTACGACGAAACCTCCCTGCGGCGCGGGGTGGGCGTGGTGCCGCAAAAAGCCCTGCTCTTTGCCGGCACCATCCGTTCCAATTTGGCCTGGGGCGATCCTGACGCCGCAAACGACGACGCGGCACTCTACCGCGCGCTTGAAATCGCGCAGGTCGCCGATGTGGTAAAGAGCAAGGGCGGGCTTGACGCCGTAGTGGAAGCCGGCGGGAAAAACTTTTCGGGCGGACAACGGCAGCGGCTGACGATTGCCCGCGCCCTTGTGGCAAACCCCGCCATTCTGATCCTTGACGACGCCTCTTCCGCCCTCGATTACGCCACCGACGCCGCTTTGCAAAAAGCGCTCGGCGAGGCTTTGACCGATACCACGGTTTTCACCGTCTCCCAGCGTGCCTCCGGCGTGATGCACGCCGACAAAATCCTTGTGATGGAGGACGGCGTCCTCGTCGGCGTCGGCACTTCTCAAGAGCTGCTCGCCTCCTGCCCCCTCTACCGCGAAATTTACGAAACGCAGTTTCCGCCCGAAAAAGCCGCCATGGAGGGAGGTGAGCGCCATGCCTGACCGCAAGACCCGCAAGGTGAGCAAATCCCGCAAGGCGGGCAAAGTGAGCAAAGCGCGCAAGGGAACCTTAGGCAAAGTCTTGCGCTATCTTG
>CANQXN010000104.1 GCA_947627815.1 uncultured Clostridia bacterium | reverse complement strand
ATTTCGCAAAATTCACGCGCAGTTTCCCGCACGTTCCCCCTTTGTCGAAAAAGGCCGCAGGCCTTTTTCGACAGGCTGACCCAGCATGTAGGCAAGGCCGGTGAACAAAAAGCCCATGAGATACCCGCCGGTGGCCCCGAAAAGCGCCCCGGGCCCGCCGCCGAAATTGGAAAATACCGGCGCGCCCACGGCCCCTAAGAGGAGATAGGCCGCCACCGACGATGTGCCTCGCTTTGGGCCCAGGGTCAAAAGCACCGTGAATACCCCGAAGGTCTGCATGGTGAAGGGCACGGCGGCGGGCACGCTTATCCAGGAGCACACCGCCATAAGGGCCGCGCCGAGGGCGATATATATAAGATCCACTGTTTTGACTTTTCTTGTACCTGCCATAATATCCTCCGAAAAGCTTAAGATTTGACGGTCGAATACCGTCCGATTAAAGGACGGGAAGTTAAGGCAACGCTATCCTGAGCGTCAGCGTCTCCGGGGTGAGCTTATATTCGCACAGCGCGCCGTGCTTGCGGCAGCAGGCGGCGATGGAGCGGACGCCAAGGCCGTGGCCGGGCTTATCCGTCACGGGAAGGCCCTCACAGTCCAGCTTTATTTGCCCGGAGTAGGGATTTGTGATGGCGAACATGAGCTTCGGGTAGCTTATGCACCGGCACTTTATGTATCGCTTATCCTCCGGGAGGGCCTGACAGGCGTTGATGGCGTTGTCAAGGGCGTTGGCAAAGACGGTGCTGAGCTCCGCGGTCTCCACATTCTCGGGAAGCGCGAGCTTGATGTTGTGCTCCACCGGTATCTTGGCGGCCCGGGCCTTGCGGAAATAGTAGCTGAAGGTGGCGTTCAGCACCGGGTCGGAGCAGTAGGTCTCCTGGGGCTCCCGGGACACGGCATCACTGGTGCCCCGGATATACTCCAACGCCTCGTCATATTTGCCACATTCCAGCATCTGGGATAGTATACCCAGGGTGTGGCGCATGTCGTGGCGCAGAAGGCGCAGGTCCTCGTCCCGGCTGTCCATATCGGCCACTCTCTCGGCCATCATGGAGGTCTGGAGCTCCAACACCGTGGAGGTCCTCTCGGCCTCGGCCTTCATGTACTGCTGGCGGAGGCACGTAAAAATGCACGTGTAGGAGCAGGGCATGAGTATCAAAATGAGTATCACTTGGGGAAGATATTCAGGCCGCTCCGTCACCACGGTGGGGACCGTGGTCTCAAGTATGAGGCTTAGATAGAATAGAGACGTTATGGCCGAAAAGCCCCACCACCCGCGGGGGAGGGTGCGCTGGAGGGCCTCATAATCCCGGCGTAAATAGTGAAAGGCCACAAACTCCGCCAGCGGGTACGCCACAAGACGGGTGAGGAACATGACTATGTAGTTATCCCAGGGTGAGAGCCAGTCCAGAATATTTGTGATGACGATTATCTCCATGGCGATGGTCACGGAAAAACAGAAGGAGAAGAAGAACCGGCCGCCGCCCTTGTTTTTGGCAAGGTAGAGGAAGAATATCCCGCTGGGTACGGAGCAGGTCACCGGCATGAACCTGGGATACCCGGCGGGGCCCAGGCGCATAAAGAGGATAAAATTCAAAACGAGCAGCGGCCCCATGAAGCAGACCGTCAAAATCGTGGTCTTTTTCCTGCTGAACCGGGAGGTGAAGAAGAACATCAGCATTATAAGGGCGTGGAAAAGCGACCACAGGACCGACAGGTCCCGCAATATCGTGTTACCGCCCATAGTCAGTCCTCCAACCAGTAGTCGAGCCAGGGCGTGTGTATATCCGCCAGGGCACGCTTCGAGAGATTGAGCTTAAGCCCGTTGCGAAAGGTGATGCCGCCCGAGCCGACGGCGGATACGAGACTCAGGTTGACGCACCAGCTGGTGCCGCACAGCACAAAGCGCCTGTCACGGGTAAGCTCCGCGCAGGCGTCCCGGAAGGGCTCCCGGAGAGTCGTGCTTCGAAGCTCCGCGCCGTTCGCCATGCGGTAGCGCACGGCCCTGCTGTCGAGCTCCGCGTACAGAAGCTCCGAAAACGGCACAAATACCTCGCTGCTCCGTGTTTTCACCACCGTGCCGTCATGCCGGCGGTGTCCGATATGCTCAAGGGCCCTGTCCATGACCGGGCGGAGCCGCCCGGCGTCCGCGGGCTTCAGCAGGTAGTAGAAGGCCTCCACCTCATAGGAGGACAGCGCGTACTCCGGCGAGGAGGTGAGATATATTATAACGCCGTCCGGGTCCCGGCGACGGATGGTCCGGCCCAGCTCGATGCCGTTCATCCGGGGCATGAGTATGTCAAGTATGTATATGTCGCTTAAAGCCGTGTCCAATGACGATAAAAGCTCGTCCGGCGAGGAGCGCTCACAAAGCGTGAAGCCCTCGGGCGAGGCGCCACGCATGTAGTCCGAAAGCTCCCGGCGCAGGAGCTCCCGGCTTGCGGGGTCGTCGTCACATATTGAAATATTTATCATTTATTTCTCCTGCTTCCCAAAAAGCCGCTCTGAGCGCGCTACAAATAATACTACATCATCGCTTCGGCTTTTTCAAGCGGAAAGGATACGCAAAAACCATAAAATTTTACGCCGGTCACGGTAAAAATCATGACCGGCGTTTATGCTTTCGCTTGATTTTCTTAAAAATTTTCCCCTTTTTTCACGCTTTCTGAGGGGAATTTGGGATGAGGGGGCGGCAGGGGAGGGGGAGATCGGTATCCTCGCCGGGTCCGAGGGAGAGAAGGTAGCTGTAATCGTAATCGGCTATCCGGCCGGATTTGTATGCCCGGTAGTTAAAGTCGGCGATACGGGCGTCGATGTTCACGTAGTTGAAGATAATAAGCCCCGCGAGGGCAAGGGCGAAGAGGGCGGGGAATATCCTCGCCTCCGGCCTCGCCGTCTTGAACACGGCGGCGACGAGAGCCAACGCCAGCCACGCCATTATGAGGAGCGTCCCGGCCCGCAGTAAACTCATGCCGTAGGCCCCTATATAGAGGCACATGCGCGTGAGTGCCGAGACAAGTATGACGCCGGTGAGGGCGATGAGGATAAAAATCAGCACGCGCGCGGCGCGGCTTCGCCTCCCCGCCCCGGCACATATGACGGCGGCGGTGAGGTTTATGGCCGATACCGCCACCAGCTGAAAAAAGCCGCTCCGGGCGTACTGGGCGTAGCCCCCCTGAAGGACCGCCGACTCCGTCCCGCCGAAGAGGAATACTATCTGTATGGCGGCAAAGACGGCGTAGATGAGGTCCAGCGCCGAGAGCCCCGCGACGTAGGGGAGGGCGGGCAGGGGAGAGGCTTCGGCCTTCGCCGTCTCCCTTGGCTTTACGGGCCTTGCGAGGGAGTAGAGGAAGGAGAAGAGCATAAGCGCGAAAATCAAGACCCGCAGGATAAGCCAGAGTGTATCCGCATGGGTGAGGGCGTGGACTATGGCGTTCCCCGCGCTGCCCAGGACGGATTTGAATATCTCGTCGGCGGAGCTTAAAAGAGAGAGTATGACCATCAGCACCGGGAGGAGCACCACAAGGGTCAGTACCACCACCCAGAAGCCGTTGAAGCTTTTGCCCCTTCGGCGAAGGGAGCGGAAGGGCACCGGGATGTGGCGGAAAAGGTTTGGGATAAACAGCCTGAATGTCTCCGGTATGACAGCGGCGGACATGGCGGGAAAGTCCCTCCCGGCAAGGGCCAGGGCCGTGGCGGGGGTGAGGAACGAAAGGGCCACAAGGTCCAGCATCCTGAGCGCGGAGTCCGGGAATATGGCCGGGGCCACGGCGAGTAAGACGGTGCAGACCGTGAGGAAAATGCCCTCCTTCGTGGGATTGAGCTTACCGCGAAGGCATATTGCCTCCGATATAAGGGCCGCCAGCACAAAGGCGGTGGTCCCCCAGGCCGGGACACAGAGCAGATTTTTGAAGGAGAACACGTAAAACCACAGGGCCGACAGGGCGAGAGCCAATATAAGGGCGGGAAGGTCGCCTTTTTCGAGCCTCGGCGCTTCGGGAGCGCTTACGGGTCTGAGGGATTCCACGTTTGAAACGGGATTTTCCGCGTTTTGAGCGAGGTTTTCGCCGGCTTTATCGGGCTTTTCGGCGCTTTGAGTGAGCTTTTCTTCCTTCTCGTCCATTTTAATTATCCTCCGTCCACTCCAATATGTCCCCCGGCTGACAGTTGAGGGCCCGGCACAGGGCTTCCAGGGTGGAAAAACGCACGGCCTTGGCCTTGCCGGTCTTGAGTATGGACAGGTTGGCTAGAGTTATGTCAACCACTTGGGACAGCTCCGTCAGGGACATCTTACGCTTTGCCAGCATCACGTCTAATTTTACGGTTATCATTGCGTCACCTCATATGGTAAGGTCGCTGTCGGCCTTGAGGTCGGCGGCCTTCTGCGTCAGGTGGCTCAGGGCCGCGCAGGCGACGGTCATGGATATGCCGAAGAGCACCACCGCCCCCAGGACCAGCACCACCGAGGGGTGGCCCATGCCCAATAGGCACAGCGCCACGGCGAGGAAGATATATACCGCGGTGTCAAGTAAGGCAAGATGGCTGATGGCGCCGAGACGTTTGGCGTTTTTATCGCAAAAGCTGTTGTTTTTGCCGATCTCGGTAAATATCCCGAAGGCCAGCCACAGGGCGGCAAAGCAGGGCACGGCGGACAGGGCAATCACGGCCGGGAAGGCGCACCCGCCCAGCGCCGAGGCCAGAGTCTCGCTCATGCCCCGGTCGAGGCAAAATAGCTCCACCTCATATGTCAGCGGCGGCAGGAAGAAGATAATGGCGCAGGCCAAAAATACCGCCAAAAGGGCGACGACCGCCCGGAGAAGAAGGGATAATTCCTTTTGTCCCATATTTTTCAGCTCCTTTCACCGAGATAATACCACAGCGAATAGCGAATGTCAATAAAAATTTATTGAAAAACGATAAATATGTAAAATACGTCAAAATATCATAAATTTGCGGATTTTTTCAACAATGGTTGTTGATTATTTACATTTATTCTGTTATAATATACAAAACTGGGTAATCCGGCCCACGGAATTAGGGCAAAATCAATTAAAATATTATCAAGGAGGCAACAGCATGGGTAAGAACGTCATGGTAGGTCAGTCAGGCGGTCCCACTTCGGTCATAAACTCCTCCCTCGCGGGCGTGTACGAGGCTTCCCGCGCCAGGGGCGCCGAGCACGTATACGGTATGCTCCACGGGGTGGAGGGACTGCTCCAGGGCAAGTATGTGGACCTTTCGCAGAAATTCAAGACCGGGCTGGAGATAGAGCTTTTAAAGCGCACACCCTCAAGCTACCTGGGCTCCTGCCGCTACAAGCTCCCGGAATGGCGGGAGGACGAGGCCCCGTACAAGAAGCTCATGGCGCTTTTAGATGAGCTCGATGTGGGCTATTTCATGTACATCGGCGGCAACGACTCCATGGACACCATCGGCAAGCTGGCCGACTACGGCGAGCATGTCTGCTCCGACATACGCTTCATGGGCGTGCCCAAGACCATCGACAACGACCTGATGGTAACCGACCACACCCCCGGCTACGGCTCCGCCGCCAAATACATATCCGTGGTCATGAAGGAGATAATCCGCGACGCCACGGTGTACGGCACGAAATACGTGACCATCGTTGAGATAATGGGCCGCAACGCGGGCTGGCTCACCGCCGCCGCCGCCCTGGCGAGGGGCGAGGACTGCGAGGGCGTGGACATGATATGCCTGCCCGAGGTGCCCTTCCATGTGGACCGCTTCGTGGAGAAGGTCCGCAATATGCAGGAGACGAAGCCCAGCATAGTCATCGCCGTATCCGAGGGCGTGAAGCTGGAGGACGGAAGATACGTCTGCGAGCTCTCTGACGACCCGAGGCGCGTGGACGCCTTCGGCCACAAGAACCTGACCGGTACGGCCAGATACCTTGCCGGCGTTGTGGAGCGCAACCTTGACACCAAGACCCGCTCTATCGAGCTCTCCACGCTCCAGCGCTGCGCGTCACACCTCACATCCCGCACGGACATCACCGAGGCGTATCAGGTGGGCGGCGCCGCCGCTCAGGCGGCCTTCCAGGGGCACACCGGGGAGATGGTGGCCCTCCGCCGCGTCTCCAACAAGCCCTATCAGTGCCTGACGGAGCTCCATCCCATCTCCGAG
>CANQXN010000103.1 GCA_947627815.1 uncultured Clostridia bacterium | reverse complement strand
CGGCAAGAGGGGAAAACCCTGGTGATGGCGACCCATGATGTCGAGTTTGCCGCCTCCTATGCCGATCGCTGCGGGATGTTCTTTGACGGGAAAATGGCGTCCATCGCGCCGACGGTAGAGTTTTTCTCTTCCAATCGCTATTATACCACGGCGGCCAGCCGGATGACGCGGCTATTATACGATAACGCCGTCACGGTCGAAGCGGCGGCGGCGCTCTGCCGCCTCAATCGTAAAGAAGCGCCCTGAACCGCCCGGACAGCCCGGGGGTAAACTTTTATAAGGAAGTTGGTTTATGACAGGCAGACAGAAAGCAAAAAAGATGTTAGGATTTTGTCTCATTTTGATTGCCGTGCCGCTGACGGTCGCGGTCGGCGTCTGGCTTTTCGCCGACAGAAAATATTATCCCATTGCCATCGCCGCGGCGCTTTTTTCCTGCCTGCCTTTTTTTCTCCGCTTTGAAAAGGGGAGAAACAACGCAAGGGAACTCGCCGTTATCGCCGTGATGACCGCTTTTTCGATTGTCGGACGGCTGGTCTTCGCCCCGATCCCGGGATTCAAGCCGGTGACGGCCATGACGATGATTACCGGCGTCGCGCTGGGGCCGGAAAGCGGGTTTATGGTGGGCAGCATGACGGCGCTTGTCACAAACTTCTATTACGGGCAGGGACCCTGGACGCCGTTTCAGATGTTCGCCTGGGGCATTCTCGGCTTTTTCTCGGGCTTTCTCGGGCTTAAAAAACAGCCGAAGCTCCCCGTCCTCTGCATTGCGGGAGCCGTCGGCGGCCTGCTGTTTTCCTTTCTCATGGATCTCTGGGTCGTCTTAGCGCCCGGGGGCGACTGGAGCTTCTCCGGCTATGCGGCCATCTTTGCGGCAGGCCTGCCTGTGGCCGCGCTTTACAGCGTTTCCAATGTGATTTTCCTTTTGATTTTAGCAAAGCCCTTTCTTTCAAAGCTCGATCGCATCAAGAAAAAATATGGTCTGTTTGACGCCGCCGACAGGCAAACGGAAACGGCCGCTCCGGGAGGTACCCAATGAACGAGACAAAGCCCGCCAAAGGCGTCAATCTCATTGTCGTTTTCAACGCCGCGCAGGATCGCGTGCTTCTCTGTCGTAGACGGCGGAACCCCTATCGCGGCAAATTTAATTTTGTCGGCGGCAAAATCGAGCCGGGCGAGGAGGGAAGTGCCGCCGCCTATCGTGAACTTTGGGAGGAAACCGGCATTTCTTCGCAGGATATCACACTGACGCACTTCATGGACGAGGTGTTTTATACGGCGGATCCCTGCACGGTGGAAGTTTATGTCGGCAGGCTTCGGCAAGATCTTGCGGTCAAAGGCGAAGAAAACGAGCTTTTCTGGTTGCCTTTGGACGAGAATTTTTTCGATATCGAGCGCTTTTCGGGTGAAGGCGATATGGGGCATATCCTCACTTTAATCAAGCAGCAGTGCGAGCTTCTTTTTCCCTGAACATAAAAAATCCGATGAGAAGAACCCTTCCCATCGGATTTTTACTTTATAGATTTTCGTTTTTCAGCGCGTCGATCGGGTTTTCCTTTTTGATCTTGCTCATGGCGTACATCATTGTGGCAAAGACCACGAGGAAAACGCTCAAAACCGCGATGCCGATGGCGGGCCAGGGCAGACGGAAAGCGGTTTCATAACCCGAAAGTACCGAACGGTAGATCAAAAAGGTGACAAGGCCGGAAGCCGGCAGACCGTACAACAGCGCCCGGGAGCCGTAGAGCAGGCACTCATAATTCATCATACGGTTAAAGCCCGCCCGGGTCATGCCCACCGAGCGCAGCATGGCAAACTCGCGCCGGCGCAGTTGAATGTTGGTGGAAATCGTGTTAAAGACATTCGCCGCCGCAATCAGGGAGATCAGAACGATAAAGCCATAGGAGAACACTTGCACAATGGTGATGATGCTGCGATCAGATTCGTTCTGCTCGGTGACATCGCATAAATCGTTATAGGAAAAGCCGCTTTCGGCGAGGATCGTTTTGATCTCCTCACAGCTTTCCGCGTGGCTTTCGGATCGGACGGTGAAGCGATACTCGACGGTCGGTTCGGCCGCGAAGTCTTCAATGACAGCGGAAGCAAGGCTTGCGGGATAGATCAACCATCGATCGGTGTAATTGGTGATAAACGCGGGCATTTCGGTGAGAACCTTGCCGACAGAAAGCGAAGAGCGGGTACAGGCTGCCTCTTCGTCAAGCGTTATGATCTCGCCCTCTTCATAATCGGTGCCGTCTTTCAGATAGCGGAAAATCCGCTTTCCGCTGTTGTCTTCGTCAATGTCATAGAGTGTGTATCCCGGCAGCGTTTTTGTAGTGAGATGTTCCACTTCAAATTCGTCATGGCGGAAGAAATCGGCGGTTTCGTATTTTTCCGTGACGGCGTTGAAGGAACGGATGCCGTCTAAAACCAGCGCCAGCGGCCGTTCGGGGTTCATAAAGCGCGCTTCGTCGAGTTTATTTTCTTTCAATAGATCGCGAAAACTATCGTCGTCCACAAAGGCGACGGCAAGATAGAGTCCCAGCGTCCCGCCATCTGCGTCCTGACCGCTGCTGCTTTTTATAAATGAGATGCCTTCGCTTGTCAGATCGTCCGATGGAATTTCGACATAGAATCCCGAGCGATTCAGGGTATAAGAGGCGCCGGTAACGCCTGTGGCCGTGCGCATACGCTGTAAAAGATCGTCAGGCGTAATTCTTTCAAATTTCGACGCTTCGGCTAAGTAGATAAGATCATAACCGGGCGTTACCAAAGCGCCCGTTACCGTTTCGCCGAGATACCCGGTAAAAGCAGAAGCCGATACAAACAACACAACGCTCATAAAGAGACTCAGCACCGTGGCGCGATATTTTTTTCGACTGCGCCTGTAATATTTTTGCGCAAGTACCCCCGGCAGGCCGAACAGCCTGTAGGTGAGCCGATGGGGTTTGCCCGGCGTTTCGCGCAGCGCGACATCGGCGTTTTGTCGGATCGCTTCCACCGCCGAAACTTTGGTGGCGCGAAGAGAGGGAATCCAAGCGGAGATAATTACCGTAACGAGCGCCACCGTGGCGGCGACCGCCACAGACAGCGGGGAAACGCTGAGCGTCATGTCCGCCTTGCCAAAGCCCAAGGCGCGGAATTTATCACCGATGAGCCAGAGCGTGACCCCGATCCCGCCGATGCCGGACAGAATGCCGAGCGGAATCCCAATCAGACTCACGGCAAACGCCTCAAAGAAGACCGAGCGGCGCAGCTGCTTTTTCGTGGCGCCCACTGAGGAGAGGAGGCCGAACTCTTTGGTTCGCTCCGAAACCGAGATCGAAAAGGCGTTGTAAATCAAGGCCACGGAACCGAACATGATAAGCCCGATGACAATGGCCGCCATGCTGTAGAGCAGCGTGTTGAAGGAATCAAAGCGGAATGTCCCCGAAAAAAGTAAAAGATCCCGGTTGGTGTCATCGCCTAAACCGTTATTCGACATGAAGGTATAAATATCGTCGGGGTCGTTCATGCGGAAATAGACATCATAGCCATAAGCCTCGGATGGGGTGGGATCGGCCACTGTCAGCGCCGTATAGCCCGGCGTCATGCTGTTTTCGATGGGAGAACGCGGTTGCTCATAAAAACCGACCACGGTATAGCTGCGGCTTTCCCGAATTTCAAGTTGTTCTTCTTCCTCATCCCAGCAACGATAGGGAGAACTCTGCGTCAGCACCTCGCCCTGGTATACGCGCTGTCCGAGGGCAAGGGTCAATTTGTCGCCGAGGGCGCATGTGAGGCCGCCGCTTGCGAGCAGGGTTTCCGGCAAAAGAATTTCTTCGGACGAGGAGGGAAATGTCCCAGCTGTCAAATGAATCGGAAAGACACCGTCCGCCGCCCCCTCGGCGCCGAGCAGATAAAGATAGGGTTTGAAACTGCTTGTGCTGTTCTCTAAGGCGGCATAGCCAAGCTCCTGAAAGACGGCGGCTTCTTCGACCGCGTCGCTTTGTAAAACGGCATTGCAGACAGAATAGTCCCTGCCGAGCGCGCGGCCGTGCCAATTGCCGGCGCTGTACACCTTTCCTTGCACGGCAAAGTTTCGCAGACTGCTCGCGAAGGTTGTAACGGCACAAATCATGGCGGCGGAAAGTAGAATGCCGATGATTGTGACAGCCGTCCGGACGCGGTTTTTTAAAAGAGAGCGGAGTGTGACTTTATGAAAGATATTCATGGGCGGATCACCTCGTCTTTGGTGATGCGGCCGTCTTCGATCGAAAGAATCCGGTTGGCCTGGAGCGCGATGCTTTCATCGTGGGTGATCATAATCAGCGTCTGACGGTATTTCTGATTCGATGTTTTCAAAAGCTCGATGATTTCCTGCCGGTTTTGCGAGTCGAGGTTGCCGGTCGGCTCGTCCGCCAGCACCACGGCGGGGGCGTTCATCAGGGCGCGCCCGATGGATACCCGTTGCTGCTGTCCGCCGGAAAGTTCGTTGGGGAGATGGTTTTCTCTGCCTGTAAGCGCAAGAACCTCGATAAGCTCCCGCAGGCGCTTTTCGTTGACCTTTCGCCCGTCCATCAGCACCGGCAGCGTGATGTTTTCTGTCACCGTCAAGACAGGAATCAGATTATAAAACTGATAAATCAGGCCAACCTGACGGCGGCGGAAAATGGCCAACTGTTCGTCATTCTGGGCATAGACATCGCAACCGTCCATAAAGACTTTGCCGGAAGTCGGCTTGTCCACACCGCCCAAAATGTGCAATAGCGTGGACTTGCCGGAGCCGGAAGGTCCGATGATGGCGACAAACTCCCCCTTTTCTACCGTAAAAGAAACATGATCCAGTGCTTTGACCTGGTTTTCGCCTTTGCCGTAAGTTTTGCAAAGGTTTTCTACCCGTAAAATTTCCATGGTCGATCCTCCTTTTTGCTTTTACGGCTTCAGGATAGCACACCCGAATGACAGACGCGTGACCCTAAACTAACAAAACTGTCACTTTCGCGCTTTTTGGCAAAAAACCGTCCCCTTTTCGAGGACGGCGCGGGGAAACTCAGACGGTTCCTTTATAAAACCGAACCGTGAAAAGGGCGCCGGTCGGCTGTTTGTTTTCGGCTTTGACCGTTCCGTTTTGCGCGGTGATAATCGTCCTTGCTAAGGCAAGCCCGATGCCGAAGTTGTTTTCGTCCGCCTGCTTGCCCTTGTAAAAGCGCTCAAAAATATGGGGCAAGTCCGCCTCGTCGATCCCGCTCCCGTTATCCAAAATGCGAATCTCGCTGTAGAGCGCGTTTTCTTCCGCCGCGATCTCGATTTCGCCGCCGTTCGGCGTGTGTTCCATGCAGTTTTTTACGATGTTGCCGAGCGCTTCCGAAGTCCAGGCGATGTCGCCGGTAAAGGCGCCGGATACTTGGGTGATAAGCGTCTGTTCCCGCAGTTCGATGGGGACAAGGAGCGGGGAGACCACCGCGCGGATCAACTCGTCTGCGCCGACGGTTTCTCGCCGGAAGGATACGGTGCCGGCGTCAAGTTTTGACATTTTGAGCAGGGAAGTGATCAGCCAATCGATCCGCGACACCAGATGAAAGAGTTCGTGCGACAGCGCCGCCCGGCGCTCTTCGGACAAATCAGGCTCCGCCAGAAAGGAAAGAAGCAGGTTGATGGAGGTGAGCGGCGTCCGAATCTGATGGGAGATGTCCGCGATGAGGTCGGAAAGATAGAGTTTGTCCTCCTGCAGCTCTTGCCGTTGTTCCCGCAGTCGGTTGGTCATTTTGTGAATTTCACTCTGCAAAACGGCAAGTTCGCCCTCCCGATAGGCATCCAGCGACACCGAGAGATCTTCCCCGTGCAGAAGGCGGTCAATGTCGGCGGCAAGGGTATGGATATGTCGATACCTTTGATAGGTGCTTGCGGTATGAAGCAAGACAAAGAGCAGGGAGAGAACCAGCGTAAAAAGCCCGAACCGCGCGTCCCAGACAAAGGCGGCGATGGTGGCAGCCGCCAGAAACAAAAGCTCGAGAAGCAGGGTTTTGACGATTTCTTTGTTTTGCAAAAATCTCATGGCTCCTCCATTTTATAGCCAAGCCCGCGTACGGTTTTGATTAGAAGAGGATTCTGCGGATCCTCTTCGATTTTCTCCCGCAGGCGCTTGATATACACCGTCAGGGTGTTG
>CANQXN010000102.1 GCA_947627815.1 uncultured Clostridia bacterium | reverse complement strand
GTACACGGCGGCGGCTTTGCCGGCACGATCCAGGCCTTTGTGCCGCTTGCCTACACCGACGCCTACCGCGCCGCGATGGATCGGGTCTTCGGTGAGAACGCCTGCCGGATCCTCTCGATCCGAAGCGAAGGAGCGATGGCCTTTGACTGATCCCCGTTTGCCCTCTCCCCCGCCCGGCGGCAAGTCTGGCGGTAAGACCGGCGGTAAAAGTGCCAACCGCCTATCCCCCGCCGAGAAGCGCAGGCGGATGTTCCGCCTCCTTCTTGCGGTCGCGATCGCGCTCACCCTCTATCTTGTCATCGCCTATTACGAGCTTTACGCCGTGATCGGCGCTCTCTATGTGATTGCCGGGCTTTTATTCATCGTCTATTTTTATTTAAGCCATGCCATGGCGTCCGAACTGCCGGCCAAAGAGGATCTTTCGCCCGCCTGGGACGACGCCCGCAAGGAGGCCTATCTGCGCCGATGGGAGAAAAACCGCGTCATCGCCCGCCGCATGGTCTATGTGATTCTCCCCCTGTTTTTGGTGCTGGCGCTCGACATTCTCCTGCGGTACGCCATCGGCATCACCCCTCATGAACTTTGGAGCATGTTTTCATCATGACCGATTCTTTGATTTTTGATACGACGAACGCGACAGCGGAAGCTGCGGAAGCGGAAGCCGGAACGGCGACAGCCGCGACAGCGGAAGCCGGGGCGGGAGCTGCGGAAGCAGCGGAAGCAGCGGAGGCTGCGACAAACTTCCCTTTTTCGGTATACACCTTAGGGTCGGGTTCCACCGGCAACTGCGTCTATTTCGCCTGCCGTCTGCCCTCGGGCAAGGTCGAGTTTCTCATCGACGCGGGGCTATCGATGCGCGCCACCGAAAAGGCCTTAAACGCGCTGGGCAGCTCTCTTGCCGACATCGCGGCCATTTTCATTACCCATGAGCATGTGGATCACATCGGGGGGCTTGCGATGATCGCCAAGCACTACGCCATGCCGATCTACATCGCCGCCGATTCCCTGCCGTTTCTGCCGTCCGACTTGCCCCGCGCCCGTCTTGCGCCGGTGGACATTCCTTTTTCCCTTTCGTTAGGCGAAGTGCAGATTTCCTCGTTTGCCACCTCCCACGACAGTTTTTCCTCCTGCGGCTATCGCGTAGAGGCCGCCGGCTACCGGGTGGGGCTTTGCACCGACACCGGCGATGTGCTGGAGAGCATGGCGGCGGGGCTTTACGGCTGTCAGGCGGTGATTTTAGAGGCCAATTACGACAAAGCGATGCTCGAAACCGGCCGGTATCCCCCTTTTTGGCGCGAGCGCATCGCCGGCAAGCGGGGGCATCTTGACAACGACACCGCCGGCCGCTTTGCCGCCTATCTCGTTTCAAGCGGCACCTATCGCATTTTACTCGCCCATCTCTCCGCCGAGAACAACACGCCGGACAAGGCGCTGGCCGCTGTGCGCGCCGCGCTGGCGCTGACTTTCCCCGACCGCCCGGTTTCCCTCGCCGTCGCCGCAAGGTACGGGGTTACGAAGTTTTTATAGTGGGGGACTTTTTGAAAAAAAGTCCCCCACACCCCCTCGTGGGGAACTTTTTGGAAAAAAGTCCCCCACACCCCTCAAAAACTTTTGAACGAAAAGGATTTTTGGGTTTTTCGTTCTATCCGCTGTCTGCGGAGAACTTTTTGAGAAAAGTTTTTTATTTTCATTCACCCTTTCCACCTTTTTTAAAGTTTTTTCCGCTTCCCTTTTTTTCCAAAAAAGGGAAGAAACTATGCTAACTCAATTTTCGAGAACGGAACTTCTTTTCGGCAAAGAGGCCATGGCGCGGCTGTCATGCGCCCGCGTGGCGGTGTTCGGCCTCGGCGGCGTCGGCGGTTATGCCGTAGAGGCGCTGGCAAGAAGCGGCATCGGCGCGCTCGACCTCATCGACAGCGACCGCGTAAGCCTGACGAACCTCAACCGCCAGCTCTATGCCACGCACAAAACCATCGGGCGCTATAAAGTAGATGTCGCCGCAGAGCGCGTCGCTGACATTAGTCCCGCCTGCGCGGTCAACACTTACAAAATCTTTTACCTGCCCGACACCGCGGATCGGTTCGATTTTACGCAGTACGACTACATCATTGACGCCATCGACACGGTAACAGGCAAACTGACGCTGATTGAAAACGCCGACAAGGCGGGGACGCCCATCATCAGCGCCATGGGCGCCGGGAACAAAATCGATCCCACCGCGTTTGAGGTGACCGACATCTACAAAACTTCGGTCTGCCCGCTGGCAAGGATCATGCGCCGTGAATTAAAACGCCGGGGCATTCGCAAACTCAAAGTGGTGTACTCCAAAGAAGAACCGCTCCGCCCCCACGGGGCGCGGGACGCCTGCGCCGATCCCGGCGCCGCCCTCGACGCCGAGGGTTGCGGCACAGCTCTCGGCGGCGATTGCGCCGCCGAGAGCTGCGGCTCTGCCGCCCTCGCAGAGGGTTGCGGCAGAGCCGCGCATCGGGACATTCCCGGCTCCAACGCCTTTGTGCCGTCTGTGGCGGGGCTGATCCTCGCGGGCGAAGTCATAAAAGATTTAATTTCCATTGGGGGACTTTTTGAGAAAAAGTCCCCCAAGCCCCCCAAAAACTTTTAAACGAAAAAATATTTGGTTTTTTCGTCCTCCCCGCTGTCTGCGGAGAATTTTTTGAAAAAAGTTTTTTTGGTTCATTCACCCTTCCCACCCTTTTTAAAGTTTTTTCCGCTTCCCTTTTTTTCCAAAAAAGGGAAGAATAGGAAGAAACCATGCTAAATATTACCTTAATCTGCGTTGGGAATCTGAAAGAAAGCTGGCTGCGGGAAGCCGCCGCCGAGTACGAAAAGCGCCTCGGCGCCTACTGCAAGTTCAAGACGATGGAATTAAAAGACGGCGCGCCGATCCTGCCGCATCTATCCCCCAAAGCCTTCACCGTCGCCCTCTGCATCGAAGGGGAAGCGCTTTCCTCCCCCGAGTTTGCCGCCCTGATCGACAAAGCGGCGCAATACAGCTCGGAGCTTTGCTTTGTCATCGGCCCCTTTGACGGCCTGCCCGAGGAAGTCAAAAAGGCCTGCAAAATGCGGCTCTCCTTCTCCCGCATGACCTTCCCCCACCAGCTCATGCGCGTGATTTTGCTCGAACAGATCTACCGTGGCTTTACCATTCTCGCCGGGGGAAAATATCATAAATAAAGGATGCTTTTTATGCTGTCAAAAGAATTGCTTGTCAAAGCCGCCCGGCTGGTTCAGGACGCCAAAGACGCCGGCGTCACGCTGGCCACGGCGGAATCCTGCACCGGCGGCCTTGTCTCCGCCCTCATCACCGCGATTTCCGGCTCCTCCGCCGTCTATTTGGGGAGCATTGTCTCCTATGCCAACGAGGTCAAACAGCGCCTTTTAGGCGTTCCCGCCGAAGTGCTCGCGCATGACGGCGCGGTGTCCGAAGCCTGCGCCAAAGCCATGGCAAAAGGAGCGAAAAAAGCCATTGGCGCCGACTATGCCTTGGCCATTACGGGACTTGCCGGCCCCGGGGGCGCGACGCCGGACAAGCCTGTCGGGCTGGTCTATCTCGCGCTGGCAACGCCGACCGGCGGCGTCATCGTGCAAAAATGCCACTTTGCCGGCGACCGCGACGCCGTCCGAAGCCAGACCGCCGCCAAAGGGCTGGATATGCTCCTTGAGGCGGTTGCATAACACCGTAAAACGCGAAAAATACACAAATATAAAGAGGTTTCATCATGAATGTTTCTGTCATCGGATGCGGGCGCTGGGGCGCTTTTATCGCTTGGTATCTCAACAAGATCGGCGAGACGGTCACGGTTTACGGCCCCGCCGGCACGCCGCAGATCGAAGAATTTATCGCCACGCGCTCAAACGGCATTATCACCTTTGACGGCCGGGTCAAGCTCACGACCTCGCTCGAAGAGGCCATGCGCGCCGAAGTGGTGGTCATTTCCATCCCCTCGCAGAATGTGCGCTCGCTCATGGAGGAGCTGCGTCCGCTCGCCCCTGTCGGCAAAACCTTTGTCCTCTGCATGAAAGGCATTGAGATCGCCACGGGAAAACGGCTTTCGGAGATCGTTTCGGAGTATTACGGCAGGGAGAACAAAGTGGCGGTCTGGATCGGGCCGGGGCATCCGCAGGAATTTCTGCGGGGCGTCCCCAACTGCATGGTGATCGACTCCAACAGCGAGGAAGTCAAAGTGCGGCTTGTCCACGCCTGGGGCAGCGGCCTCATCCGCTTCTATTACGGCAGCGACCTCATCGGCAACGAAATCGGCGCCGCCACGAAAAATGTCATCGGCATCGCCGCCGGTATGCTCGACGGCAAGTCGCTGTCCAGCGTCAAAGGGGCGCTCATGAGCCGCGCCACCAGCGAAATCGCCCGCCTCATCGCCGCCTTGGGGGGCGACAGCCGCTCGGCCTACGGCCTCTGCCACTTAGGCGACTACGAAGCCACCGTTTTTTCGCCCTTTTCCCACAACCGCGCTTTCGGCGAGGCGTTTATTCAAGGCAAGCCCTATGAGGCGCTGGCGGAAGGGTACTATACCGCCGACGCCGTCCATCGGCTTGCCGCCAAAAACGGCGTGGAGCTTCCCATCTGCGAGGCGGTCTATCAGATCCTCTACCAAAACGCCGATCCCCAGACGGTTCTCAACGACCTCTTTGCCCGCGCCGTCAAGGCGGAGTTCAACTAAACCCGACGGAAAAAACCGGCGGGGCGGTTTGGTAAAACCATTTTAAATTTTGTAAATGAAGTGCCTTTCCGGCACAGAAGAGAAAAATGAAATCTGAAACGAGCGGGCGGCAGCCCACGAAATACAAACAGCTTTTGTCCAATACCGCCATCATTGCCATCGGGCAGTTAGGCTCCAAACTGTTGGTCTATTTGCTGACGCGCCTCTATACCTCTGTCCTGACCAAAGAGGAATACAGCATCGCCTCGAACATCACCGACATTGCCACCCTGCTCATTCCGCTCATTTCGCTGGGCATCGGCGAGGCGGTGTTCCGCTTTGCCATGGACAAGGACCGCGACGCGCGGGAAGTGTTCAGCATGGGCTTTGTCGCCATCGGGTTGGGCTTTCTCTTGCTCCCCGGCATCACGGCGATTCTCTTCGGCATCGACTATTTCAGCGATTATGTCTGGCTGATCCTCACCTATATCCTCGCCTCGGCCATTCACACCAACTGTTCGCAGTTCATCCGCGCGGGCGCGCATTTCAAGCTCTATGCCGTGCAGGGGATCCTCAACACCCTGCTCACCATCGGGCTGAACATTCTCTTCCTTTTGGTCTTTCATATGGGCGTCGTCGGCTATGTGCTGTCGGTGGCGGTGGCCGATCTTGTCACCTCGCTCTTTCTCTTTTTCGCCGCAAGGCTCTGGCGTTCTCTCTCCTTCACTTCCCTCTCCTGGGGGCTGTTGAAGGCCATGCTTGTCTACAGCCTGCCGCTCATCCCCACCGCGATTTCCTGGTGGATTACCAATGTCTCCGACCGCTATATGATCACCTTTATGAAAGGCGACGCGGTCAACGGCCTTTACGCGGCGGCCTATCGGATCCCCACGCTGCTCATGGTGCTGATCGGCATTTTCAACAACGCCTGGAAATATTCGGCGGTGCGGGAAAAGGACAGCGCCGACGCCGCCCGCTTCTTTTCCAATGTCTATGAATCCTTTCTTTCGGTGATTTTCCTTGTCTCGGGCGGCATCATCGCCTTCACCAAGGTGCTGTCTCTTATGATGTTCGGCAGCGATTTTCGCGGCGCGTGGGTCTATATCCCCATTCTCACGCTGGCCATGACCTTTTCCGCCCTCTCGTCCTTCACCGGAACGGTCTTCATCACGCACAAAAAGAGCCGCCACTCCTTTATCACCGCGTTCGGCGGCGCTTTGCTCAATGTGATCCTCAATCTTGTGCTGATTCCCCGCTTTTCTTCGCCCGATACCGCCGCCATGGGCGCGGCGCTCGCGACTTTTGTCAGCTATTTTGCCATGTTTTTCCTCCGCCTCTTTTTCTCGCACCGGCTCTTGCCCTACGACACCCACATGATCCTGACCGGCCTCAATTTCTTCACCGTCGCGCTGCTGACGGCGGCCTGGATTTACCGTTCGATGATCCAGCCTATCCATATGCTGCAGAAGGCGGCGACC
>CANQXN010000101.1 GCA_947627815.1 uncultured Clostridia bacterium | reverse complement strand
ATGCCTCCCCAATGCCATACCATTCGCAGGGTTTCTTTTTTTGATCAATGATGGGTCATATCAATTGACATCACAGAATCCTACACAAAAAATAACTACATATGTATTGACATTTGCACAAATTAGGAGTATAATAAAAAAAGAGTTTCGCATAATGTGATATTATGTTGCGCTTTTGAGTTTGGTTTTATCTCCCAATAAAGATATTTGCGCTCACAAAAGGTTCAATGTAAATACTCCTAAATGTAAGGCCAAAACAATCTTTGCACGAAATAAGTAGAGAAATCACTTTGTTTGAGGAACACCAAATGCTGAATAATGGTCAATATTTTGCTTTTAACATATGGGATTTTGAATCAGCCAGAGCGGTCATCGATGCGGCGGCATCCATTCAGCATGATGTCATCTTGCAGACTTCAACAGGAATTTATAAAGCGCTTCCCGCCGGCGTGTTTTCAAATTTTGTGAAATCATATGCGGCCAATCAAGGCATTCATGCTTGGCTTAATTTAGATCACTGCAAGGAAAGGGAAACAATATTCCATGCGGTAAATAGCGGCTGGGACATGGTGATGGCGGACGGCTCTTCTCTTCCCATACAGCAAAATATTGATTTTACAAATGAGGTTGTATCATATGCCCATTCTCGCGGTGTTTTAGTCGAAGCTGAGGTCGGTCAAGTAAAAGGAATTGAAGAGGACATAATCGTTCGGCAGGATACCATTGCCTCAAAAGAGGAAATCGCGGAATTTTTACATAGAACAGATGTAGATTTTATTGCAGTGGCGTTTGGCAACGCTCACGGAGAATATCAAGCGGAACCCAAATTGCATTATGATCTTGTGGAATATACCACATCCATAACGGACAAGCCGTTCGTTGTTCATGGAGGAAGCGGTCTGTCAGATGAGATTTTAACTAAATTGATTCATATTCCCGGGGTTAGAAAACTTAACATCTCAACCGACTTGAAAATGGCATACCAAAGAGGAATCGAAAAAGCAAGTAAATCTTGGTCACAACCGATCAGTGCATCGAAAATCATTCATGATGAAATCATGTCGGAAACGGTTGCCAAGATGAAACTTCTTTGACACGGGCGATTAAACCGGGTTGGACAATATAAGGAGGAAAAACCATATGAACATATTAGTCCTTAATATGGGCATGAAAAGTATAAGAAGTATAATATTTGATGACAACGGCAAAAAACTTTCCAGCGCATCAAGAACGCTCACCTCGGCGATCGATGATATTCGTGTGGAACAGTATCCTGATGAATGGTGGGATAAAGCTGTTGAGGTGATGCGTTTATCTATTCAAGATGCCAAGATTCGGTTTGTAGATTATATCACCGTTACCACATCTGCTTCCTGTCTTGTGTGTATGGATGAGAACGGCCAACCTCTCGGAAACGCCATTATGGTTTCTGATAAGAGAGCGGCGGAAGAAGTTAATGCGATAAACAATAGCGCTTTGACGGCAAATGTCGTCAAAGATACAGGACTCCCTGTGTCTGTTAGCGTAATGCTGCCCAAAATTTTGTGGATGAAAAACCACGAAAATTCTATATTCCAAAAAACACAGTATTTTTTATCTCCGAACGATTACCTGCTGTATCATCTCAGCGGGATCGTTGCCACAGACGAATTGAATGCGGTTAAATTTCATTATTCCTTTCATACGCGGTCTTATCCTTCCCGACTTCTTAAAGAACTCGGTATACCGGAGGAAAAACTGCCGCCTGTTGTGAAAACAGGGGAATGTATCGGAACGATCTTGCAGGATGTGGCAAGACAAGTTGGATGCAATGATACGGCAAAGATTATCGTTACTTCCTATGACGCCATTTGCTCGTTTGTCGGCAGCGGCGTATCCGGCGAGGGCGATGCAAGCGATGTGAGCGGAACGGTGACGGTATTCCGTATGCTCAGTAAAAAAGATGAGCTGCTTCCGAGCAATCGCGTGTATTCTACACCGTTTTGTCAGGGAGGGTTTACTATTGTCGGCGGTTCCAATAATCTCGGCGGCGGTTTGATAGAATGGGTGAAGCAATGCTATTATTCCAAAGAAGAATATCCATATGAGGTAATGGAAAAAGAAGCCGCAGAATCTGATATTGGGGCAAGAGGTATCATTTTCCTGCCGTATCTTCTTGGCGAACGCGCTCCTATTTGGAATGACAATGCGAGAGGCACCTTCTTCGGCCTTGAAAGGATACATACACGAAAAGACATGACGAGAGCGGTTTTTGAAGCCGCCGCGTTTATAGATCGTACCATGATGGAAGCGATAGGAGAGACTACCGCAGAGGTGTCCACGGTTCGTCTTTCCGGCGGACTCGCAAGAGTGAATCTGATATCTCAGATTAAAGCAGATGTTACCGGGAAAGAAGTGATCGTTTTATCAGAATTTGAAACCACCGCATCCGGCGCGGCGATGATGGTGTTAAACGGTCAGGAGGGAATCTCCTTTTCGGATCTTTCCAAGAAGTTCTCAAAAAGCAGAATGACGATTCATCCCGACAGAGATAATCATGAAAAGTATAATGTCATATATAAGCTGTTTAAAGAGACCTATGAATCGTTGGTTCCCATGTTTGACAGACGAATCGAGATCCTTGAGCAAATCAGAAGTTCCAGAGAGACGCAGATTGAAAATTTGTAAGGGAGGTCCGATATGACATCATATCAGCTTTCGATGACGACAAGAACCTATTTTGGCAACAAATGTGTTGAGGAAGCAGTTAAGAAAGAGAAACATGTTATTGGTTCCAGAACGCTTTTCATGACTACGGGCAGCGTATTAAAGGAATTGGGATTTGTAGATGAGTTAGTATCATGGTTGGAAGCAGAAGTGTTTTACTATGATAAGGTGACGGCCAATCCCGATGTTGCCGAGATCAGAAACGCCATAAAGAT
Organism: uncultured Clostridia bacterium; assembly: GCA_947627815.1. GTDB lineage: Bacteria > Bacillota > Clostridia > Oscillospirales > CAG-272 > RGIG1993. Next base: position 3,258 of record CANQXN010000101.1, on the reverse strand, counting down.
CGGCAAGGAGAATCATGTCAATTCCGTGATCGGATTCGGCGGCGGCAGCGCCATAGATGCTGCCAAGGCGGCGGCCGTGGGTATCGTTTCTGATATTGATATTGAAGAATATTTGATTCGGGGTCTGATCCCCCCGGCTGATACGCTGCCTATCATTGCGATTCCGACTACGGCAGGAACGGGGGCGGAACTCAGCAAAGGCGCCATCATATCAAGCCGGGAGAAAAAAATAAAATCCGGTATTCGGGGAGAAAAAGTGGCACCGACAGTTGCCATTGTGGATCCCACTTACACATTCAAACTTCCTTTGACGGTGACGATGGAAACCGGTTTTGATGTTTTTGCCCACGCGGCCGAGAGCTATTGCGCCGTCAAGGCCGATCCGTTTTCCGAAATGCTTTCCGAAAAGTCAATAAAAATTGTCGGAGAGGCATTGCCGAGGCTTGCTGAAAATCTTGATGATTGCGAAGCGCGGGAAATGATGAGCTTTGCCAGCCATATTATGGGATACAATGTGAAAAACATAGGCAATTGTCTGCCGCACCGCTTGCAGTATCCCATCGGTGTTGTTACCGAGACAAGTCATGGCGCGGGTCTGATCGCACTTTATCCCGCCTGGATTAAGCACGAAAGCGCGGTGAATCCGACACGGATGAAACAGATTCTTGACTGGCTCGGATGTGAAGAAGGACAACCCGAGGATCGCATCAGAAAATGGTTGGATCGACTGCATATTGCCCGGAATATTACAGAGCTTGGGAAAGTGCCGAGCGCTGAAATACTTGCGGATATGGTCAGCGGCAATCTGAAAAACGATAAGTTGGCTGACGAGGACAATATTATCGTGACTCTATATCAAGAGTCTATGTAAAACGCGGGAGGAAACGATCATGCAGGCAATTATTATGGCAGCGGGCAAGGGCAGCAGACTGGGAAGCTTGACAGAAGAGCTTCCGAAGAGTTTGTTGAAAATCAACGGCAAAAGAATCCTTGACATTAATATTGCAATGCTTCATAGATATGGAATTTGGGATATCACCATTGTAACGGGATTTCAGGATGAAAAAATGATAGAAGCAACGAGAGGCGTTCCCGGTATCACATTGGTTTACAATCCGTTTTATGAATTTACCAATGTGATCGGTTCGTATTATATGGGAATGAAGCAGTTGCATGATGATTTTATATATCTCCACGCCGACACCATATGCGATATCCGTATTTTTGAAGAGTTGCTGACATCGGATGGCGATATTGTGCTTCCGGTTGATACTAAGCCCTGCGATGATGAGGCGATGAAGGTAAGACTGGAAAACGGAAGAATCATAGAGATCACCAAAAAAATGCCCGCAGAGGTGGCGGCCGGCGAATTTATCGGTATTGCAAAAATAAAAAAGAATGTTATTGACGATCTCAACACAAGCACAATCGGTATTCTTCGGAATAAGGTATTTACCTCCTATTTTGAGGGCGCTCTCCAAAAAGTATTTGACATGAAAAAATACGATGTTCGCATGATTGAAACCAACGGTCGCTTCTGGGGCGAAGTAGACTTTTTGGAGGACTATCAAAGAGCAGAAAAAAATATTAGTAGCGAATTGCTGAATTTTTGATTTTTCAGAAATAAGGGCGGCGGAAACTTATCACTTCTGATGGGATAATAAAAGAAATTTTTTAAATAGAAATATCTGCCCTGGGTGTGTGGCTAAGCTACTGCTTTCCATTGGAAAACCGAACACCAATAAGAGTCACGCGGCGACGAGGATCGCCGGCCACGGGTTTGCCATGCCCCGGCAAGCCACAAGGGGAGAGTTAAAAAACAGCGAGGATATTTCCTCGCTGTTTTTGCGTCTTTTTTCTTTCTTGGGAAACTTCTTGGAAAGAAGTTTCCCAAACCCTTCAAGAACTTTTAAAAAGGGAAATTGGGAAAAAGCTCAAGGCTGTTTGGGCTGTTTGGGCGGTTGCGGCGCTGTTGGCGGCGCCGGCGGGGTATCGGATTGGGCAGATGCTCCGGTATCTGCCCCGGTATTTGCCCGGGTATCTGCCTCGGCGCTTGTCGTGGCGTTTGCCCCGGCGCTTGCTCCGGCGTTTGTCGTGGCGCTTGTCGTGGCGTTTGCCCCGGCGTTTGCTCCGGTGTTTGCCCGGGCATCTGCCCCGGCGTTTGTCGTGGCGCTTGTCGTGGCATTTGCCCGGGTGTTTGCCAACGCCTCCGCCGCTTTCATGCCGCGCCGGCGCGCGAGCTTCTGCCACACGAGAATGACAACGGCCAAAAGCAGGGCGCTTGCGAGGAAAGCGATCATAAAATACAGTGCGGTTTCGCTGACGGCGCCGGTTTCAATGTGGTATTCCGCCGCTATTTGCGCGGCCATTTCGTTTTCCGAGACATCGAGCCGCAGGTTTTCGCAACCGAAAAAGGCGTCGTGTCCGATGGTTTTGACCGAAGCGGGAATTTTCATCCGCCCCAAGGAAGAGCAGTTTTCAAAAGCAAAATCATCGATGCTTTCCAGCCCTTCGGGCAGTTTGGGCGCTTGGAGCTTGTCACAGCGGGCAAACGCGCTTTTCCCGATGGTTTTGAGGCTTTTCGGCAGTTCGATTTCAACAAGCGCGGGCGCGTCGGCAAAGGCTTCCTCACCGATCGAAACGACGCCCTCCGGCAGAATCACTTTTTTTGTCGGCCAGTGTTCGCCGCCGAAAGCGCCTTTTCCGATGGCCGCGACTTTATGGCCGTCGATTTCGGCGGGGATTTCCAGCGTGTCCACCTCGCCGGTGTAGCCTTTGATGATGAGATCCCCGTTTTCGTCTTCGTCGTATTCAAAATGCATGTTGACATTGCTGGGAAAGCGGAAGAACACGAGGCAGAACACAATCACGATAATGGCGACGGCAAATGCCAACAGCAGGCGGACTTTGGTCTTTTGTTTCATGGAAAAACCCTTTCCGGCGCCTGCCGTCATCGGAATCTGTGACGCGGCCGCCGCGACCTTTCTTCCTTATAGTATACCAAAGAAAAAGCAAAAAGGCAAGTTTTTTTCATAAATCGGGAAAAACGCGGTATACTTTTTTTCACAAGGCCTTTTTTGCCGGGCGTTTTCGCCGGTTTTTCAGCCCCATGCCGGAACAGTCGGTAACGAAGGGAGGATTTTTATGCCCGCTTATACAAACGACGCCGCCTATAACCGCCAAATCACCGAAGAAGGCATCGGATTTGGCGCCTCGTTCGACTGCAAAAAGCGGGAATTGCAATTGAACGGCCGTCAC
>CANQXN010000100.1 GCA_947627815.1 uncultured Clostridia bacterium | reverse complement strand
CAAAAGACGCTCCTATTTTCACGGCAAAGAGCTTGACGCCGTGATGAATTATCCCGTGGGCAACGCCCTTTCCGACTATCTCCTCACAAACGACGCGTCGGCGCTCTTTGACGCCGTCAAGCGCCTCTACAGCCACTACCCCAAGGGCAGTTCCGACTGCCTCATGAACCTGTTGGGGACGCATGACACGGTGCGCATCCTCACAAAGCTCTCGGGCGCCAAAGAAAACGACCGCAGCGACGCCGAGCTGGCGACGGCGCGCCTTGCCCCCGACGAGCGGGCGTTGGGGAAAAAGCGGCTGAAAATCGCCTGGTTTTTGCTCTCCCTCTTGCCCGGCGTCCCCTGCGTCTATTACGGCGACGAAGCGGGCATGGAAGGCTATCACGACCCCTTCAACCGCCGCCCCTTCCCCTGGCACGCCATCGATGAAGAACTTCTGGCCTTTTACCGGCAGATCAACCGCCTCCGCCGGCGCGAACCTCTGCTTGCCGAGGGCTGGCTGCGTCTGCGGGAAGATCTGCCCACCGGCGTTTTCGCCTTAGAGCGCTTTGACGATGACGAAAAGGAAGCCCTTTTTGCCGCCGTCAACCTATCGGACGCGCCCTACCGCGTCCCCTTCGAGGGCGTCTGCCTCTACAGCACCGACGCCGCCTGCCCGGTCGGCAAGCGTCTGCGCAGACCCTCGCTTGTGCCAGGCGCTGTCTTGCTTGTCAAAAAAAAACAAGTCTGACCATAAAAAAAGACCTCATTTGGTAAAAAGACATAAAAAAGACACAAACTGTTTTCCGAATATTCATATTTTTGTTGTATTGTAAAACTAAGAAAGTAAAACATCATGGAACAAGGGGTACAGTTTATGAAACTTTCCCGGATTTTAGCGCTTATCTTAGCGCTTGGAATGCTCTTTTCTCTTGCTTGTCTTTCCGCCTGCGACAGCGGAAGCACCACCGGCGCGCCCGCTAACTCCGAAGACAACAACACCCCCGGCACAAACGGCGAAAATCCCGGCGCAACCGACAGTAACACCGATACCACCGGCACCACGCCCGACGACTATGTTCCCTATGCCGGCGGCGATGTCTGGATCAAGTTCTTCAAAGCCGGCCGCGCGGGCGCGATTTTAGTGCGCACCGAAAACACGACGGTGCTCATCAACACCGGCGATGAAGAGGACGAGGAGACCAGAAACGGCGAAGCCCAGCCCAACGGCATGGCCGACGACGCCGAAAAGATCCTCGAATACTTAGAAGAAAAATCGATCACCAAGATCGACTACCTCATCGTCACCGAGTTCAACAAAAACTACATCGGCGGCGTCCCCACCCTTTTGAATTATGTCACGGTGGAACATGTGATCGAACCCGCCTACACCCGGCCGGTGAAAGACACCTATCAGCGCTATCAAGGCGCGCTGAACGCCAAAAACCTCACCCCCCAAAAGATCAGCTCTCAAACCAGCCTTGACATCGACGGCGCGCTGTTGCGCTTCTATCCCACGAACAAGAGCACCTCGTCCTCGCTGCTCGACGAGTTCAACTCGCTGGTCATTTCGCTGGAATCGAACGACTTTTCCGCCCTCTTTACCTCCGACATCTTCGGCGCCCGCACCACGGAAGTGATCAAAGACTTGGCCGGCAGAACCTTTGACATCCTGCAAGTGCCTCATCACGGGGAATACAATGACACGGTAGGCGCCCTCATCGAGGCAACCGCCCCGAGCTACGCCGTGATCTTCACCTCGACCAGCAACCCCGCCGACACCCGCGTGACCAAGCTCCTTTCCGACAAGAACATCACCACCTATCTCTCCAAAGAGGGGTCGGTGGAGGTGAAATACAAAGACGGCGAGCTGTCCGTCAAGCAATAACCCAAATTTTTGGCTCATGCCAAACAGTTTCAGGAGGAAGAAAATGAAACGATTGCTCTCTATCACTTTGGCGCTTCTCTTGGCGGTCTGCCTGTCGGCAGGCGTCGCCTCGGTTCTCGCCGCAGGCGGGAACGAAATCACCGTAACGGATTGGGGTAATACCGGCTTTGAAAGGGTCAATGTTGAAGATCAAGGCTTTATGGGCGACCCCGCCTATGTCATCACCATCAGCGACAGCACTATTTGGAGCAACATCTGCCCCAGCTCGGCAGGAACGGGCAATATCCTGCCGGATGGCAAGTGGTCTTTCATCGTCAGCATCGATGAGGTGGACTATACCTGCGAAAGAGTCTCTATCTTTAACGGCGGTAGCGCGGGCTATGTGCGTTTTGTTTTGCCCGAGAGTTTCTCCCTGCTCATAAAGCAGTACAGCGTCTCCTGGCGCATCACCGACGGTTCGGTCACCTATGTTTCCGGCGAGCCGATTGTGGTTAACTCTACGATCACCAATGCCCCGGGCGAAGCGCTCTCCGGCGAGGCGGTCGATGCCGTTATGAGCGAAAAGACGCTTCTCAACGACAAAATCGGCTCGTACGACCTCGATGAAGCCTCTAAAAGTGATACTTTCGGCGCAAGTGAGGATATTTCCAAGCTGTTTGACGGAAAGTACACCGAAGCGGACGGCACAAAATTCGGCACGCACAGCAATCATGTTGTCATCACCTGGCAGTATACCGATCCTGTGAAACTGACCCATTATGTTCTTGTCACGGGCGGCGACAGCGCTTCCTACAGCAGCCGCAACCCCTATCACATCGTTCTGAAAGGCTCACAGGACGGCAGCGCCTGGACAGAAATCGACAATGTCGCTAATGCCGGCATAGAAGCCGCCAATCACACGCCGTTCGGTTTTGTAGTGGATCATCCCGATTTTTATACTTACTATCAAATTACCTTAGATACATCCAGCCAGTGTCAGCTCGACGAGCTTCTGACCTACGGCGAAAGCCAAGCGCCTGTGACGCCGCCCGTCACCGAGCCTGAACCCGAAGTGACGACCACCCCTGAACCCGAAGTCACCGAACCCGAGCAAACAGAGGCCGCGCCCGGCACGACCGCCGCGCCCGGTACGACCGCTACACCCGGCACCACCGCCGCGCCCGGCACGACATCCACGCCCGGCACCTCGGCGCCTGACACGACCGGCGGCAGCAGTTCGACAGAAAAAGACGATTCCCCCGTCGGCTGGATCATTGCCGTGGTCGTCATCGTCGTTGTCGCGGTAGCGGCAGTCGTTGTCATCGTCGTTCTGAAGAAGAAAAAGAAATAAGCATCCTTTAAACAAAGCATAGTCTTTTCAAGGCGCGACCCTGTTGGGTCGCGCCTTTTCTTTCTGTGCTGCTTGCGCCTTTTTCTCTCTTTGCCGGAATTCTGTGTAGATTTGTTCACAATTACGGTTTATACTGAAAGCAAGAAGGAGGGGATCGTTTCATGCGCATCCTGCTTGCGGAAGACGAAAAAGATTTAAACGCCATTTTAGTCAAAAAGCTCTCGGCCGACGGCTACAGTGTCGACGCCTGTTTCGACGGCCAGGAAGCGATTGACATTCTTTCCTACACCGACTACGACGCGGTGATCCTCGATGTCATGATGCCGAAAGCCGACGGCTTTGCCGTTCTCGCCGCCCTGCGGGGCGCCGGCAAGACCACGCCGGTTTTAATGCTGACCGCCCGGGACGCCATCGAGGACAGGGTGCTGGGCTTAGACAGCGGCGCCAACGATTATTTAGTCAAGCCCTTTTCCTTTGCGGAGCTGACCGCCCGTCTGCGGGTCATGACCCGCACCGCGTTCGGCAAGGCCTCCACCAGTCTTTTGACCGTCGCCGATCTCACGCTTGACACCGCCGCCAAAACCGTGACCCGAGGCGATCGGGTCATCGACCTCTCCGCCAAGGAATACGCCCTGCTCGAATACTTAGTGAGCCACGCCGGCGCGGTGCTTTCCCGCGAGCGGATCGAGGACGCGATCTGGAATTTTGACTACGAGGGCGGCACCAATGTGGTGGATGTTTACATCAGCTACCTGCGCAAGAAAATCGACAGCGGGCAGGCGGTCAAGCTGATTCACACCGTGCGCGGGCAGGGTTATGTGATACGGGAGGACAAATAAATGAAAGCCCTTTCCCTGCGCGCCAAGATCACCCTATATTTTACCGCGGCACTCCTTTTGATGGCGCTGTTTTCGCTGGTTCTCATTTTGGCGGTCAGCAACCAGATCCTCCAGAAGACGGTCAAAGACAGTCTCATTGAAACGGTGGAAAACAACTACAACGACATCACTTTTCACGCCACTTTAGAGGGTGTTGATTCCTCCGCCACCCACAGCCACTATCTCCCGCTGACGCAGGGCTTTCTGGAAGTGAGCGAGGATTTCCTCGATGTGGTGAATCAGGTTTACACTGCCCTTTACGCCCGCGACGGCACTTTTTTCTACGGGGAAAACCCCCTTCTTGACGCCACGCGTTCCCTTTCTTTCGGCAACGGCCGCATACAGACGCTGACGGTGGAGGGCGTGCGCTATTATGTCTTTGACCGGCGCTTAGAGGGGACAGGGCTTGACGGCTTCTGGATGCGCGGCATCGTAGCGGAGACGCAGGGGCGCACGCAAATGGACGCCATCACCCGGGTATCTTTGATCATCACGCCGTTATTTCTTCTCCTTGCCGTATTAGGGGGCTATTTTCTGGTGCGGCGAATGCTCAAGCCGATTCAGAACATCTCGGAGGCCGCCCGCTCCATCGGGCAGGACGGCGATCTTTCCCGCCGCATTCCCCTGCCCGGCAACAAGGACGAGCTTTGGTATTTAGCCGACACTTTCAACAGCACTTTTGATCAGCTGGAGCGCAGTTTCGCCTCCCAGCGGCAATTCATCGCCGACGCTTCCCACGAGCTGCGCACGCCGATGGCGGTAATCAGCGCCCAATGCGAGCTTTCGCTCTCTTCTCCGCAGACGGCGGAGGAATACGAAAAGGCGCTTACCGTGATCGACCGGCAGGGCAAAAAGGTTTCGCGTCTTGTCGAGGAGATGCTCGATTTTGCGCGGTTAGAAAGCGGCGGCGCGCGCTATCCCAAAGAAAGGCTCGATCTTTCCGCGCTGATCGTCTCTCTTTGCGAGGATCTCTCTTTGATCGGTGAAAAGAACATCGTTCTCACTTGCGAGGCCGAAAGGGACATATCTTTTGTCGGCAACGCGCCCTTACTCTCCCGCCTTTTGACCAATTTGGTGACGAACGCCTACCGCTACGGCAAAGAGAACGGCCACATTTTTGTGACGCTTGCCAAAAAGGACGAAGCCATTCTTCTTTCGGTGACCGACGACGGGATCGGCATTGCGCCGGAGGAGCAGGAAAAGATTTTCGCCCGCTTTTATCAGGTGGAAAAGGCGCGCACCGGCGCGGGGCTTGGTTTGGGACTGCCGATGGCGCGCGAAATCGCCCGCTTCCACGGCGGCAGTCTGACCGTGGAGAGCGTCCCCGGCCTCGGCAGCCGCTTCACGGCGAGGTTTGGAGGGTAAAAAAAGGGGGGGAGTGAGCCGGGGGGAACCTTTTTTGAAAAAAAGGTTCCCCCCGGACCCCCTTCTAAAAAACTTTAAAAAGGAAAGGGAAAGAAAAAGAAATAATTAAAGCGAAAAATTGAAATAAAAATGCAGAAACGAGTCACGGTGAAGTGGCTTTTTTTGTTTTGCAAAAAAATTTTGTCCTCCGAAGTTTTTTAATGTTGCTCTAATCTTTATCGGATATAATAAGGCCAAGATGAGAGATGAAAGGAGAAACTCACCATGAAAAAGATCATCGTTATTATTGTCACCGTACTTGTCATCGCCGCTCTTTTGGCCGTATCGCTTCCTTTGATTATTCACGCCGCGCAAAAGGCGTCCGGGTTAGACCCCGTGACCATTGAGCGCAATGTCACCGCCGAAGCCGGCCTCAACGCCTTAGCGGACGGCTACCAGGTCAACAGCCGTTATGACTATTTCAGCGGCAGTTATGCGGTCACCGTCACCGCCGCCGGTGAGACTTATGAATATGAAGTAGACCCCAGCGGCAAGATCGTCAGCAAAACCACCGTCATCACCACTTCCGACGGCGAAACCCCCAAAGTCACCATTTCCGTCCTTTTGGAGGACGCCAAAGACATCGCGTTACAGCACGCCGGCCTTGCCGCCAACACTGCGGTGCGTTTTCTCAAGGCCGATTTAGACAGAGACAACGGTCGGGTGGTCTGGGACATCGAATTTGTCACCGACCGGGCGTTATACGAATATGA
>CANQXN010000099.1 GCA_947627815.1 uncultured Clostridia bacterium | reverse complement strand
CATCGGACTCGGTCGAAGAAACCGTGATGTTCAAAAGCGCGTGGCCGTTGCCGTCAAGCACGCCGCGAAACGAGCGGGTGTAGGCGTTGCGCGCGTAAGTCTTGCCCGAAAAATCGATGTCGTTGGCAAGGTAATAGACGCCGGTGTCGCTCATCGCCTCAAAATCGGCGGCGCTGGCGATGGGTTGCCCCTCGGGCAAAGACGCCGCCGAAGAAACAGGCAGCGCCGCCAAGGGGGAAAGACAGCTCAAAAGAGTGAGACAAAGCATAAGACAAATTCCTTTTTTCAGTTTCATCGCGATCCCCCCTCACCGCACCGAAAAGGCCAGCGTCACATGCTCATCTTCCGTTGTGGGCAAAGTGGCGGAAGAGGCGCGGCTGCCGCCTCTGGTGATGACGATGTCAAAGGTGGTGTGTCCCACCTTGAAGCCCGAAATCGTGATCTCGTTGACGCCGGTGGGCAGGTAGGGCGTGAAGGTGACGCTGCCGTTTTGAATGTCGGCGCCGAGAAGCTCATAATAGATGATGGAGAGATAGCCCGTCGCGCTCCAGGTCTGATGCTCGCAGGAACCCCAGAGGAAAATGTCGCTCTCGTTGGTGCTTTCCTGCAAACCGCCGTACTGAAGGCCGGTATCGGGATGATAGATTTCATAGAACTGTCCGTCCCGCGCCGCGCGCTCGGCCAGCGTGAAGAGTTCGTGTTCCATGCCCTGCGCAAAGCCTTTTTCCAAAGCGGCGCGCCCCCAGAACCCTTGGGCGTGCGGCCATACCGTGCCGGAGTGCCGGCCGTAGCCGCCCCGGACAAGATAGCGGTCAAAGGAGGGATAGACGCAGGCGATGCCCTGGTCGGTGACCACGGTATTTTCGAGAACCAGCGCGGTCTGGCGCTCGTCGGCGATGCCGAAGAGCAGCACATAGGCCACGCCCAAAGCTTCCTGATAATCGCAGCGGTAGGGGCCGACCAGATAGTCGTAAGTGCCTTTTTCCTCGTTCCAGAAGTTGTCATTGATGGCCTTTTTCATGGCCGCCGCCTTCTCTTCAAAGGAGGTGGGATCCTTGCCCAATACCTTCGCCATCTCGGCGGTGAGGCGATAGGCTTCATAATAAACGCAGTTGGTGGAGAGCGCTTTCATGGGCATTCGCTCACCCACTTTGGCCAAATATTTGGCGTTGGCGGGGATGTTCACCCAGCTGCCGATGCCCGATGTGCCGGTGTTGCCGTAAAAATCGGGATAGGCGGCGACGCCGTCCCCGTAGACGGCGGGGCCACGGAACAAATTGTCTTCGGGGTCGAATTCTTCGCGCTCAAACTTGGCCAGCGTGTTGACCGCCGCCTCATAGGCGGTCTGCCGGTAGGCCTCGTCCCCCGAGGCGAGAATGTACTGGTTGGCGCCGATCACCCAGAGGATGGCGTCCCAATATTGGCCGCCGATGATTATTTTGCCGTTCTGGCGCTCGAGAACCGAGTTCAGCGTGTTTTTCGCCACGGCGGGGTCGAGCAGCGCCACGGCGTTCCAGACATTGATGGCGCAGTCGCGTGTCCAGGGGGTGTTATACCCCATGCCGGCGATGATGCAGGGCTGTTTGGAAGTGAGCAGGCCGCCCTGATAGGGTTTCGTGTTCATCACGATGTCGGCGATCGCCACGGTGTACGCCTTGTTCAGGGTCAGGTTGTCGGAATAGAAATAAATCATATCCTTGTAGTCCTTTTCATTCTCTTTGAGTATGGCATAGCAAGTGGTGCAGTAGCGCCCGCTTTCGCTCGGCGTGTGCTTGGTGCAGACCGGCGCTTCGATCACCGGCGAATCGGTGGAAACCGGCGCCGTGCTTTCGGCGGGATCGCTGGACGGCGTGTTGTCGGAGCTTTCCGCCGGGGAAGCGTTATCGGAGCTTCCCGCAGGCGGGGTGGTCTCGTCCTCGCCGCAGGCGGTAAATGTGACAAGCAAAAACGCCGCCGTCAAGAGAAACAGCAGAATCAAAAGTCGTTTTTTCATAAAATCCTCCCCTATGGTTGGTGTTCGGCGCCGCGCGCGCAAAGGAATAAAAAAGCGAGAGCAAAACCCATCGTCAAAGCCGGCGGCCTCGCAAGAGTATTCTATCATATCGCGCCGCCGCCGTCAAGAGGCTTTCTTTTTTTCGCATGGCAAAAGAAACAAACGGGAAAGAAAGCGCGCTTTCTTTCCCGTTTGTTTCGTTCAGGCTTGTTGGATCCTCGCAAGAATCAGGCTCACATCGTCGCTGTCGGGGGCGGAAGACAAAATGGCGTCGCGGATCTCGGGCAGGGGGCGGTCGGCAAGAGCCGGCAGGCGCTCGACAAGCGGCGCGCCCGGCTCAAAGAGAGACACTAACCCGTCCGAAATCTGGATCAGAAGATCGCCGGGGGCAATGTCGGCGGAGAGCGTCGCGGGCAGAACATCCCGCAGAATGCCCAAAGGCGCCGAACGCCCTTCCAGGCGGATCAAGGTGCCGGCATGAAGAAGAAACGAGGCGCCGCGCCGCATTTTGTCACCTCCGCCCGCGCAAGAAAGAGGTCGAGCCGGCAGAGGTCGGCGGTGGCGTGACATTCTTCGCTGCGCGCCAAGAGGAAGGAGGACACCATCTTGAAAATGACCGGCGCCGGCACCCCGGCGACGAGAAGATGCTCCAAAAAGGAGGCGGCGATCCGCGAGGCAACCGCCGCCGCGCGGCCGCTCCCCATGCCGTCGCAGACGAGGAGGCAGCAATAGCCCGTTGGCGCTTCAAAGACCGAGACGGTGTCGCCGCTGACCGCTTCCCCCGAAAGCGCCTTCCCCGCCGTCAGGTGTTCGACCGCCAAGGGCGGCAGGCTTGTCGCGGTCATGGTCAGCCTGTCGCCGTCAAAATCAAAGCGGGGCTGGGTTAAGAGAAGCCCCAATGCCTTTTCAAGCGCCTTGCGCAGTTCCCCCGCCGAAACTGACAAGGAGCCGATCTCGATGCCCGCCGCCGTCAAGAGCTTCTGCCTCTTGCCGTATACGCCGAAGCCGGCGGCAAAAATGCCGAGCGAGCGAAAGGCCGCCGAGAGCTGTTTTGTGAGTTCCTTTTGCAAAACCGTCTCTTCGTCCTCCTCGGACACCGACGCCAAAAGCTCCGCCATGGCTTCGTAATCCTTGGCAAAGAGCGCGGTTTTGTCGCGGTACATCGCCGCCTCCCAAAGCCCCTCCGCCGCCTCGACACAGTCCTGTAACAGGCGCTCGGTTTTGCGGCAACCGGAAGAGAAAAAGGGCGGCAGGTCGGCGCTTTTCGGCGTGCCGCCCGCCAAAAGCGCGCTCACGATCTTCTCTTTGGCGGCCAAACGCTCCTCTTTTTGCCGCGTTTTGCAATGGGAGGCAAGCGAGCAGGCGCCGCAGTGGCGGTCAAAGACATCGTCCACCGCCGTTTTCAAGGCGTACCGCCCCGGCTGACGGCTTTTTTCCGACAGGCCGGCAAGCAGCGACGAAAGCCCGTCAAAGGCGGCGGAGAGCGCCGCTAAGCGCTTTTTTTCGCTGTCGGAAGGGACAACCTTTTTGTCGCGCGCTTCTGCCGCCTCCCGGGGCAGGGTCGAAAGCGGCAGGCTGGGAAAAAGCGCTTGCAGGCGGGAAGAAAAAAATCCGCTTTTGGCCAGCGGCAAAAAGACCAAAGAGGCAAACAAGATCTCGCCGACAAAGAAAATAAGCCCATCAAAGCCGCCGGCGACATATTTGAGTCCCGCCGCGACAAGGGCGCCGCCGACCAGGCTCACCGCGAGCTGATACTCCGCCACAAGGCCGACAAACAGGCCGGCGATCGCCATGACCGGCGCCATCGAGAATCCGCAGGCCGCGCCCGCCAAAAGGCCGATGACGCCGCCCCGCAACGCGCCCCCGCGATAGGCCGAAACCAGCGTGAGAAAATAACCGGCGAGCCAGCCGAGAGAGAGGCCGAACAGCCCCTGCCGGTGCAGGGCGTATACCGCGAAAAAGAGCAAAAGACAGCGGCCGATTTCGCGCAACGCGCCCCCTTTGCCGTCAAGCGCCGCGCTCCCCTCTTTGCCCTCTCGCCCCACCGACGACATGGCGTGCGAAAAGAAGAAAGCGGCGGCGGGGGCGGCAAGAACCTCGATGAGCAGCGCCCAGACGGCGTCCAGCGCAAAGCCTTCGTAGGCCGCCTGCGCAAAACCGGCGAGAAAGGAACCGGCGCAGGCAAGCGCCATGCGGATGACCGCCGGCTCCTCCCCCGCGCGATACGCCGCCCCTGTCGAGCGCCGCACCAACAGGCGGGTGAGCAAAAGAAAGAGGGGCGCCTCCAAAAAACGAGGCGACAAGCAGGCCGGGCAGGACAAACCAAGCGTCCGAAAGGCGCGCGGCGGCCAAGAGCGCAAGCCCCAAGGGTCTTGCGCCAAACGGCAGGGGCAGGCGGGTGAAAAGATAGCCCCCTACCGCGAGAAAAAGCGCCAGAATGACCCGCGCTCGCAAGGCCTGCGCCGCCATTTCCTCCCGGGCGCCCTGCAGGTCTTTGGCAAAAAAGAGCCGCAGACGCTCGCGCAGCGCCTTTTGCCACCTGTCCAGTGTTTTGGCAAAATCGGAGCCTGCCCCCAAAGGGGCGCTTGTCCGGGCGGATGCTTGGGCATTCGCTCGGGCAGCCGTCCCCATGCCTGTTCCCTTGCCCGCGGAGATCCGGGTGGCCTCTTCCCGCGAGGCATCGCGGGCAGTGTCGCGGGCGGCGTCGCGGGAAGGATCTCGAGATGCCTCACGAGAGGCATCTCGAGAGGCGTCGCGGGAGGCTTGTCCCGCCCGGGCTTTTTCGGTTTCGTTTGGATGTTCGTTTTTTTCGTACATACGATAGCCCCCTTTACGCACGGTCGTTGTTTTCCATCATAGCACCGCAAAAGAAAGAAAGCTGTCGCATTTTGCCGCCATGCGCTTTTTTTAAAAAAACACCTCATAAGGCCGACAAAACGCGCGGGAACTCTTAAAAAGTTTGCGCCGACCCTTGTATTCGGGACGAAACAATGGTATAATATGACAGTATATTCTGTTATATTCTGTTTGCCCGGAGGGATTTCATGACCGTTCAACAATGGAAAGAGGCGCTTGCCACGGGCGCGCTCGACCGACAACTGATCCGTTTATACGGAGAAAAGGCGCTTGATGACGCCAAAGCGCGCTACGGCGCGCTCCTTGCCTCGTTTGAGGAGACCTTCGGCGCATCTTGCGGCGAGGGCGCGCGGGACATTTTTCTTTTTTCGGTGCCGGGGCGCAGCGAAATTGCCGGCAATCACACCGACCACAACAACGGCAAGGTGCTTGCCGCTTCCATCGATCTTGACATCATCGCCGCCGCCTCTCCCACGCCTGACGGCGTGATGACGGTCAAAAGCAAGGGCTTTGACATCGACCGGGTGAGCATCGCCGACAGAGAAAGAGAAAAAAGCCGTCCCTTCTCCTCTGCTTCCCTCATCGCCGGCGTCTGTGACGGCTTTCTCAAGCGCGGCCTGCCGGTGGGCGGCTTTGTGGCCTACACCGAAAACCGGGTGTTCAAGGGGTCGGGGCTTTCCTCTTCCGCCGCCTTTGAAGTGATGATCGGCAACATTCTGCGCCGCCTCTACGGCGCTAAAATCGACAACGCAAGCCTTGCGCAGATCGCGCAATACGCCGAAAACGACTTTTTCGGCAAGCCCTGCGGCCTGATGGATCAGATGGCCTGCGCCACCGGCGGCTTTGTGGCGATCGATTTTGCCGACCCCGCGAAGCCCCGCGTCACGCCCCTGCCTTTTGACCTTTCGGCGCACGGCTACGCCCTTTGCATCGTCGATACCGGCGGCAATCACGCCGACCTCAACGAGGATTACGCCGCGATCCCCTCGGAAATGAAGCAAGTGGCCGCCGCCCTCGGGGCGGCGACTTTGGGCGGCGCCTCGCGCGAAGCGCTCCTCGCCGCCCTGCCCGCCTTGCGCAAGACCTGCGGCGACCGGGCGATTTTGCGCGCTTTGCACTTCTTTGAGGAAAACGAGCGGGTATCGAAAGCCGCCGAAGCGCTGGTTCACGACGATCTCGCGGGCTTTCTCTCGCTCATCAACGCCTCCGGTCTCTCCTCCTTCTGCTATCTCCAGAATGTCTACACCGTGAAAAATCCGCAGGAGCAGGGGCTGTCGCTCGCCCTTGCGCTCTCCTCGGCCTTTCTTGCCGCCCTGCCCCTGCCGGCGGCCTGCCGGGTACACGGCGGCGGCTTTGCCGGCACCATCCAGGCCTTTGTGCCGCTTGCCTACACCGACGCCTA
>CANQXN010000098.1 GCA_947627815.1 uncultured Clostridia bacterium | reverse complement strand
CGGTATATTCCCGAGCTTACCTCCCAGCGCGCCTCACTGCGCTCCTTCGGCGAACGCGTGGCGATGAATTCCCCGATCCAGGGGACGGCCGCCGACATCATCAAGTTTGCCATGATCGCCGTGGAAAAGGCGCTGGCCGAAGAAGGCTTTGCGGCGCGCATGATCCTGCAGGTACACGACGAATTGATCATCGAAGCGCCCGAGGCCGAGGCGCCCCGCGTGGCGGAGCTGCTCCGCGCCTGCATGGAAAACGCCGCGTCCTTGGCGGTGCCTTTGACGGTCGATGTCTCGGTAGGAAAAACCTGGTACGACTGTAAATAAAGCGCCCGCAGCAAACCACCGATTGTTCCCTTCACTCAAGAAAAAACCGGAGAACCTTTACCAAGGCTCTCCGGTTTTTTATAGCTTCTCATTGCTCAAAAAGCATGAATTCATAGAGGCGAACCGTGCCGGCACCGTTCCAGTCGGCGGCAAAATAGCGCACCTGAACATAGCGGGCGCTCTGTTCGCCGACATTGACCGAAAGCTCATTGTGCGTGCGGGCAACATTCTCCTGATAGTCGATCGATGTCCAATGCTCGCCGTCGGAGGAAATCAGCACTTCCCAAGTCTTCGCATTGAAGGAGGCGGATTCTTTGATGCCGGCGTGGAGCATGGTATAGGTGTTAAAGGTCTTGACTTCGCCGAGATCGATGATAAAGCCGTGCTGATAACCGGCAAGCTCATACTTGTGATCTCTGGCGGTGCTGCTGGCTTTGGTGGAGCACCACTTGGTGTCGGGATCGCCGTCGAACGCGTTTTTGATCGCTTCCGAAGCCTTGGTTTCGTTCGAATATTCCACCACCGTGGCATTCAGCGCCAGGTTGTCGCCCTCTTTCACGACGGTGTCGGAGAGAGGATTGGTCTTATCGCCGTGCTGTACCTTCTCGAGCATGGGATAGGTGGGGTTCGGCACGCCTTCGATGTTTTCGGTGAGGAAGTTGTCGGTATAGTCGCGGAAGCCGACAAACGCCCAGGTGCCTTCTTGCAGCTCTTTGACAAACTGCAGGCGGACATCCTCCATCGTATCAAGGCCGGTCACTTCCTTGACGCAGTTGTTGAAGGGCGAACCCTTCGTTTTGGGGTTGTCGTTCAGCATCACTTTGGAAGATTTGATCAGATGGTTAAGCGAGTCGATCAGGCCGAGCGTCTTGTTGCCGTCGGCGTCCACTTTGGTGGGATACTTATAGTCCATATAAGCGAAGAAGACCTTGTTGTTGCCGTAGGGTTGATAGCCCCAGTCCTGAAGCGTCCGGTCGCTCATGGAATAGATCTGCACAAATTTGGTGGAGTAGCCCCAGTGGAAATAGCGGAAGCCGCCGTAGTTGGCCATATTTTCGGTCCACCAGGCGTCGTCGCCGTAGTTCAGCTTGGAATACTGCTGCACCGAGTGGGTGATTTCATGCGAGAAGAAGCCGAGATCGTCCGGATGGCTGTTGGCATAATCGGTAGCCACCACCACGCGGGTGCCCTGGCAATAGGCCACGCCGTCATAGGTTTTGTCCGCCACGAAGGTGATCTGACGGGGTTCCCATCCTTCGGCAAAACGGGCGTAGAGGCGAGGATAGGTATTGTAGAAGAGATCGATCAGGTTGGGCAGGTATTCTTTATCCCGCACAAGCTCCCAGTCGCCCTGGAACATCAGCGAATATTTGCTCTCATATTTCGCGGGCGTGATGGTGACAGGGATGCTCACATAAACGGGATATTTGTTGGCGTCAATGCCCGTGGCGGTTTCGTAGGGCGAGTCGGTGCCGCCGCTTGTGCAGATGTTGACATACATCGTCGTGCCCGACTTATAGGGCACGGTAAATTTGGCGGTGCCAGTATAGCTGCCGTTTCCGCCACTCACGGAAATGCCGTTTTGCAGATAGGCCGCCTGGGCGGAGCTGCCGCTCTTGGGCGAAACCGTCACGGCATAGGTAGCGTTCACATTGGTTTTGAAGGAAAACATGATGTAGGAGCCGGCTTTGGCTTCCAGCTGTGTGAACTCGGTCCAGATTTTCAGCGTCACGGGATAGATCGAGATCTTCACCGTCTTGGCGGCGTCGTCCGCTTCGACATCGGCGCCGCAGAGGTCGAGCTTTCTGGCTTCGCTTTCGGTGATCTTGGTGCTTTCGCCGTCGCTGATTTTATAATATTCTCTGGTATAGCCGGAATATTTTTTATAGATCGCATTGAAAATGTCAACCCCGGTGCCGGAATATTCATGAACGGCGTCGCCGGGCGTAGTCTGCCAGGCTTCGGCGTTTTTCAGCGCCACATAATCGTCGGTAACCACCTTTTCCCCGTCTTCCGGAAGCGTGCTACCCGGGGTTCCGCCCGGCGTGCTGCCCGGCGTCTGGGTGTCGGTGCTTTCCGGCGGCTCGGTGGCGGCAGGCTCGCTGCTGCTGTTTACGGGTTCCTCCGAGGAGCCGCCCACGGATGTTTCCGTCGGACCGCAGGCAAAGAGGGATACGATCAGGAGCAGAGACAAAAATACAAGCAATATTTTTTTCATGTGTGTACCTCTCATCAAGTTCAACTCATAATTTCCGAGTTTATGATATTGTTATTTTACCACATCCCGCGCTTTTTTGCAACCGTTTTTCCGTTTTTTTTTTACAAAGTTCAGGTTTTTTTCAGAGGAAAAATTGTCACCGCCGCGCCTTGCGCCGGAGAACGCCTTTGCGGCAAAATCGGAAGAGAAAAACGCCGCCTCTTGTCCGAGGCGGCGTTTTGAAGTGATTGCCTGGCTTATGGCAAGAGTCGTGCCGTCAGCCGGTGATACCCGAGCGCTCGATGCCCTGGATCAGGAAGCGCTGGCAGAAGAGGTAGATCACAAGAAGCGGCGCGATCACAAGGAGCGACGCGGTGTTCTTGATCGCCTGCTCAAACATACTGCCGCCCGCCTGCCCGACCGCCTCCGTAAAGGGCTGCGGTACGGTAAAGATCTTCGGGAAGGTGTAGAGCGTCCGGCTGGGGAAGAAGATCGAAACATAGAAGTTATCGGTCCACTGCCAAGAGAAGGAGAACAGGAAGACAGTCACCAGCATGGGGATGGACAGCGGCAGGATGATCTGCACAAAGGTGCGGAAAATGCCGGAGCCATCGATGTATGCCGATTCTTCCAGCTCATCGGGAATGCCCTTGAAGAACTGCCGCAGCATGAAGATGTACAGACCGTTCTTAAAGGCAAGACCTGTCACCGAAAGGATGACCATGGGCCAATAGGTGTTGTACAGGCTCAGAGGCGTGCCGCCCAGGAGATTTGTCAGACTGAAATTGAACACACCGATACGGAAGGAACCGAAGGTGCGGTTCAATACGGTACGGATCGTCTGATGCGGGATAACCATGGTAAAGATCACGGCAAGAAAGATCAGCTTGTTGCCGCGGAACTTGTACTTGGCCAAGCCATAGCCGATGAGGCAGCAGGAGAAGGTCTGCACCAGCGCGGAAATGAGCGACAGCGCGGCGGTCGTCCACATGGCGTCAAAGTAGTGGTTGTACTCGATGATGGCCTTGTAGGTGTCGAGCGTCGGATGGCGCGGCACCAGACGGACGGTCACATCGGCGAAATCCTCAGGCGCCATAAAGGAACCCGCGATTTTGGTGATGAAGGGACTCAGAATGATAAAGGAAATACCGAGGAGCAGCACCACGCGGAAGATGACAAAGATGACGCGCCCGACAAAGCGGAGCGAGAAATATTTCAGCTTGATCCGTTCCCACAGGGAGGTGCGCTCAAAGTCGACGCGGATTTTGCGTTTGTTTTCCTTGAGGACTTTTGTGTTTTTTCCTGTTTCGTTGGTCATACCGATCACCCATCCTTTCTCTGATAGAAGATGAACGATGAGACGATCCCCGCGACCACGGCCACAATGAGGATGACAATGGCAAAGTAGATCCACGCCATGGTTGTCGCCTGCTCACTGCTTGCGTTGGCTTTGGTAAACTGCTGCGTGATGTAAATCATCGTTGTGTTGTTTTGGGAGGTGAAGGAGTCAATGATGGTATACACGGCGTTCACAAGAATCATGGGGCTGATCATCGGGAAGGTGATCTTCCAGAAGGTCTCCCAGGCGGTGGCGCCGTCAATCGAACAGGACTCGTAAATGGCCGGTGAAATCGATTGCAGACCGGCTAAGAAGATCAGCATCTGCACGCCGGAGCGGTTGACGATGTTGTAAATGTTGTTGATAATATCAACCACATAGCTCACAAGCTCGCCGCCCACGGCCATGCCCGAAAAGAGGTTGGAGATATCGGCCGCCGAAATCAGCTCGGTGGCGGAACTGCTCCCCTGCGCATTGTTGCCGGTGCTGACCTCGCTGCTTGCGTAGTTGTTCAGCGCGGCGGTGGAAGCGTTGATTTCGGCAATGATACCGGTGGAAATGATAACGGGAATGAAGAAGATGGCACGGAAGACCGCACGGCCGACCATCTTCTGGTTCAGGATTACGGCCATGAAGAGAGAGAAGATGATGATGGCAGGCACATCCAGAACCAACTGTTGCATACCGGTCAAGAGGTTCTGTACAAACTCGGAATTGCTGAACAGCACCTCCCGATAGTTGGCAAAGCCGACCCCTTCCAGGCGGTATTCACCGGTAAGCGCCGTCCAACTCACCTTGTTGAAGGTGTAGGAGATCGATTCCATGATCATGGGGAGATAGATCAGCACAAACCCGATGACAAAAGGAAGAACAAAGATCCAACCGGCCCGGGCTTTTTTCTTGTCCAGAGAAACGGTTTTCTTTCTGCGCTCCTTTACGGGCGCGTCTAAAGCCGCAGCTCGCGTCATATCGCTTCGCTCCTTTCTCACCGGTCAATGACGGCGAAGCCGCCTACCGGGATGTCATAAACGGTCCCTTCGTAGGTAACGCTCGCGTCATAGGCCGCGTAATTCAGTATAAAGACCTTTTTGCTGCCGTCCTGTCTTGTGTATTCCACCATCACAAGGAAGCTGGATTTTGCGGAAATCTCGCGGTTCAAAGAGGCTTCGTACTCTTCTAAGATATGCTCGGCGTAATGGTCGGGCGTATCGAGATAGCTGTAAGTCTCTTCAAAGACTTCGGTAAATTCCTCACCGTGCCGCTCCGCCAGCGCCTTGCGGTTGTTATAGGCCTTTCTGGCGTCGGCGACCGCCTGTTCAAAGTTTTCTCTGCCGTCGGCCATCATGGCCGCGACTTCGGCCTTCTCGTTGTCGTTCAGCTGCCGGATGCCGTCCAAGAACTCATGTCCTGTGATGCGGGCGGTCTGGAGATCGGCCAACGCTTCGTTGAGGCGCGTGTATTGCTCCACGATTTCGTCAAAGCTGATCTCAAAGTCAATCGAGTAATAGTGGTTGTAATCGAAATCGTCCTTCAAAACCGAGGTGTTCTGATAGGCCACAGTGAAGAAGGGCGCCGCGCCGTTCTCGATGATCTTTAAAATCTCGCGGTGAATATCGGACGCCATACCGGTCGGTGTGCCGGCATAACTCACATACCCGTGGAGTACCATGCCCATGAAGGGAACGGCGGCGCTTGACAGGGTATATTTGGAGGAATCGAGAGACATATTGAGGATGTGGCTGACATAAGGCAGCGCGAAGGCGTTGCCGCCGTCCACCATGACTTTGCCGTATTTGTCTGAAAGCGCTTTGAGGACATCTACCGTCAGCCGTTTGCTGTCCTCACGGTTGTAGGGATCGTCGCTGTCAAAGTCGGAGTTCAGTTCCGCGCCCAGCGTGGAAACCGCCACACCCGAAAAGCCGAGTTTATCCATCTTCTTCGAGAACTTCTCAAAGAGCGTCATAAAGACCGAAGGAGAAACCATGGTGGAGAAATCGTAAAGGAAGGACTGGTAGGTCGCGTCATAGTAGCGCTTGGAAGCGTAGCGGTCGTCGATGGTACGAACCGCGTCATCCAGCGGGCTGAAGCTGTCAAAGCCGCCGAGACGGGCGATATTGACAAAGTCAAAGTCGGGATAGATGGCGAGCTGTTTGCCTGTCTGCGAGGAAATCTCGTTGCAGTAGGCCACCATATCCTGATAGCCGCTGTTGCCGCCCACCACCGACTCAAATTTCAGCGTGCTGGGCGCGTAGGCATAGAGGCCGCCCTTGCCGAAGCCGGTGAGTTTGAAGTTGACATTGTCCACGCCCTTCTCCGCCAGTCTGTCATACATGGTGGCAAGGTCTTCAAAGGTGGTCAGGGGCATATCGACCATCATGGGGATGGTCGCCACAACCTTGGTGGTGGTGGTCATGCCCAAAGCTTCGAGGTAG
>CANQXN010000097.1 GCA_947627815.1 uncultured Clostridia bacterium | reverse complement strand
TAACGGTTTGGGACGATTCCGACAAGTCCGCGTTTGGGTGACCAAAGGCGATGCTTGCTGGCACATAGCACTTGTTTATTTGCATTAAAATAAAAAGAAAAATTTTTTCCAGCCCTTTCATTCAGAAACACGGGAGGTTGTAGACAATGATCAATCGCAAATGGCTCATCGTATCTGTTTTTTTGCCGTTCTATGGCACGCTCATTAACGCCATCCTTCTTTACCGGGTTTGTTTTGTAAAAAGACAGTTGCCGTTAAAGAAGTGGTGGGTCAGCATGGTGATAAGCACTTGTGCGTTTTTGGCCTCTATCCTTGTATGTCTTTTGTTGTTTAAGGCCATAGAAGGAATTTTTTCACTTGATGTGAATGCTGTTGTCAAATTAGCGATTTCCTTTGTGATATCCGGCATTGTCATGAATCTTGCCTTTGTGATATATTATTTGAAAAGTGTCTCAAAAGGCCAATCGGACGGAAAATAAGATACATCGCACAAAAAGCGCCCCTTGACAGCAAAAACGCTTATCAGGGGGCGCCTTTCCCTCAGTCTTTCACCGCGGAAAGACTTGAGGGACTTTTTTATTTTTCTTTTCGTTCAAAAGTTTTTGAAAGGGGTCTGGGGGAAACTTTTTTCCAAAAAGTTTCCCCCAGCTCTGTTGCAAAATAAAGGCTTGTGTGGTATAATCAAACTGAATGAATATGGAAAGAGGCACCCCATGGGATTGTTTTCAAAAATTTTCGGAACCTACAGCCAAAGGCAGATCAAAAAAATCCTGCCGACGGTAGACAAAATAGAGGCGCTTGCCGACGAATACAAAGCCAAAAGCGACGAAGAACTCACCGCGATGACCGATACCTTTAAACAGCGCCTCGCGGCGGGGGAAACGCTCGACGACATTCTGCCGGAAGCCTACGCCCTCGTGCGCGAAGCCTGCGACAGAGTTTTAGGCAAACGGCCTTTCCGGGTGCAGCTCATGGGCGGCGTCGTCCTACATCAGGGGCGCATCGCCGAAATGAAGACCGGCGAAGGCAAAACCATCGTCGCGACCCTGCCTTCCTACCTCAACGCGCTCGCCGGCAAAGGCGTGCATATTGTCACGGTGAACGAATATTTGGCGCGGCTGGGCGCCGAAGAAATGGGGCGCGTCTATAACTTTTTGGGGCTTACCACCGGCCTTGTCGTGCACGGGCAGACCCGCGCGGAAAAGCAGGCCGCCTATCAGGCCGACATCACCTACGGCACCAACAACGAGTTTGGGTTTGACTATCTGCGCGACAATATGGTGGTCTATCAAAAAGACCTCACCCAGCGCGGCCACGCCTTTGCCATCGTCGACGAGGTCGACTCCATCCTCATCGACGAAGCACGCACGCCGCTCATCATTTCGGGCGAAGGGGAAGAATCCACCGAGATGTACGACCGCACCGACCGGCTCGTGCGGGGCATGAAGCAGTTCCGCATCAAGGAAGTGGACAGAAAGCAGTCCACCGACGCGCTCGAAGCCGACCCCGACGCCGACTACATCGTCGACGAAAAGGCGCGCACCGTGGTACTGACCGCCAAAGGCGTCGCCAAAGTGGAAGAATACTTCGGCCTTGCCAACTATTCCGACCCCGAAAACGCCACCATTGCCCATCATGTGACGCAGGCCATGAAGGCCTACGGCATCATGAAACTCGATGTCGACTATCTCGTCAAGGACAACGAAGTGCTGATTGTCGACAGCTTCACAGGCCGCATTATGCCGGGGCGGCGCTTCTCCGATGGGCTCCATCAGGCCATCGAGGCCAAAGAGCGGGTCAAGGTGCAAAAGGAAAATAAAACGCTCGCCACCATCACCTTCCAGAACTACTTCCGCATGTACGAAAAACTCTCGGGCATGACCGGCACCGCCCTCACCGAAGAGGACGAGTTCAGCGAAATTTACGGCCTCGATGTCGTCGAAATCCCCACCAATATGCCGATGATCCGCATCGACCATAACGACGAAGTCTATACCACGGTAAACGGCAAATACAACGCCATCATCAGGCAGGTGCAGGCCTGCCAGGCCAAGGGACAGCCGGTGCTGGTGGGTACCGTTTCCATTGAAAAATCCGAGGAACTCTCCCGCCGGTTGAAAATGCAGGGCATCAAACACACGGTGCTGAACGCCAAACAGCACGAGCGTGAGGCCGAAATTGTCGCCATGGCGGGCAAAAAAGGCCGCGTGACGATTTCCACCAATATGGCGGGGCGCGGCACCGACATCATGCTCGGCGGCAACCCCGAATTTCTGGCGCGGCAGGAAATGAAAAAGCAAGGTTATGACGAGGACGTCATCGGCCTTGCCGTCGGCTCCTCGGTGAACGTCTCGGAAGAGGTGCTGGCCGCCCGCGTGGTGTATAAAGAATTGTTCGCAAAATATGAGGCAGAAATCGCCCCCGAAAAGAAAGAAATCTGCGATGCCGGCGGCCTCTTCATCATCGGCACCGAGCGCCACGAAAGCCGCCGTATCGATAACCAGCTGCGCGGCCGTTCCGGCCGTCAGGGCGACCCCGGCGAAAGCCGCTTTTATCTCTCGCTGGAAGACGACCTCATGCGCCTCTTCGGCACAGGCTCGGAGCGCATCGGCGGCATGGCGGCGCGCATGGGCTTCGGCGAAGATCAGCCCATCGCCGCCGGGCTTTTGTCGGGCGCCATCGAGCGGGCGCAGAAAAAGCTCGAAAGCATCAACTTTGAGCGCCGGAAAAATGTCCTCTCCTACGACGATGTCATGAACCAACAGCGCAACCTCATTTACGCCCAGCGCAACGAGGTGCTCTCCGGCGCCGACCTCCACGAAAAGATCCTCGCCATGATCACAGGCACCGTGGCGCAGGCGGTGGCCAATTTCTGCTCCGCCGACCGCCCCGAAGATTGGAATTTCGCCGAACTGCGCAACTTCTTTTACGGCTATCTGCTCACCGAAAACGACCTTGTCTATACGCCGGAAGAAATTGCCCACTTAAAGCGCGAAGACATCGAAAAAACGCTCTGCGACAAAGCGCTTGCCCGCTATGGCGAAAAGGAAGTCATGTTCGGCGACGACTTGCGGGAAGTGGAGCGCGTCATTCTCCTGCGCTGTGTCGACCGCGCCTGGATGGCGCACATCGACGCCATGGAAGACCTCAAGGATTCGGTCTATCTCAACGCCTACGCCCAGCGCAGCCCGGTGGATGAATACCGCCTGCAAGGCGCCGATATGTTCGACATGATGGTGGAAGAGATCCGCGAAAATACGGTGCGGATGCTGCTTTCGGTGGTCAAGCGCGAAAGCGCCGCCCCCCTGCGGCGCGAGTCGGTCGCCAAAGTCACCTCGGCGGGCTTTGAAGGGCAGGGCAACGGCACCGGCGCAGGCCGCGCCAAACCGGCGGAAGCCGCCAAGCCCAAGCCGCAGCCCTATGTGCGCAAAACGCCGAAAGTCGGCCCCAACGATCCCTGCCCCTGCGGCAGCGGCAAAAAGTACAAAAACTGCTGCGGCGCGCGCGATTGACAATTTTTTAACAAAAAACGCTTGTTTCTGGACGGTTCTCTATGGGATTCGGCTATTTGCTCTACGGATTTTTAATGATGATCGGCCTCTATGTCCCGACCGATTACGGGTACGGGACGGGGATCGACGCCTTTCCCGATCTGGCGGGCTACCTCTTCCTGCTCACGGCGCTCTTGCGCCTTTCGGCCTACGCGCCCGGCTTTCGCAAGGGGAAAATCTGGATGATGGCGCTTCTGCCGGTGGGGGCGGTCAAGTTCATCGCCTCGGGGCTTTCGCTCTACGCCCCCTTTCTGCCGGCGCTTGCCGTGATTTTGAATCTCTGCGACCTTCTGACCGCCCTCCTTTGCCCCTTTGCTTTTTTCTTCCTTTTCAGCGGCATTTACTCTCTTTCAAACGAAGTGGAACTGCCCAAGCTCGCCAAGCGCGCCCGCCGCGCCGCCGTGTTCGGCTTTGTCAACTACGGCATGGAGCTTTTCCTCACGATCACCGCGCTGTTGGCGCTGCCGCTCGTGCAAAGCGGCTCGATGCAGATTTTCCGCATCGTCAAACAGCTGGTGGGCGTCGTCTATATTGTTTATTGCGAAATTGTCTCATTTAATGCCTATATGTATATCTGTTATGAGGGCGAGGAAAGCGCGGAAGGCCCGGTCAACCCCTTTTCCGCCGTCCTGAATCGCCTCTTCAAACGCGAAAAGTGACCGAAGGAGGATTGTATGCGCATCGCCTGGATTATCGCCGGTTTGGTCTTTCTTTTCAATCCGAATGTCAACTTGATCGACATCCTGCCCGACGCTCTCGGCTGGGGGTTCATTCTCTACGGCCTTTTGCCGGTTTCCCGCGCGCCGGGAAAAATTGGGGAAGCCTGCGCGCGCGCGGGGCGGCTCTTTGTCCTCTCGCTTGTCAAAATCCCCGCCTTTTTCCTCTGTATGCTCCTGGCAAACGGCGACGCCTTGATGCTTCTCATCGGCTCGCTGGTCTTCGGCGTGCTCGAAATTCTCTTTTCGCTCCCCTTTGCCGCTTCCTTTTTTGAGGGGGTGGAACCCTTGGCGAAAAACGCGCGCGGCGCTAAAATCATGACCTATGTCTTCTTTATCATAAAGCCCCTGTTTTGCGTCCTGCCCGACCTCACCCTGCTTTCGGACAGCGAACACGGCGTGGTGGGCGCCGACGGCATCATGAATCTCCAGCGCTACCGCTGGCCGTTTACCGTGCTTGCGGCGGCCGCCGTGCTGATCGTCGGCATTGTCTGGCTCTCGCTTTTGGTCGCCGCCCTGCGACGGGCGAAAAAGGACGCGCCTTTTGTGAAAAGCCAACGCGAATTGGCCGCGCGCCTTGCCGCCGAGGAAAGCGCCTCGCCTTTTCGCCGGCTGGCGCTTGCCATGAGCTTTGCCTTTGCCGCCGCCCTCTTCCTCTTGGAGTTTAAAGTCGAGGGCTACAGCCTCATCCCGCCCATGGTCGCGCCGGTGCTTTTCTTCCTCTCGCTCTGGCTTATGAAAAAAGAATTCGCTGGGCAAACCCTCGCGCTCTTCGGCGGCAAAAAGCAAGCGAAGGGCGAAAAACTCGTCAAAGGCGGCCTTGTCGCCGCCGGGGTCTGGTTTGCCCTTTCGACCTTGGCCTGGATCCTCGCCTATCGCTTTACCGACGCCCATTATAACGGCCTCGAGGACGCGGGGCTTGGCTTTTCGGAGTCGATTGCCGCGCTCATCGAGCGCTCCTTTGAACTGCGCGACGAATTGGTCATTGTCACCGTCGCGGCCTCCCTTGCCGCGCTCGCCGCTTTCCTTTTCTTCCTCATAATAAAATGGCTCTGCGATCACCTCATCGAACATTACGCCATTTTGCCGGAAGGCAATCTCGCACAAGAGGACAAAAGCGAGGCGATCCGCCAGCACGAGGCGGCGGAACTTGCCGCCATTCAGACGCCGCTTCGCAAAATGAACCGCTGGTTCTTGCCGCTGGCCGCTTTGAGCTGCCTGTCAAACGGCCTTTTCCCCTGGATTCAGGTGCAGTTTCCGCCCTTTTTCACAATCGACCTCATCCTGC
Organism: uncultured Clostridia bacterium; assembly: GCA_947627815.1. Taxonomy (GTDB): domain Bacteria; phylum Bacillota; class Clostridia; order Oscillospirales; family CAG-272; genus RGIG1993. The sequence continues at coordinate 898 of CANQXN010000097.1, read as the reverse complement.
GGGTGATTTTTGCCGCCTTTTTGGCGCTCTACGCCTCCCGCCTGCGGCAGGCGATGAAAAACGCCGGCGGTCTCCTCACCGATTGAACGATGAACAAGCCGACACACCCCCCGACACCCCACCCTCCGACCGCCCCCGCCGAAGTGGGTCAAAGCCTCGACGGCCTCGACCCCCGACGGCTGGCAGAACGCGCGTTTACGGGCATAACCGAACCCCATATTCTGCGGGAAGACAACGCCATCGTCTGCGTGATCAAACCGGCGGGAATGCTCTCTACACCAGATGAAAAAGGCGAAAAGCCCAACCTTGTGAGCTGGCTTGCCGCCGCCTGCGGCACGCTTGTCTATCCCGTGCATCGGCTCGACGAGGCGGCGGCGGGCGTGATGGTCTATGCCAAAAGCGCCCCCGGCGCCGCCGCTTTGACAAAGTCCCTGACGGCGGGAGAATGGGAAAAAGAATACCTCGCCCTCTGCCACGGCGACGCCGTCGAAACCTTGGGTACACCCGCCGGCACACTCTCCGATCTGCTCTTTCGCGACGCCGCGAGAAACAAAAGCTATGTCGTCAAAAGAAAGCGCAAAGGCGTCCGGGAAGCCCTGCTTTCCTATCGCGTGCTCGCGGTCTGGCAAAGTCCCCTTTGCCTGAGCCTTGTTGCCGTGCGGCTGGCAACCGGGCGCACCCATCAGATCCGCGTGCAGTTTGCCTCGCGCGGCCTGCCCCTTGTGAGCGATAGCCGCTACGGCGGCGGAAAATTTTCACCGACCGCCGACCGACCGGCGGGGGGACAGGGGCATAACATCGCGCTCTTTTCCTACCGCCTTGCTTTCCCGCACCCCGACACAAACGAAAGTATCACATTAAACGCCCTTCCCGACATCCCGCTGTAAGGAGAAACACA
>CANQXN010000096.1 GCA_947627815.1 uncultured Clostridia bacterium | reverse complement strand
AACTCAACGACGGCTATCTTCTCCTCTCCGCCCTGTATAAGGCAGAAGAGACTTCGCGTGACATGATACGGGATCAGTTGAAAGGCCGTGAAGACAGTCTTGCGACTTTGACAGAATCTGCCAACCACTTGCAGAACCGGAAATCCGCCGAGGAAGACGCCTGCAAGCGTTTAGAGGCCGAAATCCAATCGCTGACAGAGACGATCGACCGACTGACAACGCAGATCAACACGCTGGCCGGCGAGACGGAAGAAAGCGGCGCGTCACTGGCGCAAAAGAATCAGGCGCTGAACGATCTTCTTTTGCAGATGACGGTGGCGGGCAGCGAAACCGAAGCCGCGCACCTCGCCGTGACGCAGGCCGAAAACGAAATCGCGCGCGTCGTTGCCGAAAAAGAGGCGCTGCAAGCCGTCATAGACGAAAGCCGACAGGAAGAAGAGCGCCTGCGGGAAAGCGCCGCGTCACTGGCCGGCCGCTGTGACAACTTGGATCACACCATTGAAACAACACAGGCCGACGCGCTGGCACAGGAAAACGAAGCCGACGATCTCGGTCGCGCCGCACAAGCGCTCAATGAAAAAATCGACGACAAAAGCCGCGAGCGAGATACCTGCTACAAACAGGTGGCCAATCTCGAAAACAAGCGCTCCAACCTGCAAAACGAAAAAGACAAGATCAGCGAACGCCTCTGGGACGACTACGAACTGAGCTACGCCGATGCGCTCTCGCTCGATTATCCGCCCATCACCGCCGAAACCAGGAGCAAATCGGTCAGCGAGCAGAACAAACTGCGCAACCGAATCCGCGAACTCGGCCCCGTCAATGTGGGCGCTGTGGAAGAGTATGCGCAGGTCAAGGAGCAGTACGAGACGCAGGGGCGGCAGATCGCCGACCTTACCGCCAGCCGGGAGAAATATTCCGGCATCGTCAGCCAGCTCGAACAGGAAATGCGACAGCGCTTTACCGACGCCTTTGAAGAGATCAACAAGAATTTCGCCCTGACCTTCCGCGACCTCTTCGGCGGCGGTTCGGCGCATCTTTCGCTCACCGATCCCGAGCATGTCTTAGAGAGCGGCATCGAAATCAGCGTCTCGCCGCCCGGCAAACTCATCAAAAATCTGCAATCGCTTTCGGGCGGTGAACAGGTCTTTGTGGCCATCGCCATCCTGCTTGCCATTTTCAAGATCAATCCCCCGCCCTTCTGCCTGCTCGATGAAATTGAGTCGGCGCTCGATGAGGTCAATGTCTCCCGCTTTGCCAACTATGCACAGAGCTTTTGCGACAAAACGCAGTTTATCGTTATTTCTCACCGTCGCGGCACGATGGAAGCCGCGAACACCCTCTATGGCGTCACCATGCAGGAACGCGGCGTATCCCGCCTGCTTTCCATCAACATCTCTGAAGTGGAACAGAAAATCGGCATGAAACTGACCGACAAACCCACAAACTGACCGTCTGTCAGTCAAGCGAAAGGAACCGTCATGGGATTTTTTGAAAAATTAAAAAACGGGCTTTTTAAGAGCCGCAACTCCTTTTTCGGCAAGATCCGCGCCCTCTTCCGCCGCGGCATAGACGAGGACACGCTGGAAGAGCTGGAAGAAATGCTGATCTGCGCCGATGTGGGGTACGATGTCACCGAAGAAATCCTTGAGGAATTAAGGACGAAGACAAAGGAAGAAAAGATCAAGGATCCCGACAGCGCCATCGAAACCTTAAAGCAGATTCTGATCGGCATTTTGGGCGAGTTTCACCCCCTGGTTCTCGAAACGACGCCGTCGGTCATTCTCGTTATCGGCGTCAACGGCGTGGGAAAAACCACGAGCATCGCCAAAATCGCAAACTGCCTGAAAAAGGAAGGCAAAAAGGTCATCTTGGCCGCCGCCGACACCTTCCGCGCCGGCGCCATCGAACAGCTCGGCGTCTGGGCCGACCGTGTCGGCGTCGACCTCATCAAGCAGGGCGAGGGCGCCGACCCCGCCGCCGTGGTCTTTGACGCGATCCACGCCGCCAAAAAGCGGAGCGCCGATGTCTTAATCGTGGACACCGCGGGAAGGCTCCATAACAAGAAAAATCTGATGAACGAGCTTGCCAAAATCAATCGCGTGATCGACCGCGAACTGCCGGAAGCGTCAAGAGAAACCCTGCTGGTACTCGACTCCACCACTGGTCAGAACGCCGTCAATCAAGCGGTGGAATTCAAAAACGCCGCAAACATCACCGGCCTTGTCCTGACCAAATTGGACGGCACCGCCAAAGGCGGCATCATCTTCTCGATCAAGAAAAATCTCGATTTGCCGGTGCGCTATATCGGCGTAGGCGAAGGGGTGGACGATCTCCAGCCTTTCGACCCGGTGGAATATGTCGACGCGCTCTTCGACTGACATAATTGCACCGCAATATAGTTGTTAAATTCAAGTAAAAGGAAGCCTTAAATGAAACTCGTCCTTGCCTCGAAAAACCGAAAAAAGCTGGAAGAACTTTGCGCACTGTTGCAAAAGGCCGAACCCGCCTGGGAGATTGTCACTTCAGACGCCATCGGATTTTCCCGAGAAATCGAAGAAACCGGGCATAATTTTGAAGAAAACGCCCTCCTCAAAGCCAAAGCCATCGCCTCTTTGGGGTATTTTGCCTTGGGGGACGATTCCGGCCTTTGTGTGGACGCGCTAAATGGGGCGCCCGGTATCTATTCCGCCCGCTATGCCGGCGAGCATGGCAACGATGCAAAAAACAATCAAAAGCTCCTGCAAGACCTTGCGGGCGTTGCCGCGTGCGATCGGAGCGCGACCTTTGTCTGCGCCATGGCCTGCGCGGCGCCCGACGGCGCGTATTTCACGGTGCGCGGCGAATGCCCAGGGAAAATTGCCGCCGCGCCGGCGGGAAACGGCGGATTCGGCTATGATCCCCTCTTTATCCCGAACGGCTTTTCCCGCTCGTTTGCTCAACTGACGCCCGAAGAAAAAAACGCCGTCAGCCACCGCAAAAAGGCGTTGGACGCCCTGATGAAACAGCTTCTTCCCTTTGTGGCTTCCCATACCTGACGCCGATTTCTTTCATCGGACATCAGACCGCCCGCCTTTTTAAAAATTTAAGACCGTCATAAAAACAGGAGAAACACCATGACCAGTAAACAACGCGCCTATCTCCGCGCCTTAGCCAGCCGGATCGACACCATCTTTCAGGTCGGCAAAGAAGAGATCAGCGAGGAAATGGCGTTACAGATCGGCAATGCGCTCGAAGCGCGGGAACTTGTCAAACTCTGCGTGCTGGACAACAGCAGCTACAGCCCCAAAGAGGCGGCCGAACTTCTCGCCGCCGCCACCGGCGCCGAGGTAGTGACGGTGATCGGCAAGCGGTTTGTTCTCTTCCGCCCCTCGAAAAAGCATCCGCGTATCGATTTAAGCGCTGTTTAAAACGAAACACAAGAAAAAAGGCCATCATCATGAAAAAAATCGGAATCTACGGCGGCACCTTTTCGCCGCCGCATCTCGGCCACCGACACGCCGTGGAAGCCTTTGCCTCTTCCCTTGCCTTAGACGAAGTGATCGTCATGCCGGTCAATATTCCCCCTCATAAACAGGCGCTCGAAGAGGTGGACGCCGCCATGCGGCTGGCGATGACGCGGATCGCCTTTCGCGATCTATCCTATGTCACGGTTTCCGATTGGGAAATCGAGGCCGGAGAAATCTCCTACACCGCCAATACGCTCTGCCACTTTGCGCCCATGGGCGAACTCTATTTTCTCTGCGGCGGAGATATGTTTCTCACCCTGCCCGACTGGTATCGCCCCGATCTGATCTTTCAACACGCCGTCATTGCCGTGGCCTCACGGGATGCCGACCAGGACGAAGCGCTGCGGCAAGCGGCCGCCGCCTATCGGCAAAACTTCGGCGCCCGGATTTGCCTGCTCCCGATTGAGCCATGGCCCCTTTCCTCGACGGCGGTACGGGACGCCGTCGCCGCAGGAGACGCTATCGATACCATGGTTGCCCCCGGGGTTGCCGCCTATATCAAGGCGCTGGGACTATACCGGCCGCAACCGCCCCTGCCTTTATCGCAGGCTATGATAGATGCGGTAGCAGAGCGCGAAACGCCCGCGCGCATGAAACATACACTGAGCGTCGTGCAAGAGTGTTCGGTCTTGCCCAAGACAAGACCCGACAGCTTGCTATGGCGGCTCTTTGCCATGACATCACCAAAAACACGCAGGATGTTCAGCAGCCTTGTCTTGCCAAAGAGCTTGGTCTTTCGTTGTCCCGAGAGGATCTCGCGGCACCCGCCGTCCTGCACGCCTTTACCGGCGCCGCGTTTGCCGCCCGGGCATTTCCCCGAGAGCTATCCCGAGAGGCTTGCGAGGCCATCCGGGTACACACCACCGGCAAGCCGGCCATGACGCTGTTTGAAAAACTGCTCTTTCTCGCCGATTTCATCGAGCCGGGGCGGACGCACGCCGCCTGCCGCAGGATGCGCCGCCGTTTTTATATGACCGTTCCCTTAGCGCAAGACCCGCTCGCGGCGCTCGACGCCATTCTGCTGGATACCATGCGCGAGCAGCGCGATTTTGTCCTTGCAAACGGCGGCTTTTTACACCCCGCCACAGCGGCCGCCATCGCCTATCTTGAGGCGAGCGGCGCCGCTCCCACAGAAAACGCCGGCGGGCGGCGCGCCTGACCATCTACCCCTCCGTGTCACTATACCGAAAGGAAGTATTTCTTATGGAAGAACTTTTCACGCCACAGGATCTCACCCAAGCGGAACCTTTGACGATTGCTCAAACCGTCGTCCGCGTGCTTGACGCCAAGAAAGCCGGCGGCATCAAACTGCTCCATGTCAGCGACAGCACCGTTTTGACCGATTATTTTGTGATCTGCACCGGTCACTCCCACACGCAGATTCAATCGCTCGCCGATGAAGTGGAATATCGGCTCACACAGTGCGGCCTGAAGCCGCGCGCCGTGGAAGGACACCGCGATACCCGCTGGGTACTGCTCGATTACGGCGCCGTCATCGTCCATGTTTTCTCCCGGGAAGCCAGGGATTTTTACAAACTGGAAAAGCTCTGGGCCACCGCCGAAGAAATCGATATTACAAGCCTTCTCAGCGAATGAGCCTCCCGCCCGCTGAATAATGAAAAAAGAGGAAAACGCATATGAGATACGAATTTCAGACCGTAGACAAAAAATGGCAGGATCGTTGGGAAAAGGAGCACGCCTTTGAAGCCAAAACCGATCCCACAAAGCCCAAATATTACGCGCTCGTGGAGTTCCCCTACCCCTCCGGTCAAGGACTTCACATCGGGCATCCCCGCCCCTATACCGCCATGGACATCGTGGCGCGCAAAAAACGGATGCAGGGCTACAATGTCCTCTTCCCCATCGGGTGGGACGCCTTCGGCCTGCCGACCGAAAATTACGCCATCGCCCATAACATCGCGCCCGCTGTCGTCACGAAGAAAAATGTGGCGCATTTTACCGAGCAGATCAAAGCGTTAGGGCTTTCTTTTGACTGGTCAAGGGAGATCAACACCACCGATCCCGCCTACTATAAATGGACGCAGTGGATCTTTTTACAGCTTTTCAAGCGCGGTTTGGCCTACAAAAAGGAAATGGCCGTCAACTTCTGCACCTCCTGTAAAGTGGTGCTTGCCAACGAAGAAGTGGTGGGCGGCGTTTGCGAGCGCTGCGGGGCGCCTGTCATCCGCAAGGTAAAAAGTCAGTGGATGCTCAAGATCACCGATTACGCCCAGCGCCTCATTGACGACCTGGACGGCCTCGATTTCATCGAACGGGTCAAGACGCAGGAGATCAACTGGATCGGCCGGAGCGAGGGCGCGGAAGTGCGCTTTGCCACCACTGCGGGCGACGCTCTCACCGTCTATACCACCCGTCCCGACACGCTGTTCGGCGCGACCTATATGGTCATGGCGCCCGAACACGAACTGATCGGCAAATGGAACCGCTTTTGAAAAACAGCGACGCCGTGGAGGCCTATCAGAAAAAGGCCGCCCTCAAATCGGATTTTGAGCGCACCGAGCTTGCCAAAGACAAAACCGGCGTCCGCTTAGACGGCGTATCGGCCGTCAATCCGGTTACGGGCAAGAATATCCCCATTTTCATTTCCGACTATGTGCTTGCCACCTACGGCACCGGCGCCATTATGGCCGTGCCGGCGCACGATACCCGGGACTGGGAGTTTGCCAAAGCCTTCGGCCTGCCCATCGTGGAAGTGGTGGCCGGCGGCGAGGTGGACAAGGAAGCCTTCACCGATGTGGAAAGCGGCATTATGGTCAACTCCGGTTTTCTCAACGGACTGGAAGTCAAGGAAGCGAAAAAAGCCATGATCGCTTGGCTTACCGAACAGGGGATCGGTCAGAAAAAAGTGAATTTCAAACTGCGCGACTGGGTTTTCTCGCGCCAGCGCTACTGGGGCGAACCCGTGCCGCTCGTTCATTGCGAAAAATGCGGCTGGGTGCCGCTCCCCGAAGAGAGCCTGCCGCTGCTCTTGCCGGGAATGGACTCCTATCAGCCCACCGACAACGGCGAATCGCCTCTCATCAAAAACGAGGCCTGGGTCAACACCACCTGCCCCTGCTGCGGCGGTCCGGCGCGGCGCGAGACCGACACCATGCCCAAC
>CANQXN010000095.1 GCA_947627815.1 uncultured Clostridia bacterium | reverse complement strand
GCCGTGATCCTCCTCTATGGGACGGGCCGCACTTAGGCAGCCAGTGCTACATTATTGTTAGCGTTTAATTTTAAAAGGGTGGGCCTTTCAAGAGATTGCCCGGCTCTACTCGCTTATCCCGGCTCAGAATCCCCGTCGAAACCTTTACGCCCCCATGGAAATCCGATCGCCTTCTTTATTATATCGCCTTGCCGTTTCGTTGTCAAGTCCCCCGCCGCGCCAAGAAAAAAACTTTTCCTTCTTTTTTTCGGTTCTTTTCGGCATTATTGCGCCGCAAGGAAGTCACTCTTCCCTTTGATCCCGATAGCGCATCTCGCGGCGGATCTCGCGGTCGCTCTCCCGTTTGGCATCGGCTTCCCGCTTATCATAGAGTTTTTTGCCTCGGCACAGACCGACCTCCACCTTGACATTTTTCCCCGAAAAATAGAGGGAAAGCGGCACCAGCGTAAACCCTTTCTGCGTGACGAGACCGAAAAGTTTCAGGATCTCTTTCTTGTGCATCAGCAACTTTTTATCGCGGTAGGGGTCTTTGTTGAAAATATTTCCTTTTTCATAGGGGCTGATGTGCATTCCGTAGACGAACATTTCCCCATTTTCGATCCGGCAGTAGGCATCTTTGAGATTCACCCCACCCTGCCGCAGGCTTTTCACTTCGGTGCCGAACAGGGCGATCCCCGCCTCATAAGTCTCATCGACAAAAAAATCGTGATAGGCTTTCTTATTGGTGGCAATGATTTTTCCCTTTGTCATAAACATACCTCCTCGGATCGCATTTATTCGCCTTCGCTTTCCTCGGCAAATACCTGCCACAGCGCATCGGCTCGCAGTTTTTCTTCCACGACATCGGCCATTTGCTGGATCGACGGCCCCAGATGAGCGATCCACGCCCGCACGACCCGATCCTCCCGGTAAACATCGGCATGGGCGCGAATTTCGAGCACTTTTTCCATGATGTCGGGATCGGGGCAAAGCCCTTCTTCGATCACCCATCGCCCCGCCGCCGGTTTGGAAATCAAACGGTCTGTGGCCAGGGTATACAGATCCCGCGAAAGATCAAGCAAAAATCCCGCCGTTTCCAGCGCCGGCGTCACCCGCGTTTCAAAGCGCCGGACATTGCGGAAAAAGCCGTATATGGCGCGGTAAATTTCGCGATGCGTCGGGCGTTTCACCAAGGGGCGCAGATCCTCCCCCGACAGAAGCTGAGCATTGTCCAAAAGATCGAGGCGGGAAAAGGCATCGGAAAAATATCGGTTGGTAATCCTCTCCCTGCCGGCGCCCCAATAGACCATTCTTCCCTTCCCGTCGCCCAAAAAGGCCGCGCGGGAAACAAACGAGCCTTCATACAACCGGATCCACCCGTTGCCGGGATAGAGGATCGCGAGCAGCCCTTTCAGATGGACAAGATCCCTTGCCTCCCGCTCGCTGATTTCCCCGTTTTTGACGGTCAGAAGATCGATATCACTCCAGCCCGGTGCAAAGGCGTCGGCGGCCAGAGAGCCTGTGAGATATACGGTACAATCCCGTGGGAGAATTTTTCCGATTTCCTCTAACACCAGGTTCAGTCCATAACGGCGGTAGTTCATAAAGCAGAATCCTGCCCGTTTGTATCGTCTTCTTCGTCGAGCAAAGCTTTATAGACCGCGCCTTTGGAGAGTCCTCGGTCTTTGGCGGCTTTTTTAATCGCCTCCATTTTCGACAGCCCCTGCGAAAGATATACATTCACATGTTCGCGCACTGTCATGTCGTCAAAGGAGGCGGCCGCTTCTTTGGGATCGGCGCCTTCGACCACCAGCACATATTCGCCCCGTGGCTCGTTGTCGCGATACCAGAGGACGGCCGCTTCTATGGTGGTGCGCATGACTTCTTCGTTTTTTTTGGTCAGCTCGCGGCAAAGCGCGAGCCGCCGCTCGCCCCCGAATACCTCCCGCATCATAGTGAGCGTGGCGGCAAGGCGGTGAGGCGCTTCATAAAAGACCATCGTGCGCGTTTCCTCTTTCATTGCCTCAAGACGCGCTTTTTGCTCCCCGGTCTTCCCTTCAAGGAAGCCCTCGAAAACAAAGCGCCGTGTAGAGAGAGCGGACAGGGTCAGGGCGTCGATACAGGCGCACGCGCCGGGCAGAGCGGTGACAGGCACGCCCGCCTCGGCGCAAAGGCGCACCAGATCTTCCCCGGGATCGCTGATCGCGGGCGTGCCGGCATCGGTGACAAGCGCCCAGGAATGTCCCGCTTGCAGTGAGGCGAGAATGGTTGCCCCCGCTTCTCTTTTGTTATGCTCAAAATAGCAGAAAAGCGGCGTTTTGATGCCGAAAAAAGTCAAAAGTTTCCGGGTATTGCGTGTATCTTCGGCGGCGATCTCGTCCACGCCGGCCAGCACTTTTTTCGCGCGGTCGGAGAGGTCGGCGAGATTGCCGATGGGGGTTGCCACAAGATAGAGCATTCCCGGACAGATTTTATTTTTTTCTTCCCGGTCGGTAATAGCAGTCATGAAATTCACCGTTTTCGTAGAGATAGCGGCATTCTTCCGAATCCTTTCCCTGATGTTTCAAAAAAAGAGGGGGCGTCACATACAAGCCGGCGTTTCTCGCTTTGTCCGCTTCCAGCAGCACGAGCGACGGGGCGTGACCGAGATCGGCGTGAACCGTGGTCAGCCGTTTGGGGGCAAGGCCATGGGCGGCGAGCGCTTCAAAAAGCGCCCCTAACCGTTCCGGCCGGTAAACGAGATAAAACCGCCCGCCGTTTTTCAAAAGCCTTGCGGCGCAGGCGACAAAATCCTCAATCCCGCCGCAGATTTCCCGCCGCGCCACCGTCTTTTCCGGCGCGGCGTTTTCCTGCCCCGCGCCCCGAACCAGGTAGGGCGGATTGGAAAAGACAACATCCATCACGCCGACTTCGGCCTGCGTCACCGTTCGCAGATCCCGGCAAAGCACGGTGAGCTTTTCGGAAAGCGCATTGCGTTCGGCGTTGCGCCGGCAAAGCGCGGCATAGCTGTCTTGCACTTCCACCGCCGTGACCGCGCCGACCTTCCCTTTGGTGAGCGCCAACAGCGAAACAACGCCGCTGCCTGCGCCGAGATCGGCCGCTTTCGCGTGGGGCGCGCGCCGCAGATAGGCATAAAGCAAATAGGCGTCCGTGCCGAAGGTAAGGCCGTTGCGTTTCTGGATCAGGGAGAGGGATTCGTTGATCACATCCAGCCGTTCATCCGAAAGAAGCATGTCTTTTCCCTCCCCGACAGAGAAAAGACGGCGCACAGGAAGCTCCCGCACGCCGTTTTTCCGTCAGAATGTACAATGATTATTCGGCATCCTTGGGAGCGCCGACGGGGCAAACGCTCTCGCAGGAACCGCAGCTAATGCAGATATCGGGATTGATCACATATTTGCCGTCCGATTCCGAAATCGCATCCACAGGGCATTCAGCCGCGCAGGCACCGCAGCCGAGACATTCGTCCACATTGATTTTGTAGGCCATAATGACACCTCCGTTTTTGTAATACAGCTTATTATACACAATTCTTTTGTCAATGTCAATTCCTCCGGCGATTTTTTTCAAGCAAAAAACGAAGAAGAGGCGTGCCGGAACAGGAGAAAGCGGTTCAGCGTGAAAAACGCCTCATGCGCCAATCCTCGGAGGAGACATCGGGAAACCCTCACTTTTTCGGCGCAGAAGAACCGCCCGTCGGCTTTCCCGGTCCGCGATGTCTTGCGTGTTTGACATCGTTGGAAGGAAGCGGCGCATAGCGCGGCCGCTCGCCGCCGCTTTCTTTGGCGGGCGCGTTTTCTTTGGCGGGCGCGTTTTGTCCGCCGGCCGGTTTGTCGCCGCCCTTGCCGCCGTCCTTGCGCTCGTTTTGGGCGTTTCTTTCCGGCGCGCGGCGTCCGTTTGCTTTTTCGGTGCGATCGGGTGCGCGATGCGCGCCTTCCTCTTTGGCGGAAGAGCCGACGGGGGCCTTTGCCTCACCCGGCGTGCCGCTTTTTCTCCCCTTGCCGCCTCTGCCCCGGTGATGACGCGGCCGTCTCGGCTTGGACGCTTCGTTGCCGGCCTCTGTGACAGGCGGCAGTTCTTCGGCGGTCTCGGTTTGTTTTGCAAGCGCCGCAGAAGGATCGGCGTCAGCTTCGGGCGCTTGCCGTTTGTCTTTTTCCTCTTTATTGCCGCGACCTTCCCTGTCGGGCTTTTCCCGTCCCGCCGGCGCGGGAGCGCTTTCCGCGCCAGAAGAAACCGACCGTCCCGTTCTGGCTCGCCGGCCATCGGTTCCCGCCGTCATCGCCGTCTTGGGTTCCTCATCGGCTTCCTCCACCGTCGGCGCATTTTTATCGTAGGGGCGAAGGAGTGATACCTCGTAGAGTTTCGGCGATTTTTCGCTGCCGTCGCTGAGCATGACCTTGACGCCGCCTTCCAGCGGTTTTAACTCAGTGACGACACCGACGCCGTCCGGCGTCATCACGGTGCTGTCGATTTTTGGCAGCTTGCGCATTTCCTCCTGATAGGTATCGTACTCATAGCGCAGACAGCACATAAGCCTGCCGCAGGCGCCGGAAATCTTGGCGGCGTTCAGCGAAAGGTTCTGCTCTTTTGCCATTTTAATCGAAACCTGCACGAAATCGGGCAGGAAGGTGGCGCAGCAGAAGGGGCGGCCGCAGATGCCAAGCCCGCCCATCATTTTCGCCTCGTCGCGGATGCCGATCTGCCGGAGTTCGATACGGGTGCGGAAGTAGCCGGCCAAATCTTTGACAAGCTCCCGGAAATCGACCCTGTCATCCGCCGTAAAATAAAAGAGCAATTTGCTGTTATCAAAGGTGTATTCCGCGTCCACCAGCTTCATATCGAGCTTGTGTTCGGCAATTTTTTTCTGGCAGATCTCCAAGGCTTCCTTTTCTTTTTCCTTGTTGCTTTCAAAGCGAAGATCGTCGTTGCGATCCGCGATCCTCACCACATTTTTCAAAGGAAGAACGATGGTTTCCCGCTTGACAAAGGTATTGCCCAAGGAGACATCGCCGTATTCCAGACCCCGGGCGGTCTCCACAATGGCGTGCATACCGATAGAGGCGGTATGGCCGTTGGCGGCAAAATAATAAATTTTCCCCGAGCCGCCGAAGGAGATCCCGATGATCTCTACTTCCGCCGGCAGGCCGGGTTCTTCAAAAGCGTTTTTTTCCTGATTGGTATCCACGGTTTGGTTGCCTTTCCTATTTGATATGACGATCAAGCGGCCTTGTCAAAGCCGCGCCAATTCGTTATACAGTGTAATCTTCAGGGTGGACTGATTGGGGTTAGTAAAGAAGGAGGCGCTGATCTGCGAAAGAATCTCATCGATGCGAAGCAGACGCTCCATGGAAAAGACCTGGGTATATTCACGGATCTTTTTGACCACGGGGAACATGTACTCGCAATTGCCGTCGGTGAGCCTGCAAGCCGTCACATCGCGGATCAGCCGGCGAAAATCGGAAATGCTGTCCTGCAGTTCCATCCTGTCCGCCGGCAGTTTCATGACGCTCTGAAAAAGCAAAAGCTGGTTATGCGCCGCCAGCGCGTCCATGATGTCGGTCACGATATAGATGGCCTCGTTCATTTGCATCTCGGTCTTGACGATGCGGGCAAGCGCCTCCCCGTAAGCGCCGTGACTGGAACGCACCACGGAATCAAAGACATCGGGCGAGCGCTCTTTCATCACGCGGGCGTCGACCGAATGTTCCAGCAAGTGTTCGGCAAGCTCTTCCGGCGTAAAAATCTGCATTCGGAGCAGCGGCGCGCGGGAACGAATGGTAGCAAGGAGCGAGGAAGCGTTCGTGCAAAGGAGGAAAAAATAGACATTGCGCGGCGGGTCTTCGATCAGCTTGAGCAGCGCGTTTTGCGCCTGCTGCGTCATGGTGTCGGCGTCGCTGAGCAGAATAAACTTGCAGTCAAGATCATTGGACTTTAAATACACCGCCGCCCTGATTTCACGAACGGTATCTACACCGATGCTTTTTTTCTTTTCCGGAAGCGAGATTTCGATCACATCGGGACAAACGCCGGTCGTGATCTTTTTGACATCCGCTTTGGTTTCGGCAAAACAGGCCGCCACCGTCCTTGCCAGCGTCAATTTGCCGGAGTTTTCAGGCCCCTCCAAAAGATAGGCGTGACAAAGACGGTTAGCGTAAATTTCGTTGATCAGAAACTCCTTCAACGGCCGATTGCCGTAAATCGCGTCCCACAAAAACGAAACATCAACCATCTGCCTGCCCCCTTTTCGGCTTTTAAATCGGTCATAGACCAATTCAGTTTGATTATATCACTTTTTTATGCGTTTGTCAAATCCTTTCCCCCGACCAGACAAAAAAATATCGGGAGGGGACAAAAAAACTGTCGGCGCTTCTTTGGAAAAAAAGAAGCGCCGACAGTTTCATAAACCAAGCGGTCAGGGCAGGACAAAATGCTTGGGCAGTCCGTTTTCCCAGACGAGGCTGACTTCGCCGTCGATCAGGGGGCGAAGATAGGCAAGGCACTCGTCTGTGACCTGATTGCCCGACGGGGCAATCATCGCGCGCGGCACTTTTTTGATCTTATTGGCGACAGAAGCAATCTCCCTTGCCGTACAAGAGATATGATACGGCGCGTCGGTTCGCTCAAAACACACCATTTTACCGGCGCATTGCCGGAAAAAGCGCAAGGCATACCGCCCCGCCTCAAAGG
>CANQXN010000094.1 GCA_947627815.1 uncultured Clostridia bacterium | reverse complement strand
CCGCGCAGCGCTGCGGCAGGCTCAATTCCAGCGAGCGGACTTTGCAGCCGAGTTCCTGCCGCAGGGCGATTTCCAGCGCTTTGCCGGCGCCCGCCAGATAACGGTGGCCAAAGGCGTCGCAGACACCCGACTGTACCCCCTCCCCCACATAACGGCCGTCCGAAAAACGGATGCCCTCCGAAAGCGCTATCACCACATTGCAGCGGCGCGACAAGGCCTGCCGCACATCGGCAAAAAAGCCTTCCAGAGAAAAAGGCACTTCCGGCAGATAGACAAGATCGGGGCCTATTCCGGCTATAATGTGCGGCAAGGCAGCAGATGTGGTCAGCCATCCGGCATCCCGCCCCATGATCTCCACCAGCGTGACGGCCGGCAAGGTATAAACGGCGGTATCCCGCAGAATCTCCAACATGACGGTGGCAATATATTTGGCCGCCGACCCGAACCCGGGGGTATGATCGGTGCCGCAAAGATCGTTATCGATCGTTTTGGGCAGACCGATAAACGCGATGTCTTCTTTGCCGTTGGCTTTGGCGTAAGCGGTCAGTTTGGCCACGCTGTCCATGGAATCGTTGCCGCCGATATAGAAAAAGGAGCCGATATCATAGCGTTCCAAAAGGGCAAACAGGGTTTCGTAGACTTCCCTGCCGGCGGGATCGTCAACCGGCGGCAGTTTTTTTCGGCAGGAACCCAAGGCGGCCGCCGGCGTCTGTTTCAGGAGAGAAAGCGCCCTTTCATCGCCAAAATAGCAGGAGAGATCGACCACTCGATCGGCCAATAACCCTTCGATTCCGTTGCGCATTCCATAGAGTTTGTCAACTTCGAAAGAGGCGGCGGCGCCGGCGATGACACCGGCCAGTGTGGCGTTGATGGCGGCGGTGGGGCCGCCCGATTGCCCGACAATCGCGTTTGCGTGTTTCATAAAAGCAGTCTCCCATGGCTGTTTTTTCTTAGATGATATTTTATTATACCATAAAATAGAAAAAAAGCAAGAGGCGGACGGCGATATGTCAAAAGCGAGGCGGCAAGCCCCGTTTCACTTGAGAGGCGAGCAAAAGCCCTTTCTTCCGCAATGCGGACATCGGAAAACGCGGTCGCCGTTCATATGAAGGGAAAAGGCCGCCTGCCACCACTTGGGATAAAAGGATTGACGGCAGTTCGGACAGACATATTGCTTGGAGGCAATATGCTTTCCGGCGGAAAACCACACGACGGCGGAAAAGACGACCACCGGAAAAGCAATCGCCCACCCCGGAACATCATATTGCCGATCAAACCAATTCACCTTACAGGAAGTCAAGGAAAAGACAAGAGCGATGAGCAAAAGAGCAAAAGCGATTTTCTTCATTTTTTCAACCTTCTTTCATAAATTCAGCAAAAAAACAGAAAAACCCTCGCTCGGAAAATTTACAGGAGTCTCTATTGACGAAGGGTCTTTTATATCCACTTGGGTAAACACAAGCAAAAGAGCCGCGATCCTTCTTTTCACTCCTCTCACCTCGCCTTGCGGTCATAATATCCAAGCCAAAGCCCGTCAATTTCTCCATTGTGGAATACGAAGGTAATTTTGAGGCCGAGGTTTGAATATCGGATAAAACAATAGATTTTATTGGAAAGCTTATCGTCAGCCACGGTGGTATCCATCGAAACGAAGTCGCCAAGTGGCGCCAATGTATCGGCTCGGACAGCCCGGTAAACCTCTTTTGGCATATATTTCGCCAGACGGGGACTTAAATATTGATAGAGCGTGTCGGTATCTTCGCTGACAACGGCATCCGCGCAAAGGCGGGCGATTTCTTTTTCTTCTGCCTTGATGGCGGAGGAAGGCCGCCAATCTTTGGCAAAGATATCTCGGCCGGATTCCAGTGCAGAATGAGACCCTTTTCTTCATAAAAGCGAAGCGTTCTGGATGTAGTACCGAGCATCTTGCAAACCTCGGCGATATCATACCGTTGTTCCTGATACATCCCCTCACCCCCTGTATTGTATCATACCACTTGACGCAGCGTCAATGTCAAGTAGTAAAATAAAAAAAGACAGAAAAACTTTGATTTGGAGATAGGATTTAAAACAGCGGCTCTGCGAGCCGCTGTTAAAGCATCGTCCGCACGAGACTTCATTGCCCATACGGGAATCCGAACCCCCATCCGACGCAGACATAGGGCGAGAGACGATTGTTAGTTAAACGCCGGGTGCAATATTTGAAAACCAGCGGCTCTGCGAGCCGCTGGTAAAGCATCGTCCGCACGAGACTTCATTGCCCGTACGGGAATCTGACCCCCCATCCGGCGCGAACATGGAGCGAGAAACGATTGTTAGACAAACGCCAGATGCAGTATTTGAAAACCAGCGGCTCGTAGGGCCGCTGGTTTTCAAATACTGGGTTCAGATTCGTGGGGTTGGCAAAATAAAACAGGGGTACCTGTGGTACCCCTGTTTTATTTTGGTGACCCGTACGGGAATCGAACCCATGTTTTCGCCGTGAGAGGGCGATGTCTTAGCCTCTTGACCAACGGGCCGGATGCTGGATTATTATATCATTACAAGCGCAAAAACGCAATAGGCAGAATCGCCAAAATATGGGGAACAAATTTGTCGGAATTTACGGCAACCCGTCAAAATGACGGTCATGCAGACGGTCACAAGACAGCGTCGGCTGAACCGACCTCATTTCCCGTTTCCGCTCGTTACGCCTCCCCTTTGTCCGACAGAAGGAAAAATGAGTGGCATATTCAACTGTTTTGCTTTGCAATATAGTCGATATATTCTTCCAGACACATTCCCTTTTCTTTCATGGCCATGGCCGCTTCATAGCCGACAAAGCGGAAATGCCATGGCTCAAAATCAATGCCCGTCACATCGCTTTTCTCCTTCGGAAAGCGAAGCACAAAGCCGAACCGCGCCGCGTTTTCGGCCAGCCACAGCCCCGCTTCGGTGTCGGCAAAGCTCTCTTCCAACCGCGTGGAAGTGTCGTTTTTATCCCACAGATCCACAGCAAGGCCGGTCTGATGTTCCGATCGGCCGGGGCGGCAGGAATAACGCTCCACTAAGGCTTCCGCCTGCTTGCGGGTCAGGGCGGGATTTTCCCGTATTTCCCGGTCGCAATAGGTTTCAAAGAGCGCGTTCTGCTTATCAAACGAGCGATAGGCGCTGGTGATATCGATGCCGCGCACCCCGTCGCTCTCCGCCTCAAGACACAGGGCGGTGAGCGCCTCAAGCGCCGTTTTCTCGATCTGATAGCGGCCGAATGAATAGACCGTCGTTTCGTCTGCCCAGACGAGGTCGGAAGGCACGGTGTCCCCGTAAGAATGGGCGGGGTTGACCAAAACCAGAAACGCGGGGTCGGTCGTCATGATGGCGTCAAGATAGGGCCGGATATCGATATGATAGTTCATCATGGCCGGCGTTTCCTCCTCGGGGAGCGTCTGGCTCTCTCCGGAATCTGACAGAGAAGGCGCGGTGGATGCCGCCGGTTCCGCGCGCCGCACAAGAACGGTCACGAGTACGCCCAACGCCGCAACTATCAGAACCGCCAAAATCGCGCAGATGCCTCTGGCTGTTTTTTCTTTTTTGCCGTGCATGGCCTGCCCTCCCTGTCATCGTTGATTTTTTTGTTTCAGAATAACACCGTTATTATGAACTACTCTCTTCCCCGCCGTCAAGACCGATCGGCGGGATCGGCCGCATGTCGGGGGTCAGCGCCAAAGAAGCAAGATCATAGGTCACGCGGATCATGTCGCGATCGGTTTCCGCCGTGACGCCGTGCATACAGCGCTCGATAAATTCGCACGGGACATAGAGGACGCCGTCAATTTTTCTCACCGGCGCGGACAAGTACACAAAGGTGCCGTTGACATCCAAGCGGCAAGAGCCGGGGAAAAAGGTAACACTGTCCTGTTGCCCGTCCGAGGCGATGAAAAGATAGCGTTCTCGAGTCTCGTCACCGGCAACGGTAAACGAGCAGGCTTTGGCAAGCCTTGTAAAATCGAAATAAAACACGCCGTCGGGACAGTAAAGCGCGCGATCCGCTTTGATCGTTTTGTCCGACTTGGAACCGGTGCCGAAGCGGTAATTGATGCTCCCCTCATTCTTTGTTCCCGTTACGGCGTGAAAAATACCCATCAGCAAAAGAAACAAAACCAGGAAAATCATACCGGTAGAAAAAATCCAAAGCACAATTTTACCGGCACGGGTCAGTCTAGCGTAAAAACGGCGCGGCATACACTCTTTCCCCCTCTTGAATCGCAACTCTTTTGACGCTTTTTCTCACGGCTCGCCGAATGGCGCTGCCGGGATGGCTTATTATACACCTTTTTTTGCCAAAAATCAACCGCTTTCAGACAAAGGACGCGAGCCATTTTGCCGCTTTTCCCGTCAGAATCGCACTCAAAAAGCCGTCTGCCGAAAAAAGAAAGAAAAAAAGAAAAAAGGGCTTGACAAAGCTTGAAAAATGTGGTACAATACCCAGCGTCAAAGAAGAAGAACGCCTCCGTTCTCACCGCCGGGTTTTCGCCTGTTCGGTTTATCAAGGTTTTTCCCCGGGCTGTCCTACGGCTGGACTATCCTTGGGGTTTCTGTGCGGAGAGCGTTGTTCCCGCACATTTTTTATTTTCATCGGAGGTGCTTTACTATCGCATTCAATAATAATGTTGTCCGGAAAGAAAAGGAACATTTGGTCAACGAAGAGATTCTGTCCGCCGAGCGAAACGAACGCTCTCAGGTTCTCGTCATTGGTCCCAACGGCGAACAGATGGGTCTTATGACCCTGCGCAACGCGCTCGAGAGCGCCTATGACAAAGGGTTGGATCTGGTACTCATGTCTCCGCAGGCCAAACCGCCGGTATGCAAGATTCTGGATTACGGGAAATTCCGTTTTGATCGCGAGAAAAAGAAAAAAGAGCAAAAGAAAAATCAAACCCGCGTCGAGGTCAAAGAAATTCAGCTGAAGTGTCAAATCGACATCAACGACTTCAACACCAAAGCCAATAACGCCCGTCGGTTTTTGACCGCCGGCAACAAGGTCAAGGTGCTGATCATGTTCCGCGGCCGTCAGATGACACGGCAGGAAGTGGGACGCCAGCTGATGGATCGTTTCCTTGCCGCCGTTGCCGATCTCGGCAGCGCGGACAAGGCACCTGTCATGGAGGGACATTCGCTCTCCGTGATGATCTCCCCGGTCAAACCCACGCAGACCAAGACGACCGCTCCCACCCCCGCCCCTGATACTGATAAATCATAAATCCCCCGATAGATCGAAAGGAGTCTTTAAATCATGGGAAAAGTTAAAACGCATAGAGCTTCGGCTAAAAGATTTACGCTGACCAAAAGCGGTCTTGTGAAAATGAATCACTCGCATCACCGCCACAAACTCGGTCTGAAGACGGCCAAACGCAAGAGACATCTCCGTTCCGGCGCTTACCTTGACAAAGCCATGACGCCCGCTGTCAAGACGCTCATTCAGAAATTCTGAGTCAATTCAACGAGAAAGTAAGAAAAGGAGTAAAATACAATGGCAAGAGTTAAGGGCGCTATGATGACGCGCAAGAGAAGAAATAAAATGCTCAAAGAAGCCAAAGGCTATTGGGGCGCTAAGAGCAAACATTTTAAGATGGCCAAAGAAGCCGTAATGAAGAGCGGCAACTATGCCTTTGCCGGCCGCAAAATGAAAAAGAGAGATTTCCGTTCCCTCTGGATCACGAGAATCTCCGCGCAGTGCAAAGTCAACGGCATCAACTACAGCCGTTTCATCAACGGGCTGAAAAAAGCCGGCATCGAATTGAATCGCAAGATGCTTTCCGAACTGGCCGTGTCCGACAAGGCGGCTTTCGCTTCCCTTTGCGAAAAAGCCAAGGCGGCGCTGGGCTGAAAACAAAATAGTCACGCGCGGCGGGATTTTCCCGCCGCGCTCTTTTTGTCCCTATCCCGCCGAAAATCAGCCGACGCTAAAAAAAGACCACATATATTTTATAAATATAGATGATGATTTTTTCTTTTCCCCTTGACAGAAGGGGGCAATGGGTGTAAAATGCAAATCGTATCATCGAAAAAAATCGGTCGGCAAAAGCCAAAGAGAGGAGCCAGGTATGGAAATCATCACATCCCGCGCCAATCCCCTGATCATGCGCATGGCTAAGCTGAAAGACAAAAGCGCCCGGGAGGCGGAGCGGCTTTTCGCCGTCGAAGGCGTCAAGCTCTTCGAAGAGATGCTACAAGCCGGCCTTTTGCCCGCCTATGCCTTTGCCACCGAGGATAACCGCGCCTGCCTCGACGCCCTGCCCGCTTCGGTGCCGGCTTATCTTGTCAGCGAAAGCGTTTATGAAAAGATTTCTTCCGAAAAAGCGCCGCAAGGCATTTTTTGTGCGGTGGAATATCTTGACAAACTCCATAAAAGGGATACAATATATAGTAGTCGTGCGGCTCTTTCCCCGGCGCCGCTCTTCTGCCTCTGCGAAATTCAGGATCCCGGCAATCTCGGCACCGTCATGCGCACGATGCGCGCCTTTGGCGGCGGTACGCTGATTCTTTCGGAAGGCTGTGCCGACCTCTATTCGCACAAAACCGTCCGAGCCTCCATGGGGGCGATCTTTCGGCTTGCTACCCTGCGCACGCCTGATCTTGCCGCGACCTTATCCGATCTTGCGTCCCAAGGCTACCGCCCCTGCGCCGCCTCGCTCGATGCGGG
>CANQXN010000093.1 GCA_947627815.1 uncultured Clostridia bacterium | reverse complement strand
TAAGTATCTCTCGCCGAGTGTCCCACCGCTAAAATCACGGCACCCGCCAAAAAGCGGCCGTTACTCGTGGCAACTTCAATGCCGCCGCCCGTCCGGACAAATCCGTCCGCCCGGGTGCGGTAGAGGATCTCCCCGCCCGCCGCTTCGATGGCCGAGGCGGCGGCGCTCACCACGCCTTTTAAAAGGTCGGTGCCGACATGGGGCTTGGCGTTTGTCAGAATCTCTTCCGGCGCGCCGAAGGACACAAGGCGCTCGAGCACATAGGAGCAGATTTTATCGTTGATCCGCGTCACGAGTTTGCCGTCAGAAAAGGTGCCGGCTCCTCCGGCACCGAATTGCACATTGGATTCGGGGATAAGCGAGCTGCCCGCCAAAAAGGCGGCGACCTCCTTGCTGCGTTCTTCCACATTGCCGCCCCGCTCCAAAACCAAGGGCCGATAGCCCCGCTCGGCAAGCGCCAGGGCGGCAAACATGCCGCAGGGGCCAAAGCCCACGACCACCGGGCGCGCGGACAGCGGCTCTTTGCCCGGGCGCGGGTCGAAAACGCTCTTTTCGCGCACCACGGCGCCGAGTTTTTGCAAAAGCGAGGCCGAAATCGGTTTTCCGTCCGGCAACGCGACCGAAACGGCGACCGAACAGATCATACAAACGGCGTCTTTGTGCCGGGCATCCACCGACCAGCGGGAAAGCGCCGGGGGCGAGAGCGGCGCAAGGCCGGCTTGTTTCAGCTTTTTGAGCGCCGCGTCACAGGCGTGGGCGGCGGTATCCTCCACCGGCGCTTTGATGTTCTGGAGGATCAGCGTCACCGGGGTCAAGTACCGGCTCCTTCGCCGGCGGCAGGCTCTTGCGCGATTTCCACCTGCACAAAGCCGAGCGCCGCGTTCAAAGCTACGCCGGACGGCAAATCGGCAAGAAGGGGCAAGGTATAGCTGCCCGCCGTGCCGGAAAGCGCCGAACAGTCGACATAGACCGCCACCTGATCGTCGGCGAGGTCGTCAAGCTGTTCCCGTGAGCCGGAAAGCGTGAGCGTGACGCGGTCCATCGACAGCGCCGCCTGATACCCTTCCGGCACGCCCCGGACGGCAATGGGGAGACATTCGAATGTCTTTGTGATATTGGGATTGCGGCTCTGAATAACAAAGCCCCAGAGCACCGTGGCGAGAAGCAGGCAGAAAATCGCCGCTACGATATTGGCGCGGGAGCGTTTCGGCGTGGTATAGTCTTTGGAATCGTCCCGTTCTTCCGGCGCAGCCGTTTCCTCCAGAGGAGAAAGTGTTTTGTTGTCAAGGTCACTCATCGGCTTACCCTCACTCTCCCCGGAATTGCCGCGAGGCGGCGTCGTCCGTTATGCGCCCGATCCCGAGCTTTCTTCTGTCGATGGGTTCTTTGCCGTCCACAAAAGGCTCGATCAGCGCAATCAGCTCTTTGCGCAGGGTTTCGTAAGTATAATTGCGTTTTAAACTGCCCTTGAACGCCAAAGAGATTGTGCCTGTCTCTTCGCTGACAACGACGACAACGGCGTCGGAACTGCGGGAAATCCCCAGCGCCGCCCGGTGACGGGTGCCAAGCTCCTTGTCTAACTCGCCGCCCTCAAAGGTGGGGAGAATGACGCTCGCCGCCAGAACGCGCAGATTGCGGATCACCACGGCGCCGTCATGCAGCGGGCCTTTATTGAAGAAAATGGCACGGATGAGTTGGGGCGAAATCTCGGCGTCCAATTCCACGCTGTCTTTGAGATAATCGCCCACCGGCGTACCCCGCTCGATCACAATGAGCGCGCCGGTTTTGGAAGCCGCCATATCCTCCACAGCGCGGCAAATGCTCTTCACCGCCTGTTCGCAGGCTTTTCTCTTGCGCCCGTGCGGCATAATGGCGTGAACGCCATGCACCGGCTTGTTGCCAAGCTCTTCGAGCAGGGCGCGCAGTTCGGGCTGAAAAATAATAAAGAGCGCCAGAACGCCTACCTGGAAGACCGCGTTCAGGATCGTGTTTAAAAGCGGCAGCGGGAGAAACACGCCGACCAGGCGAATAAGCAAAAGCACCAAAAGGCCGACGGCCAATGTGCCGCCGCGACGGTTTCTGACGAAAAGATAAAGCAGGAAGAAGATAAAGCCAACCAAAAGAATATCGATGATATCCCAAGCGGTGATATTTTTAAATCCGCTGAAATAATGCTTGATTTGTTCCATGATACATCAACTCCGTATCGGTGCGTACCGGTAAAAGTTCCGCCGAGGCAGAAAAAGAAAAACTAAGGTCAATCCTTATGTCCTGTTTTTATTCTCCTTCGCCGTCAAAAAGACCCTTTTTCCGCTTTTCAGTCAAAAAAATCAGGAAAAAAGAGGGGGTGGCGGCGGGAGGGAATGCCTCTTGCGCACAATACGGCATTCTTATGCTTATTATACACGAAAGACAAGGGATTGTCAAGAAATCCACCTTATAAAATTGTTTTTTTTCGCAGTCGGTCGATTTTAGTCCCCACACGGAGCAAAAAAGGGAGGGATCAACCTCCCGTCCCTTTTTCTTCTCCGGCGATCATGGCTTTCAGTGCGCTCACGGCATCCGAAAGGCCGCCCACGCGGTCGATCAAGCCCTCTTCCACCGCCTGCCGGCCGTCCAAAATGGTGCCGATGTCGGTGGCGATCTTGTCCGGCACCATCATCAGACTGCTGAAGCGCTCGGCGCTGATATGCGAGTGCGCCGCCACGAAATCCACGATGCGTTTCTGCACCTGTTCCAGCCAGAAATAGGTTTGCGGCGCGCCGATCACCGTCCCGTTGATCCGCACGGGATGCACCGTCATGGTGGCGCTCGGCACGATAAAGGAACGCCGGGCGCTCACCGCCAGCGGCACCCCGATGGAGTGGCCGCCGCCCAAAACCAGAGACACCGTGGGTTTGCGCATGGAAGCGATCAGCTCGGCAATGGCAAGGCCGGCCTCGACATCGCCGCCCACCGTATTGAGCAGAATCAAAAGACCGTCGGCGGCGGGATCTTCCTCCACCGCGACCAGCGCCGGCAGCACATGCTCGTATTTGGTGGTCTTTTGGTTGTCAGTGAGCAGGTAATGCCCTTCGATCTGTCCGATGATGGTAATACAGCGGATATTGCCCTGCGGCGCGGTCAGAGGATGGGGCAGTTCCTCTTTCTTTTCCCCGGCGGCGCTTTCCTCGTCTTTGGCTTCCTCCCGCGCCGCGTCGTCTTTGGGCGATGTGGGGAGAATCAACAGCCGGTCAGGCACGCGGGGCGCCAGGGGATCGATGACATTTTCCGGCTCTCGGGACATTGGCTCGGGGGAAGTCTGTCCCGGGGCTGTCTGCCCGGCTGCCTGCCAGGGGGAAGTCCTTCCGGCTTG
Source organism: uncultured Clostridia bacterium (assembly GCA_947627815.1). Taxonomy (GTDB): domain Bacteria; phylum Bacillota; class Clostridia; order Oscillospirales; family CAG-272; genus RGIG1993. Next base: position 3,340 of record CANQXN010000093.1, on the reverse strand, counting down.
TGCCGGCCGATCGATGCCGTCAGTCACCGCGCTTGTCCGCCGCAAGCCCATGGACAGGGCGCCGCCCGGCGTATAGAGCGAGAAAAGCCTCTTTTTTTTCATATTTTTTTCTCCTTTGTCTTCCCTTTGGGTTTACTTTTTCAGGGAAATGTGGTATGATATTCATGAAAAGCCGGCCAAACAGGACGGCCACGGGATTAGTATTGCTGATTTCGAAAAAATACATACCATTTTTACCATCGCAAAAGGAGAAGAAACAGTTATGGAAACCTTTATCGTAGAAACCTCCGCCCGTCACATTCACCTGACCCAGGCACAGATCGAAGCCCTTTTCGGCAAGGGCGCCGAACTCACCGTGAAAAAATGGCTGAGCCAGCCCGGCCAGTATGCCAGCAACCAGCGCCTCGATGTGGTTGGCCCCAAAAAGACGATCAGCGGCGTCAGCATTCTCGGCCCCGCCAGAAACGCAGGACAGGTGGAAGTCTCCCTGACCGACGCCCGCACGCTTGGCGTCAACGCCCCGGTGCGTGAGAGCGGCGACATCGCCGGCACCCCCGGCATCAAGTTAGTCAACCCAGAAAACGGCAACGAAATCACGCTGGACGAGGGCGTCATCGTCGCCAAGCGCCACATTCACATGACCCCCGCCGACGCCGAAAAATTCGGTGTCAAGGACAAGGACATCGTCTCTGTGAAGCTCGACACCGAGGGTCGCTCGGTCATCTTCGGCGACACCGTGGTGCGTGTCAGCGAGAAATTCGCGCTCGCCATGCACATCGACACCGACGAGTCCAACGCCGCCTGCGCCGTCCCCGGCACGGTCGGCACCATTGTGAAATAAGCGCCGCAGAACAAACAATCGCCCCGAAGGGCTTTGTGAGGTCACAAAGCCCTTCGGGGCTTTTTTTCGGCGGGATTGTGTAAAGAGTATCAAGGAAGGTTGCGAGTTGCGAGGAAAAAAGCCGCGCGGCAAACGCCTGTGTTCCGGCCGTTGTTTTGCGTCAAGCCGCAAACACCCCGCCGAATGCCGGTTTATGCCCGATACCCCACGATACCGGCAAACTCCTCGCAAGAGGGCGCCGGAAGCGCTCCGGTAGCGACAGCAGCGGCGGCATACCAGCCAACCGTTTGCCAAAGCGTCAGATGCGGGCAAAAGGAATCAACCAAGGGTTCGATGGCGTCTGGCACCTGCGATCTCACAATCTCCACCTGCCGCGCGGCGATGGCGCGGACGAGAGCGATCATATGCTGTTCCGCCTCGGCTAAAATCGCAAGCGCTTCGGCCTTTTCCGTTTCGGTGAGGACCGGGAAATAGCGGCCGGTGTAGCCTTCGGCCTGCCAAAGGAGCGGGTCGCCGTGATCTCTCTGCCCGGCAAAGCAAATCTTACTGCCGCGAAAGCCCCGCATATTGTATTCGCCGCTGAAAGAAACATAGTTGTAGCGTTTTTCGTCGGGTTCGAAGTCGCTGGCAAAGCAAACGGCGCCTAAGCTGTCGTTGACCGCCTCATAGTGACCGGGCGCCACAACGCCGAAGGCCCGGATGATCAAAAGGGTCATAAAATCCCAGACAAGCAGATGTTCGGGCAGGTCAGCCCCGACAAAACCGACCTGACGCAGAGCCGGCAGGGCGTTTCGTATTTTGCCGATCCCCTCGGCAAGAGAGGCGGAAAACTCCCTGTCCATGGCGTCGAAGCAGTCATCAAACTCCTGTTTGGTCAAAATCAGCATATGAGTCTGTACCTTTTGCTTGCCGCACCGCTTGAGCAAGTGATGCTTTTCCAATGTCTCCACCTCGTCCTCGAGATAGACCGAAGCGACACCGAGTTCCACCGAGAGCTGCGAGAGCGTCACAGGCTCTCCGTAGGCCGAGAGCAAGATTTGCCCCGGGATCTTGCGGGAAAGCAGTTCCCGCAAGAGATTGTCGTCCGTGCCGCTCGTGATGGCGCCGAAATAAAAAGGATGGGGGCGAAAGCTTTTTTCTCCGAATTGCCGTTCCATAGCAATACCTTCTTTCAAAATTTTTCTTGATTGAAACAGATAAAATTTGACGCTGTCAGCCGTCATATGATAGCGTTCGGCGATCTCTTTGACGCTCAGCCCGTCATAGTAGTAAGCGACGGTGCAAAGGCGATAGGCGCGCGAAAGAAACGCAAGCTCCCGCCGCAGAACCGACAGTTCCCGCCCCGCTTCCTCGCTGTCGATCAAAGCGACGAGCGGATCGGCGTCGGTTTCCGGCAGTATCTCACTCAAGGGTTCCGAAAGCGCGCTCTCCCGCGTCTTGCTTTTTTTGCGCAGATACCGCTTGTAGGTGTTGGCCGCGACTTTCCAGACAAAACCGAAGAACGCCTCCTCATACCGCAGGCGGGGCGCCGCCTGCATGACGGCTAACATGACATCCGAGCAGAGATCTTCCGCCGCGATGGGATCGGAGGTTTTATGCATCGACCAGAGATAAAGGGTCTTCATGTTTTCAGCAAGAAGTTCGCCGGCTTTTTGCGTCGTCATATTTTACTCCTGTTTCTTTTTTGGGGTCTTTGATTTTTTTGAAAGCTTTCATCCTTATAGTAACCGCGAGCGGTCTTTGGTGAGAAACTTTTTTGAAAATTTTTCGGGAAAAACAAAAACTGTTTTCTTCCGGCGGACTTTTTCCGGTGGAAAAAAACAGTTTTTTTAAAAAGCGGGAAAACGCGCGGACGGTCAACGGCGAAACGCCGCTTGGGCTTTTTGCGCGATCGCTTCCGCCGTGAGGCCGTAATGCGTCAGCACCTCGTTCCAGGGGCCGCTGGTGCCGAAGGTATCTTCTATGCCGATCCGCACAAGGCGGGCGGGGGCGCGTTCGCCCAGCACTTCGGCCACGGCGCCGCCGAGACCGCCGATCACCGAATGTTCCTCGACGCTCACGACAAGGCCGGTCTTGGCGGCATAGGCGGCGACAAGGTCGGCGTCGATGGGTTTTATCGTGTGGATATTGAGAACGGCGGCGTCGATGCCCCGCTCTTTCAAAAGCGCGCGGGCTTCGAGCGCCCGATGCACCATGAGGCCGGTGGCGACAAGGGTGAGATCGCGCCCTTCGGCCAGCACCACGCCTTTGCCGGGGGTAAAGCGGTAATCCGCGCCGTTGACCGCCGGGACGCCCGGGCGGGAAAGGCGGAGATAAACCGGGCCTTTGGCCAAAAGCGCCGCTTCGGTGGCCTGAGAGGCTTCGACCGCATCGCAGGGCGAAAAGACCGTCATGCCGGGCAGAACGCGCATCAAAGCGATGTCCTCACAGCACTGGTGAGTCGCGCCGTCCTCTCCCACCGATACGCCGGCGTGCGAGGCGGCGATCACGACATGGAGG
>CANQXN010000092.1 GCA_947627815.1 uncultured Clostridia bacterium | reverse complement strand
TTTTGTTGGTAGCTTAATTATACCATACCCAAGGTGGATCTTCTCTCTTTTTGGGTCATATCATTTTATCACATACAATTTTTTTGCCCCCGGGAAATATTTTTTTGTTTTTTTCGAGGCTTCTTGCCGGGAAAACCGGTTTTTTTTATTGACAAACCGCCCCGGGCATAGTATCATTAAAAAAGAAAAGCGTCCCTGTGGCGCGCAGAAAGAAAGCGAGGACTGTTCCATGGCAAAAGTTTACAGCGTGGCGCTGGAGGAACTGATCGATGAATTTTCGTTGGAAACCCTGTATCGGCCGGAGGGCGATGTGTTTGTCTCCTGCAAGGATGTGAACCGCCCCGGTCTGCCGCTGGCCGGCTTTTTTGATCATTTTGAGCCGCCGCGAATCGAGATCATCGGTAAGGTGGAACACCTCTATCTTGCCAGCCTCGACGAAACGACCCGCGCGGCGCGGATCCGGGAGTTTCTTTCCAAACAGCCGGTGGCGGTGATTTACACGACCTCGCTTCCGGTTTCGGAAGACACCCTGAAAGCCGCCGCCGCCTACCGCGTGCCGATTTTGCGCACCGCGCAGCCCACCTCGGCCTTTATGTCGGCCTTGATTCTTTCGCTTTCCACGCGGCTTGCCCCCCGCATCACCCGGCACGGCGTTTTTGTGGAGGTATACGGCGAAGGCGTTCTCTTGCTCGGCGACTCCGGCATCGGGAAAAGCGAAACCGCCATTGAACTTGTCAAACGGGGACACCGCCTCATCGCCGACGACGCCGTCGAGATCAAGCGGGTGTCGGATAAAACGCTGGTCGGATCGGCGCCCGAACTCATCCGGCATTATGTGGAGCTTCGCGGCATCGGCATCGTGGATATCCGCCGGCTCTTCGGTATGGGCGCCATCAAGGCCAGCGAAAAGATCGATCTTGTGCTGGAACTCGAAACCTGGGATCCCGAAAAGGTCTATGATCGCTTCGGCAGCGAGATGGTCTATACCGAGATCATGGGACTGCGCATCCCCAAATATACCGTGCCGGTCAAACCGGGGCGCAACTTGGCAGTCATTGTGGAAATCGCCGCCATGAATCACCGGCAGAAGAAAATGGGGTACAATTCGGGGGCGGAAATGGAAAAACGGATTTTGGATTCCCTCGGCATGGGGGAAGAGGATCTCGTTCCCTTCAACGACACGCCCAAAACGCCGGAGGACACGAAAGCCTGATGCCTTTACAAAAAAACGGGGCTGCTGAAGGACAGCAACTCCGTTTTGCGCTGTAAAACGCGCGGTTATTTCTTGTTTTTGTTCTTGTTTTTCGGCACCAACAGGATGACGAGCAGCGCCACGGCCACGGCGATGATGATGGCGATGATGAGGCCGGTGTAATTGAAGCCGTCGTCCTTGCCGCCGGCGTCGGTGCCGGGCGCTGTGGACTCGGGGGTGTTTGTCGACTCGGGCGTCTGAGAAGAAATGTCGGGCGCCGTGCTTTCCGGCGCTTTCTCGGTGGTTTCGGGGCCTGTGGATTCGGGATCGATCACGCCGGGGTTGTCTTCGCCGCCGTCTTTCTCGCTGCTGCTGTCCTGCGGCATCGGGGTGTCGTTGCCGTCGTCGATGCTGCTGTCGCCGCCGCCGATATCGCCGTCACCGTCGCCAAGGTTGCCGTCGCCGATGTCGCCGCCGACGCCGTCGTTTCCGTTACTCGGTTCGGCCGCCGAGGAAAAGCCGGCGGCAAACAGGGTGAGAAGCAGGCTTACCAGCACCAAAAGAACAAGCAAGGATCTTCTGTATCTCATGGGGATAGTTCCTTTCATCCTTTGTAGGAGGCGCGGGCGGCTTTTGCGCCGTCCGTATGCCGTTTTGGGCTTGTGTCATAACAAAACCGAAAATAGTATGCCGCGCGAACCGAAAAATCATGCGCATTTTTTCTTTTTTTGACAGGAAACGAAACGGCAGTTTTTACCTTTTTTATTTTTCATCGGGGAATACCGCTATGGAACAAAAACGCTTTTTGAAAAACGACGCCGGTTTTGTCTGCGCGCATTGCGGCAGAAAAGTCGAGCCTTTGGGGCGCTCTTCCCGCAACCATTGCCCCTTCTGCCTCTGGTCGCTGCATGTCGATGTCCTGCCCGGCGACAGAGCCAATCCCTGTCACGGCGCGCTTCGCCCCGTCGCGGCGCTGGCCGATCCGAAAAAAGGCTATATCCTGATTCACCGCTGCGAGGCCTGCGGCGCGCTGGTGCGCTGCCGGACGGCGCACGACGCCGCCGTTCAGCCCGACGACATCGAAAAAATCATCGCCCTGACCGCCTTTTCGGGCGATTACAAAATCTGAAGTTGAAACTACCGCCCCGACCGTTTCGCAAGGCCGGGGCGGTATTTTTGGTTTTTATTCTGTCAGGCTCTTCTGATCATCTTGAAAATGTCCTTGAGGGTGGGGCGGTTGCCGTAGAGCAGCACGCCGACGCGGTAGATTTTGGCGGACAGCACGCCGACCCCCACCACCGAGGCCGCTAAAATCGCAAAGGAAATAGCAATTTCATACCAAGCCACCGAGGACATGGCGACGCGGGCAAACATGGCCAAGGGGGACGAGAACGGCACATAGGAGAGCACCTTGATCAGCGTGGAATTGGTCTCGCCCATGGCGACATTCATGATCACCGTCATGGTGGCGATGACATAGAGGAGCGTCACCGGCATACAGGAGGAATTGAGTTCTTCCAACTTGGACACGGTAGAGCCGATCGCGCCGTACAAAAAGGCGTAGAGCAAAAAGCCGAAGAGGAAGAAGGCGAGAAGATAGCCGAGCAGCGAGGGCGGCATGTCGAAAATCATGCGGATCATGAGATTGTCTTCCCAATAGCTCTTGTTGATGTTGTAGAAGAGGAAGGCCGAGCCGAACACCGCGGCAAGCTGTACAAGACCCGCTGTGCAGGCGGCGAGGACTTTGCCGAACATCATGTTCAAAGGCTTGGCGCTGGTGATGAGCAGCTCCATGGCGCGGGAACTCTTTTCGGAGGCGACGCTCGAGGCGGTCATCTGCCCGTAGAGAAGAATCACGACATAGAGGGCGAAGAGCATGATATAAGTGTAGAAAAAGTTTTGCGTCTGATCGTTGCCCAGAGCCTCCACATGGCTCTCGATGGGGGTCTGCATGATCTCTTCGATCTCCTCGGGCGAAAGCCCGCTTTCCAGCATGACATTCATGCGGTAGAGGTTTCCGAGCAGAGTTGCCGCCACCGTACTGTTTTCGTCATACATAGAGAGATCGTCGACATAATAGGTGAAAGAGGTCAGGCTGTCCAGCACAAAAGCGCAGGCGACCTCGCGGTTTGCGACCATGCCGCTGACATCCTCTTTTGTCATGTGATCGTGGGCGGCAAGTACGCGGTAATCGGAAAAGGCGCTTTGAAAATTAGAAAAGACCATGGAGGCAAGCGCGGGATCGGTCTCGAAATCGACCTTTACCAGCATGGGCGGCAGCTGGCTGACATCCACATCGTCGTCTTCGCCGGAGGCAAGACGGGGGACGAACATGACAATGGCGATGAGCAGCACCAGAAAGAGCGTGATGCCGATAAAGACCTTGCTTTTAAAATAGTATTTTAGTTCAAATGAAAAAATATGGCCGAACTGTTTCATTGTGTCCCTCCCGACGCCATGGGATCGTTTCCGGCGTACGCTACAAAAATATCGTTCAGCGAAGGCTCCCAGACTTTGATTTCATCGATGTCGTACCGGCCGGCAAGCGCGGTCATCACCGAGGATTTGTCCTCCGCCGCCGGCAGGGGCGGCCATGCCCGGAATACCGCCGCCGCAAGATCGAAGAAAAGACCGCCGCCCGGCGCCTTGCGGCAAACCTCGGGAAAGGCCGAAAGGAGCGGCGCTTCGTTTTCGGTGCGGATGAAAAGACGGTTGCGGGGATAGGCGCGCTTGATGCTGTGCAGATCGCCGGTCAGCGCCACGCGTCCTTGGTTTAAAATGGCGATGCTGTCGCAGAATTCTTCAATGTAGTTCATCTGATGGCTGGAGAAGAGGACGATTTTCCCTTTGGCAATCTCTTCCTTTACCACATCTTTTAGGAGCATGGCGTTGACGGGGTCGAGGCCGGAAAAGGGTTCGTCCAGTACGACAATGGCGGGATCGTGTGCCAGCGCCGTGATGAGCTGAATTTTTTGCTGATTGCCTTTGGAGAGGGTGTCGAGCTTCTTGTTCCGGTATTCGGAAAGCCCCAAGCGGGCAAGCCATTTGTCGACGGCGGCGATGGCGTCTGCACGGGTTAACCCTTTGAGCATGGCGAAATAGACCAGCTGCTCCCAGATGATCTTTTTGGGATACAGCCCCCGCTCTTCGGGCAGATAGCCCAAGCTGACATGGCGGTAATCGATGGGGCGGCCGTCCAAAAGCACCTCGCCGCTGTCGGCGGGAAAGACATCCATGAGAATGCGGATCGCGGTGGTTTTGCCGGCGCCGTTGCGCCCCAAAAGGCCGAAGGCTTTGCCTCCTTCGGCGGAAAAACTCACGCCGGTGAGCACTTTTTTGGAGCCGAAGGATTTTTCAATGGCGCTGAGAGTGAGTGTCATTCGTATTACCTCTCTTTTTTTGAGATCGGGTGGATCGCTGACAGTTATAGGATACCACACAATCATGTGATTGTCAATAGGGTTTAAATGATTTTTTTGTAATCTTTACAAAGATGCCCAAAAAAAGGCCGCTCCGGCAAAGGCCGGAGCGGCGGACGCAAAATCATGGCGAAAGGGGAAGCCCCAGGGCGGCAAACGCGGCGAGAATGTCGTCGCGGGCAAGGCCGCAGCGCTGATAGAGAGACTTGCCGGCGCAGGATTCGGCAAAATGGTCGTCGATGGCCAAAAGGCGGATCGGGCGGGGCGTGATGACCCTGTCGGCGGGCAGGCGGGCGAGGGCGTCCATGAGATTTGTGCCGAAGCCGCCGGAGCGGATCCCCTCTTCGAGGATCACAAGCGGGGCGGTCGTTTCGGCAAGATAGGGCAAAAGCCGATCGAGCGGCAGCGGTTTTAGCTGTTCTACTAACAAAATCCCGCAGGTAAGCCCCCGGGCGGCCAGGGCATCGGCGGCGGCGACGGCCTCGGTCACCACCTTGCCGTAGGTGAGGATCACGGCGTCCACCGGATCGGTCGGCAAAAAGCTCGCGTAAAGGCCGAAAGCGCCGTGGCAAAAGCGATCCGCGCAGGCGAGGTCGCCGGTGTTGGGGTAGCGGATGAAGACGGGGTCTTCCCCGGCAAGAGCGCGGTCGAGCGCCACGGCCAGCGAGGCGAAAGTGGCGGGCGCATATAATACAATGTTGGGAATGCCGTTCAAAAAAGAAACATCGAAAATCCCGTGATGGGTGGGACCGTCGCCGCAGGCCAAGGAAGCGCGGTCGATCATGACGGTGACGGGCAGGCGCTGCAGGGCGATGTCGTGCAGAATGGCGTCATAACTCCGCTGAAGAAAAGAGGAATAAATGGCGGCTACCGGACGGTATCCGCCGGCGGCGAGGCCGGCGGCAAAGACGAGCGCGTGATCTTCGGCGATGCCGACATCGAAAAAGCGCTCGGGATAGAGGCGCGCAAAGCGGGCTAGGCCGCAGCCGTCCGCCATGGCGGCGGTGATGGCGAGAATACGGGGGTCGGTTTCGGCGCGTTCGCAGAGCAAGCGCCCGAATTCGGCGGAAAAATTGACAGTTTGGTCGGCGCCGGCGGGCAGAACCGCGTGAAACTGATCGGGATTTTTCTCGGCGGGGGCGTACCCCTTGCCCTTGACGGTTTTCAGGTGAATCAGCACGCTCGACTGCTTCGAAAGCGCTTCCCGTAGCAGCGTTTCCACCACTTCGATGTTGTTCCCGTCCGCCGGGCCGAGATAACGCAGCCCCAAATTTTCAAAATAGTTGCTGTCAAACAGATTGTCTTTGAAAAAGCGCTTGATGCGGCTCATCAGGTTAAACATGGGTTTGCCGATGAGCGGAATGTGGGTGAGTATCGTGCGGGTCAGCGATTTTGTGCGGAAATAGCCGCGGCGGGAACGGATTTTGGCAATATAACGGGAGAAAACGCCGATGTTTTTGGAAATGGACATCTCGTTTTCATTTAGTATGATAATAAGGCGCAGATGCGGGGAAAGATTGTTCAAAGCCTCGTGGACAAGACCCCCGGTAAAAGCGCCGTCGCCCACCACGGCCACGGTGAAATTGTCGCGCCCCGCTAAAGCGTCGGCGCGGGCAAACCCCACGGCAGCCGACAGCGCCGTGCTGCTGTGGCCGGTGCCGAAGGCGTCAAACTCGCTTTCACTGCGTTTGGGAAAGCCGGCAAGGCCGCCCGGCGCGCGCAGGGTGTCGAATCGATCCTTGCGGCCGGTGAGGATTTTGTGGACATAGGATTGATGCCCCACATCCCAGATGATCCGGTCTTTCGGCGTGTTCAGAATTTTGTGCAAAGCGATTGAAAGCTCGACCACCCCCAAATTGGAGGCCAAATGTCCGCCGGTCGTTGTGACCTTCTCGACCAGAAAGGCGCGGATCTCCTCGGCGAGCTGTTTTTCCTGCGCCGGCGTCAGCCCTTTGAGATCGGCGGGAAAAGAAAGGGTATCCAGCAGTTTTTTTTCGTTGTCCAAAGGGATCCCTCCTTTTCTTTCTTGTGACAGACAGCAAAAGAAAAAACATGAAAAACGCAAGTTTTTCTTTTTTAAAAATGGGTTTTTCTTTTTGTTTTGCTTTTCTTTTTGAAAGCTTGTCTTTTCTATTATAGCCTCTTTCCTCCCTTTTGTCAACCCGAAAAAAATCCGAAATTTTTTCAAAAAATGACTTGACAAAAGGCGTAGAAGAGTGATATAATACACAAGCTAACCTCGAGCGGGGAAGGAAAATGCCTTGCGGAAGGGGAGCGAAGATCGGTCCTTGAAAATTGAACAACAAGAGCGAAGTACAAAGCTTAGAAGAAAGCAGAACT
>CANQXN010000091.1 GCA_947627815.1 uncultured Clostridia bacterium | reverse complement strand
GCAAATCGAGAAACAAGCGGTAATATCGCCGCCCCAGCCGGCAATGCCGCCCACATAATCGCCGGCATTCAGCCCCTTGGCCGAGATACTGCCGGCGGACAGCGAGCTTTCGATCCTGGGTCCTGCCGCATAACCGACAATGCCGCCGACATACGACCCCGCCGTCACCGACAGATCGGCGAGGCTTTGGCAGGCGGTAATGACTAACTCCTGACTGTCCGCGTAACCGACAATCCCGCCGGCATAGGAAAGCGAGGTGACCGTACCTTCGTTCACGCAGTAAACAAGCAGTTGATTTCTGCCGCTCCCCTCTTCAAACGAGGGATCGTTTTCCCCGAAAAAGCGGCGGTAGAATTCTTCATAGGCCATGCCGCCAAAAAACTCGTTGCGGTCGCCCTGGTTGTTGGCAAGAGTGCCGTAATATCCGACGATGCCGCCGGTATAGCGATAGCCGCTGACGGCGCCTTTATTTTCAACAAAGTAAAATTCGCCCATGCTCATGCCGCAGACGCCGCCCACATAGAGGGCGTCGCCGCCCGCCACCGCCGCCTCGTTGCGGCAGTCGCTGATCTTGCCGGCGGAATAGCCGGCGATGCCGCCCAGCGTAAAGGGCGAAGAGGAGGCCGACTGCCTTTGAAAGGCAACTGCGCCGGTATTGACGCACCCGGCGATTTCGCCCAAGTTAAAACCGCAGATGCCGCCGCTGTGTACACTGCCGGAAAGGGTGACATCACTTTCGCAGTTTTCGAGAAGGGCGTTGCGGTAGGCAAGGTCGGAGTCGCCGCTGCCGGTGTCCTCGCTCTCCTGGCTGCGGCCGTTATAGCCGGCGATCGCCCCCACATAACTGTCGCCGGTCAGGCGGCCTGTCACGCTGACCTCGCTGATAACGCCGAAATTTCTGCCGGCAAAGCCCACATAAGAGGCGGTTTTGTCAGTCTGGGTCAGGTTTTCCACCCGGAGCCGCTCCACGCGGCCGTCCCGCTTGATCACTTCAAAAACCGAGGGCGTATCTTTGGAAAGGGTAATATTTTCAAGCACATGATAGCCGCCGTGGAAGACGCCGGAAAAATCCCCGACCGCGACAAAATCCACCCCGTCAAAATCGAGATCGGCGGTGAGGTAAAAGGCTTTGTTTTTGGAATAATCGGCGCTCTCCCGGCAAAGGCGGGCAAAAGTCAGAAATTCCTCCACACTGCCGATTTTGATTTCTTCCTCGGGCGCTTCTTCCTCTTGGCAAAGATAGCGATAAGCCCTGCCGTTGCCGTAAAAATGCTCGTCGGAAAAGAGAATTTTATAATAGCCGGCGCGGCTTATCGTGATATAGGCAAGGCCGTTGCGATAAATGCTGTCGCCGTCGGTGATGAGAAACTCAAAATCGCCGTCGGCAAGATCCTTTTCCGAAAGGGCGAGATACAAAAGATACTGTTCGTAATCCTCGTTATAATCTTCATCGCCCTCCTCGACTTTCGCAAAGAAGTAGCGCGGCTGGGTGGCGGTGTGTCCCTCGGCGTCAAAGCCCCAGCCGTTGACCTCGGCGGCGAGGTAATAGCCGCCGAAGTCCCGCGTTTCCCGTTTGCAGGCGGTAACAAAGCTGTCCCCGCCGTCGGTGAAGGAAAAGACATACCAGCCCACATCGGCCACGGTGAGCTGTGAAAGGACGGTGTTTTCGTCCTTGTCGTCGTCAATGAGGCGATAAGCGCCGCCCGCCTCCTGTTCATACAGGGCAGATTCGTAACGCGTATCCCGCGCCCCCACAAAGAAAGGCGCGCTGCGGTATTCCCTCTCGCCGACATTGTTTTCATAGCGCGAAAGCGGGAGATAGTCGGAAGAGCCTTTGGGCAGAAGATAATATTGCGGGGCGTCCTCAATAAAAATATTGTAAACATACCCGTCCCCGCTGCCGTACACGCCCTTGTCGTTGAAAGCATAGCGGTTGCCTTCTCTGACTTCGCCCGGCGTAAAGAGAATACGGTAATACCCCGCGACAGGGACGGCATGGCTCTCCTCGCCGAAAGCGACGGCGGCGCCTGCTTCGAGATAGCAAGAAGAAATGTAATAGCAGTCATAGGCGCTTTCAAAGGGATTGTAGGTCAGCGCCATCTCCTCGCCCGCTACGGTGAGAGAATAAACGGCAGGTTCATAAAAGGCATAGGAAACATGACAGCCGGTGGCCGTCCAGGCGCCGCCTTCCTCGGCAAAAAGTTCATCGGGAGAAAAGGCGACGGTATAGGCATAGGCGCCCGCCTCCTTGACCGCCATTTCGTCGCCGTCTTTGGCGTACCAGCGCCTGCCGGCGTTATCGGTGATATAGAAACTGTTCTGCGGGTCAAGCGTCACATCTTTTAAGAGATAAAGCCCGTTTTCCGGCGTCATGCGGTTGGCGTTGCGCAGCGCATAGTTTTCCTTTGCAAAACAGACATAATACTCGACCGCGCCGCTCTCTTCGGCAAGCGCGCCGACGCCGAACAGCCCCGCCGCAAGCGCGAGGATCAAAGCCGCCGCCCAAAAGGCGCGGCAAAGGCGCTGCGTGTTTTTATGTTTTGTCGGATGTTTCATCGGACGCTTCTCCTTTTCGGATTCTCCCCCGTTTGAGGAAAGGGAGCTTTTTTTCTTTGGCTTTGAATCTGGTTTTCAATAGCGGCTTATCGAAGAGATAGAGCAGCGCGGGACAGACGAGCAGTACGCAGAGAATCGAGATGATGACGCCCCGCCCCAAACACAGCCCCAAGGTGGCGATCAAGGGATCGCTCACCACGCCGCCGATGAGGAAGCCGGACGCGGTGAGGATCGAGCCGGAGGTCAGAATGGTGGGAAACGCCTGACTGATCGAAAGCGCGACCGCTTCTTTTTTATCCATCTCCTCCCGCAAGGCGGCGTAACGGTCGGTAAAAACAATGGCATAGTCGATGGTGGCGCCCATCTGAATGGCGCTGACGATGAGATAGACAAAGAAGAACAAATTGGTATGGCTGAAGGCGTAATAGCTGAAATTGATGAAGATCGCCCCCTGAATGGTCAGTGTCAGCGGCAGCGGCAGCCCCCAGGAACGCAGGGTAAAGATCAGAATCACAAAGACAAACAGCGCGGTGAGCAGGCTCACCTTGATATTGTCGGTAGAAAAGGACTGATCCAAGTCATAGCTGCTCATGGAGTCGCCGGCGAAAATCGCCCCGGGACAGAGGGTCTTTACCTCGGAAAAGAGCGTTTCGAGAAGCGCGAAGGTCTCTTCGCTCTCCACATCGCCGTCTAAATTGAAGAGGCACCGGGTATAATTGACGCCGATGAGCTGGCGCTCGGCGTCCTCCACCTGATCGCGCAGATCGGTGTACCTGTCGTGCGCGTCGCTGTCATCGTAGAGATAGGCGTCAATGAAATTGTTGTGCGAAAAAGCGCAGTCGCAAAGCTCGAGAAGCGATACGGTATAGATGTCCTGATTGGCGCGGTAAACCGCCAGCTCCTCCAAACCGTCGGCGGTGTCGTCCTTGCTGAAAAAGGCATAGGCTTCAAAAATCGCCGAAGCGGTCGATTCGTCGGCGCCGAGCAGCAGGGCAAACCGCTTGTAATTCATAGGCTCGGTGAGATATTGCCGGCAGCCGTTCAAGGTAAGCTCCACATTGGAGATGCCGGTAGCGGAGAGGATTTCTTCATGGGTCTGTACGAGGTCGATCACGCTTTTTTCGAGCGCGTAATCCCCATACGGCACCAAGATGACCAAAGCGTTGGTCTGACCGAAAACCGCCCGGGTCTTTTCCAGGGCGATCTGTTTATCGGAGGGGCGGGTCGTATCGATGTCGTTTTGAGAATAGACATAGTCCACGCCGAAGGAAAAATAGGTACAGACAATCACAACGACAAGAAAGAGGATCGCCAAAGGATAGCAGAGTTTCCGCACGCCCTTTCCGATCCACGAAACGCCGGCGACGAGGGAACGGTGGGTGGTTTTATCAATGGCCTTGCCGAACCAAAGAAGCAGCGCCGGCATGAAGAGAAAGACGGTCAGCATACTGCATACGATGCTCTTGGCAAGGACAAGACCGAGGTCGGCGCCCAGCCGCAGCGACATCGTGGTGAGCGCCACAAGACCGGCAATGGTCGTCAGAGAAGAGCCGCTGATTTCGGGCAGGGCTTTCGCGAGCGCCTCCACCATGGCCTCTTGGGGCGCAAGGCCGTTTTTCTTTTCCTCGGAAAAGCGGTTGGACAGAATGATGGCATAGTCGATGGCAAGCGCCAACTGAAGAATCACACAGACCGATTTGGAAATAAAGGAAATGGTGCCGAAAAAGAAATTCGTACCCATATTGAGCAGTGCCGACACGCCGAAGGTGAGGAGAAAAACCGGAATTTCGGCAAAGCTGTTGCAGGTCAGGGCAAGCACAAGGACAATGATCAGAACTGCCAGCACCAGAACAAAATTGACATCCTCCTGCAACTGGTCCGCATAGGTGTTCACCAGCTCTTCCGAGACAAAAATATCGTAGGAAGAAAGCAGATCGAGAATTTCGTTATAAGCCGTAACGCAGATTTCGTCCTCGTCATCGCCGTCAAAGGTGATTTTGAACAGCGCGCAGCTTTCTTTATAGTAGTCCTCGGTATTTTTGAAGTCAAAACTTTTGACGCCTTCCATATCCGCGATGGTATCGTGGAGGGAAAGCGCCTTTTCATAGGAGATGTTTCGGATCATCACCGTGGCGCTGCCGTAGGTGGTGAACTCTTCCTCCATGATGTCCAGCGCCTTTTTGGTATCGGTATCGGGGGGCAGATAGGTCGTGATGGAATACTCCACATTCACCCGGGGGATCCCCCAAAGGCTGAACACGATCAGCCCCAAAAAGAGAAGGAAAAGCAGTTTTCGCCCTTTGACGATGGCGCGGCTGATGGCTCTCACGGCAAACTCCTCCTTTTCTTATGCTCTTTTGCGGCTTTTTTCCTCTTTTATGAGTTATTTCCCAAAATGAAAATATGCCACAGATGTGAATTTTCTTTCTCTGTACATTATATTCTTTTTACCGGCAAAAAGAAACCCCAATTTTTTCACATTTGTGGAAAAACAAAAAAATCTCTTGTCGGAAACGAAAGGATTTTTTAAAATGCCCTTGGCCGTCCTAAAAAAATTCCTCTTTTTTCCGGCATTGGTATATTTTTTCCATTTCTTGGCCAAACTGTCAGAGGAAAGCGGGACAGGACGCTGTCGCGCCGCCCGCAAAATGCCGAGTGAAAAGGGGGAACTTCCCGATGGAATCCACCGCATCCGCCGCCCGTCCCATCACGGCCGACCGAAACCGTACAACCCAGAGCCAGCCTATCTCGCGTTTCTGCGACTATGTCAGCGACTGCATGGCGCCGCTGATCCCCGCTCTTTTGGGCGGAGGACTTTTAAAAGTATTGCTCAATCTTCTCACCTTCATGAAGATCCTATCGCCGACAAGCGGTACCTATGCCATTCTCGCCCTCATGGCGGACGCCGTGTTTTTCTTTCTTCCTGTTTTTCTTGCCTCCACCGTGGCAGAACATTGGGAAGTGAGCAAACCCCTGGCCATGCTGCTCGCCGCGGTTCTGCTTTCTCCCGCGCTTGCCGAAATTTTTTCTGTCGGAGACGGCGATTTTCTCGGCCTGCCGGTGACAGCCGCCGTCTATGCCGGCAATCTTTTGGCGGTCTTTCTCACGGTGCCGGTATTAAAGTATGTCGGAATGCTGTCCGACCGCCTTTGCCGTGGGGAGGCGGCGGTCTATGTCAAACCCCTTCTCTCGCTTCTCATCACAGCGCCCATTGTGCTTATCGTGCTTGGCCCGCTGGGCGCCTGGGCAGGACGGGGCGCCGTCAGCGTTTTTTCCTGGCTGTATCGCAATGTCGACTGGCTGGCGGTGGCGCTCTTTGCGGCGCTTGTCCCCTTCTTTGCCTTTTTCGGCATGAACAGCGCGCTTTTTTCTCTGGCCTTTCTCGGGCTATTAACCGCCACGCCGACGCTTGACCCGATCTTTGTCATCGCTCTCTTCTGCGCCTCGTTAGCGCAGGGCGGCGCGGCGTTCGGCGTGGCCGCCATGACCAAGGACAAGCAGATGCGGCATATCGCCGCAAGCGCCGGCGTCACCGCTATCCTTTCGGGCATGATTCAACCCGCTTTTTACGGCGTCACGCTGAAAAAGCGCTCTTCCCTGCTGGCGGCCTGTCTGAGCGCCGGCGCCGCCGGTCTTTTCGCCGGCCTCATGCGCCTGGCCGTCGCGCCGGCGGGACAGACGACGCCTTCGCTGTTCACCCTGCAAGCCATCACGGAAGTCACGGAGCCGGACGGTCTTGTCTGGGGTCTTGTCACCATGGCCTTGGCGCTGCTCCTCTCCTTTACGCTGACGCTGATCCTCTACCGCGCCGATGAAAGCGCCGCGCCCTTACCCGAAAAAGAGCTTTCGGGGCAAGACACAAGAAGCGGGGCGACACAGCCCGCCTCGGTTGCCGTCAGGGAAAAAACCATCACCGTCATGAGTCCGCTTGCCGGCAGCGTCGTTTTGTTGAGCGACCTGGAGGACATCACCTGGCCGCCCGGACAGGCCGGTCAAGGATCGGCCGTTCTCCCCATCGACGGGCATCTCTATGCGCCGGTTTCGGGGCATCTCACTTCTTTGAGCGAAAACTGCCAGTCCTTTATGATTACCAGCCCGGAAGGCGCCGAAATTGCCGTCCGCGTGGGGCGGGAAAACGACGCGCCGGAGGGAAAATATTTCACCGCGCACCGCACCGTGGGAGAGGAAGTCAGCGCCGGCGATCTTCTAATCAGTTTTGATCTTGACGCGCTGGACAAGGAGGGCTTTGATCTCACCACGCCGGTAACGGTGCAAAACGCCGCGCGCTATCAAAAGGTCACGCTGTTTGACAAAACGATCGTTTCCCCCCGCGATCCCCTTTTTGCCTTGACAGAGGAAGACAAACAAGAGGGATAAACAAAAAACGGCCGCTCTCCGCGCTATGGAGA
>CANQXN010000090.1 GCA_947627815.1 uncultured Clostridia bacterium | reverse complement strand
TCATCGCCGAGATACCCCTGCCCGATTTCGGAGCCGACATAGAGCCGCGCCATGACTTCCCGCACGATTTCCTGTGTGCGCCAAGGGGCGCCGACATAGGCGTACAGATAGGGGATGGCGTGGGCGGGCTGGTTGGAGTGGGAATACTGCCCCATGCGCACTTCTCTGGCCTCGACCTCCTCGTGAATACTGCCGACAGACACCTTTCTCATCGCTTCGACCGAAGCGTCAAAATAGGCGTCGAGCTTTTTCAAAAGCGCCTCTTTGCCGCCATAGAGATTGGCAAGCCCGTTGCCGTCATAGACCGGCACAAAGGCCATCGTCCAGCCGTTGGTTTCGTCATAGTCGCCCCACCAGTTCGCGGGATTATAGCCGCTGCCGCTCGACCAGGAACCGGCGCGGTTTTTGCCCATGAAGAAGCCCTGCGATTTGTTGAACATATTCACATAGAGCCGGGCGCGGTTGTAGAAATATTCGGCCTCGTCGCTTTTGCCGAGATAGTCGGCCATTACGGCGATGCAGTAGTCGGAAATGAAGTCCTCCATCGTCCAGGAGAAGCCGTTGGCCGTCTCGTTCGGGACATAGCCCGTGAACAGCGCGGTGTTGTTATCGGTTCGCCCGCCGTTTGTCACATTGGAAGAGACGGTGAGCGCGTTTTTCAGCATGGAGGCGAAGGCGGTTTCGTAGTCAAAGTCAATGCCTTTGGCATAGGCGTCGGCAAAAATGATGTCGGAGCTTGTGCCGATCATCGAGTTGGTGCCGCCGGGCGCGACCCAGCGGGGGATCCACTTGTTGTCTTTGTAGTGCGCGAGGATGCCGTCCAAGAGTTCGCCGTCTTTTTCGGGGGTTAAGAGGGCATACAGCCCCCAGGCGGTGCGGTAGGTGTCCCAAAAGCCGTTGTTGACATAGATCTTGCCCGCCTTTTGCCGGTGGGCCGCGTCATAGGGCGAAGCGTAAACCCAGTTCGGCGCCTCGTTGGTGCCGGCGTTTTCCGAATAGAGGTTGGGGTAGGCATAGGCGCGGTAGAGGCAGGAATAGAGCGTGATGAGCTGGCTGTGCGTCGCGCCCTCCACCTCGATGATGCCGCAGATCTCGTCCCAGGCTTTTTGCGCTTCGGCCAGCGTGCTGTCAAAAGTCGCGCCCTCCGGCAGCTCGAGTTCGAGCGAATGGAGCGCCTGATTCTTGGTCAAAAAGGAGGTGGCGAGCTTCATGGTCACGGTCGTCGTGCCTTTGGGGAAGGAAATGACGCCTTTTTTGCCGTCCACCACGCGCACGGCGGCGGGGGTCTCGTCGAACTGCCCCGCGACTTGCAGGTTGTTCGAGCCGTTCTGTGTGTGGCGGCTGACGGCGGAAAAGCTGCCGTCCTGCGAGAGCGTCAGGCTGCCGTCGGCGCGGTAGCAGTCAAAGACGATATTGACATTTTCGGCGTCCGCCGGGAAAGTGAAGCGCAAATACGCACCGTGCAGGGTGGGGGTCATCTCGACTTTCACGCCGGAAGCCTTGCTGCCTTTGTCAAAGGTAACGCTGTAATAGTGCGCCTTTGCGATTTCTTCGTCATGCGAGAAGGAGGCGGCAAGCTCCGAGGGCGAAAGCTGTGACCCGGTGAGGCGGGCGAGGTTGGAAGAATCAATCGTGGTATTCGCCATAAACTGCCAGGTGCCGTAGTCCCCGACCCAGGTCGAAGGCACATGGGAAATCGTAAAGTGCGAGATCGTATCGTCAAAATAGTTATAATACTGGTTGCTGCCCGGCACCGTCACGGGGGCGAAAAAGTTAAAGCCGTTGGGCATGGCGATAAAGGGCGAGGTCAGCCCGCGCGAGAAGGCGGTGGTGTTGTTGGTGCCGCGACGGGTGTCGACATAGTCGGACAAATGCTCATAAGCGGGGTCGTTTTTGTTTTCAATCACAAGATCGTCAAACCAGGTGACGAATTTGCGCATTTCGCTCGTATTCTCTTTGGAGAAGGAGACGAAAATATCGGTGATCGTCTTGCCGGCGGCGTAAGCGCCGATGCGGCTTTCGATATAGTTCCACTGATTGGCCGCCATGAGGTTGGCGTCCCCGATGCCGGTCGGCGTATAGCCGTAGCCGTTGATCTCGCGGGCGCCAAGCTCCGACAAATAGCTACCGTCGGAAAACTTCAAATCGATCACCATATAGGAGGCGGTGTCCTCATAGTCATAGCCGTAGAGAATCGAGGGGAAGGCGACATAAGAGAGCGCCGTGTTGGCGTAGACCGGAATCGAAAGCCCGCTGTAGAGGAGGTTGCGGGCGTAAGTATTACTTCTTGCCGTCTGCTCGGCATAGACCGACAGCGCTCTTTGCCCGTCAAAGGCGCCGCTGCCGGCATAGGAGGAGGCGGGGCCGCCGTCGACCAGCGAGGCCATGGGGGAGTCGCCGCCCCTGCTGATTTCGCCGCCGCGCCCCGTGCCGAGGCGCAGATCGGCAAACTGTGTCATATCGGAGCCGCCGTTTTCGGTGATGTCGAGCCGATAATAGCGGTAGGCCTTCGGCGAGGCGACATCATACGCCACACTTTGAAACCGCTGGGAAAAGCCCTGCCCCGTTCTTGTGTCGATGGGGGTATAGGTTTCCCCGTCGTTCGAGCCGTAGAGCGTCCAGGACACGGGGTCGCGCGACGGCTCGTCGTTGGCGGACACCATGAGATAGCAGCCCACCGTTTTCGGCTCGGCGAAGGAGAAGAAAACCTGCGCGGGGTTAGAGGCGGAGGGGTGCAGATTCGATGTCAGAAATTTGGTGCCGGAACTGCGGTCAAAGAGCTTTTTTTTGGATTCTTCACTCTTGAAATCGGGGCTGCCCGACAGCGAGGCGAGATCCACTTCCTGGGTGAACTCCCCCGCAAGATCCGCCGAGAGGAGCAGCTTTTTCAGATTTTTATAATAGCCGTGATCGGACACGGAATCTTGTACGGCGGGGTCGCTTGCCTCAAAGGAAGAGGAAAACAAAACGCCTTCCGCCCCTTTTTCCGCCGAAACGGCGGCGGTTTCATCCGCAGAGGTTCCCTCCGCAAACACTTGCGCCGAAAAAGACAACGCGCCCGAGAGCAACACGAGCGCCAAGAACAGCGAGAGCAGTCTGCCCGAAAGTTTCATACCATTCCCTCCAAAGGGTCATATTTTTTATAGTATACCATATTTCGTCCCCGCTGTAAAGTGGAAATTGTAAAAAAGTTCTTGAAGGGGATCCAGGGGGTGACTTCTTTCAAGAAGTCACCCCCTGTGTCAAGAAGTTTCCCCTTGGCTCATGTCAAGCCAGAGGAGCGCGTCGGCGGGCGCGAGGCGCGGCGGCTGCTTTGCGCGATAGGCCGCGTACTGCCCGGCGATTTCTTCCTCGGTGAGGGGTCTTGCGTAGAGATGCACAAAGCCGATGGCGCCGTTCAGTTGAAAATCCTTGCCGATTGCCTTGCCGACCGTCAGCGCTTCCCCTGCGCGGTTCACATTGCCGGTATAGGCCATCATGCCGACCTTTTGCCCGTCGATCCAGGCTTCCAGCCCCGAAGCGGTGCGCTGGCAGACCAGATGGAACCACACGCCGGCGCGAATCCCGCTCTGCGGCAGCGGCACCAAAAGACAGCGCCAGCCGCCGTCATAGACATAGAACTCGAGGTTGTTGCCGCCGTCGATCTTGATCGACACCTGCGTGTCGCCCTTGGCGATCAGCACATTGCCGACGGTCAGGCTGTCAAAGCGCGCCCACATCTCGATGGCAAACTGCGACTGCCCCGAAAGCGCCGCCGCCAAACGGCCGTTGGGATCGTCAATCGTATAACCGCCGCTGTACGCCCAGCCGGTAGCGGAACCCTCGTCCTCATAGAGCACGCCGCCGCCGACACCCGACACGGTAAAGCCGTTCGGCGAGGCATCGCGGAAGGTGACAGTTTTCCCCGCCTGCACTTCCACGGTTTCAAGGAGCGAAAGATTGCCCACCAGCGCCCGCTGTGCCGGCGTGAGCGCCTCATAGGCGCGCCGCGCCGCCGGAGCGCCCTCGGGCGAATGGATAAGATCCGCGATGAGCGCTTCCACTTCCGCGGCGGCAAGGCGGTCAAGCGCCGCCGCGTCGAGCGAGAGAGCTTCCCGCCACGCGCGCGCCAAGACCGCCGGATCGTCCTCCTCTTTTTCAAAAGGAACGATCGTATAACGCCAGGTATAATCCCGTCCGTCGTTGAGCAGGCGGTATTCGGTCAGCGTGTCGGGGCCGCAGGAGGCCGAACCCACACCGCGACTGCCGTAGTCGAGCGAAAGATAGGTGTTGTCGCGCCGCCCCGAAAGCTGCCAGGTGTTGCGCGCGGCGTTCAATTCTTCCACCGTATAATGGAGCGCCGCCGCCTCGAGACTGCCGTCGGCGACAAAGAGAAGGCCGGTGTCCCGCGTCTTTGAGGTGAGCGCGACCCAGCGCACGCCGACGCGGTTGCCCGTCTCCTGCGGGCAGGGGTAGGGATAGAAGAGATCGGACACCGTGGTGTCCCACCGGCTGAGTTTGGCGCCGCGAGCGCGGTCGACATAGGCTTCCCAAGACCCTTGCGCATAGAAAGTCACATCTTCAAAGTCGCCGGGCAGGGTCAAGAGACTGCCCACCTTGACGGCCTCGCCCATCGTGGGATCCATGGTCAGCGACATCGTGACGGTGATCTCGCCGTCGCCGTAAACGCAATAGGTCACAAGCAGGCGGGAATTGCCGGCGCCGGTGAGCGTCTCGTTTGCCGTCACGGTCAGCACATCGCCTTTTTGCACTTCAAACGAGGCGGCGCGGCCAGCCGTGACCTTGTTCCAGGAGAAGGAGAGATAGCGCTCGTTGGCCGTCGTCGCGCGGGCGAAATTGGCGGTCGGGCCGGCGCTGATCACTTCTTCGCCGTCATAGAGATAGCGCACAAGGCGTCCCGTGGTTTTGTCAAACAGAGCGGTAAAGCGCGCGCCGGTCACGGTGAGCGTCTCGCTTGTCTCTTCCACGGCAAGCGGCGGCATAGCCGAAGAATCCGGCGGCGCGACATGCGCCACCTCGGCGGGGACGGCGAGCTGTTCATAGGCGATCACATAGCCTTTTTTTGCCCAGGGGCGATCCTCCCGCAGGCGGCAGTAGAGATTGAGCACATACTCCCCGTCGGGGGTCAGCGTGTCCGGCATACGGTAAGGCACTTCCACCGTCGCGCGCCCCCGTGGGGCAAGACTTACGGCAAAAGAGCCGCTGTCGATGACGATGCCGTCACAGAGGAGGTCATAGGTGAAATCGAAGGCCGAGAGATCGACATGCGAAAACTCGTTGTAGACCGTGATTTTCCTGTTTTTGACATCCGAGAGCGAGCCTGTGAACCAGACACTCTGCAACACATAGCGGCACTCGAAAGCTTCGGGCTGAAAATCGCGGTCGGCGCTCAAAATGCCGTTCTGACAGTAGTCCTGCTGCGTAATGACATTCTTCCAGTTGTCACCGCAGGCATAATATTTGCCGGTGCCGTAGTAGTCCCAGCCCGTCGCCGTGGGGATCTCGGTGGCAAGCGTCTGATCGGCAAAATCCCAGATGAAGCCGCCGAGCAGGCAGTCATATTGCCGGAACATCTCCCAATATTCGTAGAAGCAGCCGAGCGAATTGCCCATGGCGTGGTCAAATTCGCACTGAATATAGGGCATGTGATTGGAAGCGTTGCCCCAGCCGGGCATACCCGAAACATCGATATACATCTGGCTGGCGAGATCCACCCCGCCCCCGTTGGTATAGGTACAGGAATGAATCATGCGCGTGGGATCGATCTTTCTGACAATGCCGTTCACGGCGCTGGTAAAGACGCTGCAGGCGTTGCATTCGTTGTCCAGCGACCAGACGAGCACGCAAGTGCGGTTCTTTTCCCTTGTCACAAGCGATTCGATGCGCTCGTTCAGCACATTTTTGAAATAGCGGACAGAATCGGCCTCGCTGACGCTCCAATGGCTTTCAATGTTGGCTTCCGCCATAACCAAAATGCCGTAAGTATCGCAAAGATAGTACAAATAGGGGTCGTTGGGATAGTGCGAGGTGCGCAGCGCGTTGATGTTCAACTGTTTCATCGCCGCGATGTCGCGCTCGTAAATCTCTTTCGGGATGTATTTGCCGGTTTCCATCCAGTTGTCGTGGCGGTTGACGCCCTTGAACAAAAGCGGCTGGCCGTTGAGCAATACGGTATCGTAGGAGGCGTTCGGCCCACTACTCGAGGCGGTTTTGGTAAAATGCAGTTCCCGAAAGCCGAGCTGCCAGGCCGAAGAGCCGTAATCCCTGCCGTCTTTTCCCTTCAGGGTGATGACGAGCGTATAGAGATAGGGGTCTTCATCCGACCAGAGACGCGGGGCAATCACCTCCTGCGAGAGCGAAAGCGTCGCCCGCTCGCCCGGCGCCACCTGCCCG
The DNA here is from genome assembly GCA_947627815.1 of uncultured Clostridia bacterium. Lineage (GTDB taxonomy): Bacteria > Bacillota > Clostridia > Oscillospirales > CAG-272 > RGIG1993. The sequence goes on along the minus strand of CANQXN010000090.1, from coordinate 624 downwards.
ACGAGGGCGGCGGTCAAACTGCCGGGGGCGATGATGGCCTTCCCTTCGGCGTCATACAGCGACACCTCGAAGACATGGCTGCTCTTGATTTCATTTTGGCTTTCGTTGGCCAGCGTGAGCTTTAAGGAAAGCGTGGCGTTCTGATAGGCGTCATCGAGATCGGTTGTCACCTGGAAATCAAAGAGATTGACTTCCGGCACCGCATAGATCGCCACATCGCGGAAAATACCGGCGAGGCGGAGCATATCCTGATTTTCAAACCAGCTGCCGTCGCACCAGCGGTAGACCTGCACGGCGATGAGATTTTCCCGCCCGTCCCGGTAGAGGTAGTCGGTGATATCGAACTCCGAAAGGTCATAGGAATCCTCGGAATAGCCGACTTCATGGCCGTTGATCCAGAGATAATAGCAGGATTCCACGCCGCCGAAGGAAATGATGACCCGCCGCCCGTCAAACCAGGCGGGATCGACCGAAAAAGTCGAGCGGTAAAAACCGACGGGATTGGTCACCATCGGCACATTCGGCACGCGGATCGTGCCGTTGCCGTAGGCGTCCCAGGGCTGTTCGGTGTTGGCGTAGATCGGGAAATCGAAGCCCTGCGTCTGCCAGCTGGCGGGCAGGGTC
>CANQXN010000089.1 GCA_947627815.1 uncultured Clostridia bacterium | reverse complement strand
GCTATAAACTCTCCCCCTTCCTCTGGAAGACCGTGCGGGGCGGCCTGTCGGCCGGACGCGTGCAATCGGTCGCCACCCGCATTTTAGTCGAACGCGAGGAGGAGATCGCTTCCTTTGTGCCGGTGGAGTATTGGACGGCCTCGGTCAGCCATCGGAACAAGGAGGGGCTTGCCTTTGTCTCTCATTTTTACGGCACCGCCCAAAACAAAATCGACTTGACCTGCCAGGCGGACGCCGATCAAGTCCGCGCGGCGGTGGATGGCAAAGACTTTCTGGTGGAAAGCGTCAAGCGCTCGACCCGCCACCGCAACCCGCAAGCGCCTTTCACCACTTCCTCCCTCTTGCAGGAGGCCGCCCGCAAACTCGGGTTCCAGGCGCAGAAGACGATGAAAGTGGCGCAGGAGCTGTATGAAGGAATCAATTTAGGACAGGAGAACAACGGCACCCACGGCCTTATCACCTACATGAGGACCGACTCTCTGCGCATCTCGAAAGAAGCGCAGGAGGCCGCCCGCGCCTATCTATTATCGGTCTACGGCGAGGCCTACCTGCCCGAGCAGCCCCGTGTCTACAAATCGCGCGGCGATGCGCAGGACGCCCACGAAGCGATCCGCCCGGTCGATGTGACGCTTGCTCCCAAAGAGATCAGAAAGCATCTGTCAAACGATCAATACAAGCTCTATACCCTGATCTGGGAGCGCTTTCTGACCAGTCAGATGGCCGCGGCGGACTACGATACCGTATCGGTTCAGCTCCTTTGCGGCGGCTATCTCTTCAAAGCCAACGGACAAACCTTGAAATTCAAAGGCTATCTTGCGCTCTATAACGATAACAGCGACGGCGAGGACGAAGACCTGACCACCCTGCCGGCGCTGGCCGAAGGGGAGATTCTCCCCGGCGGCGTCTTTTCCGCCGAACAGCATTTTACCGAGCCGCCCGCCCGTTACACCGAGGCCAGCCTCATCGACTTCTTCAAGGAGCGCGGCATCGGCCGCCCCTCCACCTATGCCCAGATCATCACAACCATTCTTTCGCGCGGCTATGTCAAGAGAGAGGGAAAATCGCTTGTCCCCACAGAACTCGGCAAGGTGACAACGCAATTGATGCTGGAATATTTCCCCGACATTGTGGACTATGCCTTTACCGCGCAGATGGAGGACGATTTAGACTCGGTCGCCTCCGGCCAAAATACCGTAACCGGCGTTTTATCCGGCTTTTATGAAAAATTCAGCGCCGATCTTGCCCACGCCATGGAAGGCGCGGACAAAGGGGCCATCGCGGTGGAGGCGGAAAAAACCGACCTCATCTGCGAAAAATGCGGCGCCCCGATGATCGTAAAAACCGGACGCTACGGCAAATTCGCCGCCTGCCCCAATTATCCGGCCTGCAAAAACACCCGCCCGCTCCGGCAGGAAGAAAAACCCGCGAAAAAAGCGGACGAACCTACCGATCTCATCTGCGACAAGTGCGGCGCCCCGATGGTAGCGCGCATGGGAAAATACGGAAAATTCTATGCCTGCTCGGCCTTCCCCGCCTGCCGCAATGTGCAAAGGGCGGATACCGGCATCGGCGTCACCTGTCCCTTGTGCGGCAAAGATGTTGTCACAAAGCTGGCACGCGGTCACACGGTGTTTTATTCCTGTTCCGATTATCCCAATTGCACCTTCTCTTCCTGGGATAAGCCGTCGCAGGAAGTCTGCCCGCTCTGCGGCAGCCGTCTTTTCTATAAAAAAGGCAAAGAGACGCCCGTCTGCCTGAACAAGGCCTGCGAGGCATACGAGAAAAAGGGAGGCCGCGCTTGAACACCAAACCCACCGTTCATGTGGTAGGCGCCGGTCTGGCCGGCTGCGAAGCGGCCTATGCCGCCGCCCGCTTAGGGGCTTCTGTAACGCTTTTTGAAATGAAGCCGCGCAAATTCACCCCCGCCCACACCAACCCCGATTTCTGCGAGCTTGTCTGCTCCAATTCCTTCCGTTCCCGCCAGCTTTCCAACGCGGTCGGCCTGTTAAAAGAGGAGCTTTCCCTGCTCTCTTCGCTGATCATGGAAGCGGCTTACCGCTGTGAAGTCCCCGCCGGCGCGGCGCTGGCCGTCGACCGCAAGCTCTTTTCGGCGTATGTCACCGAAAAAATCAGAAATCATCCCGACATCACCGTTGTGGAAGAAGAGATCACAGAACTCCCCCTCCCGCCCGAAACGGTCACGGTCATCGCGACGGGGCCTTTGACCTCCGACGCGCTTTCCGCTTCTCTCACCCGGCGGCTGGGGATGGAAGGCCTCCACTTTTTCGATGCCGCCGCGCCGATCGTGGATGCCGCGACCATCGACCGTTCGATCGCTTTCGAGGCATCTCGGTACGGCAAGGGAGATCCTGCCTGCTACCTCAACTGCCCTATGACCAAGGAAGAATACGAGGCCTTTTACGAGGCGCTGATCCATGCGCCCATGGCCAAGCTCCACGATTTTGACACGCCGGAGGAAAGCGAGGCGCTCACGGTATTTGAAGGGTGTATGCCGGTGGAAGTCATGGCCGCGCGCGGCCCCGAAACGCTGCTCTTCGGTCCGATGAAACCGGTGGGACTGCCCCTGCCGCAAACCGGCCGCGACGCCTACGCTGTCGTACAGCTCCGCCGGGAGAACAACAGCGCCACCATGTACAATCTGGTGGGCTTTCAGACGCATCTGACCTTTGAAGCGCAGCGTCAGGTTTTCCGCATGATCCCCGGCCTCCAGAACGCCGAGTTTCTCCGTTACGGCGTCATGCACCGCAACACCTTTTTAAATTCCCCCGCCCTGCTCGATGCCCATTACGCCCTGCGCGGCGACCCCCGCCTCTTTTTCGCCGGACAAATGACCGGCGTGGAAGGCTATATCGAATCGGCCTCCTCGGGCTTTGTCGCCGGCGTCAATGCCGCGCTTTTGGCGCAAGGAAAGCCGCTCATCGATTTCCCCGATACCACCGCCATCGGCGCTTTGGCGCATTACATTTCCTCCGCCACCGGCAATTTTCAGCCGATGAATGTCAATTTCGGCATCATCGCTCCGTTAGGCTACCGGGTCAAAGGCGGCAAAATTCCCCGCAACGAGGCGCTGTCGGCTCGTGCGCTCGCCATCATTCGGTCGCTGGCGGACGAAATTGGCGCCGCCGAATCAACTCTCGGGTGATCCCGGAAAGGCTTATGCTATGAAAATCATAATTGACGCGATGGGCAGCGATAAAGGCCCCGACGAACTGATCAGGGGCGCCATATCCGCAAGAGACGCTTTTTCCCTGCAGCTGATTTTGGTCGGCGACGAGGCCGTGATCCAAGAGAGCATCCGAAAACAGGGGCTTTCAGACAAAGACACCGAGATCTGCCACGCCCCCGATGTCATCTCGATGGAGGACGCGCCCATGTCCATCAGAGAGCGTCCCGATTCCTCGATGCGCACCTGTTTTCGCCTGTTGAAAGAGGGCGCGGGCGACGCTTTTGTGGGCGCGGGCAACACCGGCGCCATGCATGTCGGCTCCACGCTTTACCTCCGGCGGATCAAGGGCGTGCGCCGCTCGGCGCTGGCCGCCCTTTTGCCGGGGACGAAACCCGTCCTTCTCATCGACTCGGGCGCCAACATACAGGTGACGGAAGAGTTTCTTCTCCAGTTTGCCCTGATGGGTAGCTGTTACATGAAAAAGATCCACAGCATTGATTCGCCTCGGGTGGGACTGCTCAACAACGGCGCCGAAGACCACAAAGGAACGCCGCTCTATGTCAACGCCCATCGCTTGCTCACGACCCTACCGGGCATTCAGTTTATCGGCAATGTGGAAGGCAAAGACATCCCTTACAATGTCTGCGATGTGCTGGTCTGCGACGGATTTACCGGCAATGTCGCTCTCAAAACGCTGGAAGGCACCGCCGGGTTCGTCATGAGGCAGGTCAAAGCCGCCATCGGCGCCTCCTTCTCTTCCAACTTGGGCGGGCTTCTCATGAAAAAACAGCTTTACGCCCTGCGCAAACGCTTCGATGCTTCCGAATACGGCGGCGCGCCCTTTTTGGGGATCGCTCATCCCGTGATCAAAGCCCACGGCTCCTCTGACGCCAACGCCTTTTTCCACGCCGTGCGACAGGCCGTTTCTTATGTCAAAACCGACATCGTAGGCGACATTGAACAGGCGATAGCGGCCGCGGAGGACGATCTCGCCCGCGCGGCGGAGATGGCAAAAGAGGCGGGAAAAGCCGACAGGGGATAAAGGCGGCAGGCCTTCTCTTGTCCTCTGCCCGCCCGGGTGCAAACTTTGATAAAGGAACAAAAAAAGCAAATGGAAAGAAATGAAGAAACCCTCACCGAATTAGAGCGGACCATCGGATATGTCTTTCAGAACCCCGATATCCTCCGCAATGCGTTGACACATTCTTCTTACGCCAACGAGGCCACCTCCAAGGGCGAAAAGACCCCCAGCAACGAACGGCTGGAATTTTTGGGCGATTCCGTCCTGTCTTTGGTCGTCAGCCGCTACCTTTATGAAGAATTTCCCGACCTGCCGGAAGGGGATCTCTCCAAAATTCGCGCGCAGACGGTCTGTGAAAAAACGCTGGCGCAGTTTGCCCGTAAAATATCATTAGGCGATCATCTGCTCTTAGGACACGGAGAGCGGCAGAACAAGGGCAATGAACGCGATTCCATTCTGTCGGATGCCTTTGAGGCGCTCCTCGCCGCCCTCTTTCTCGACGGCGGCATTCAGCCGGTCAAAGCCTTTCTCCTCCCCATGGCGGTTGAACAGATCAACGAAACGCTCGCTTCCCATCACACCACCGACTACAAAACCATGCTCCAGCAGATTGTACAGCAGGAAAGCAGCGAAATTTTAGATTATATGCTGATCAGCGAGACAGGCCCCGCGCACAAACGGGTCTTTGAAGTGGAAGCCAGACTGAACTCCAACATCATCGGTCGCGGCAAAGGGTTCAGCAAGCGGGAAGCCGAGCAGAACGCCGCGCGGGAAGCGCTGCGCTATTTCGGTGCCGACGGTGAATAATGCCGAGCGCCGCAAGACACGCCAACATTCCGGTTTTTGTGCCTCAGTTAGGCTGTCCGCACGCCTGTATCTTCTGCGATCAGAAGAGCATCACAGGACAAGCGGGATTTGATCCCGCCGCGCTTGACACCGCCATGGCGGCTGTCGGAAAAGCCGGCAAAGAACGCGAAATCGCCTTTTTCGGCGGCAGCTTTACCGCCATTCCCCGCTCCTTAATGATAACGCTTCTCGAGCGCGCCGCCGCCTATGTGGCAGAAGGACGCGCCGCCGGCATTCGCCTCTCCACCCGGCCGGACGCCGTGGGGGAAGAGGTGCTGACGATTCTCCGCCATTATCCCGTCAAAACGGTGGAACTCGGCATTCAGTCCACCGACGACCGCGTGCTGAACGCGGCCTTGCGCGGGCATGACGCCGCCACTTCCGCCGAAGCCTGCCGCAGGGTCAAAGCCTTCGGCTTTGAGCTTGTCGGACAAATGATGATCGGTCTGCCCGAAAGCACACCGGCAGCGGAAGAAAAAACCGCCCGGGATCTTGTGGCCTACGGCGTGGACGCCGCCCGCATTTATCCGCTTTTGGTCTTTCCCGACACCGCGCTTTTTGACGCGGTCAAAGAAGGACGCTACCGTCCCTTGACCGTGACCGAAGCCGTGGCGCGCACCCTGCCCCCGTATGAGATCTTTGCCGAAGCGATGCGCCCTGTCATCCGTATCGGGCTGTGCGAAAGCGACGGCCTGCGACATACCGAACAGGTGGCGGGACCTTATCACCCGGCGCTTGGCGAACTGGTGCTGAACGAATTTTATTACCGCAAGATTGCCGGCTGGCTCTCCGGCTTAACAAACAAGCCCGACAAAGTCAGCATCCTGTCCGCGCCCGGCACGCTTTCCCAGGTGATCGGACAGAAAAAAAGAAATCTGCGCCGTTTAGAAGCCGCCTTCCCCGGGGTTGCTCTCACCTTCGGGGAATCGGAACGGGCGGCGCCCCGACAGCTTATTTTCATCACAAAGGAGAACTGATCATGCGCCTTCTCTCCCTGGAGCTTCACGGATTCAAATCGTTTCCGGAACGCACCAAAATCACCTTTGACGCCGGCATGACGGTCATTGTCGGACCCAACGGCAGCGGAAAAAGCAACATTTCAGATGCCGTGAAATGGGTCCTTGGCGAGCTTTCCGCTAAAAATATCCGCGGCGTCAAGCTGGAAGATGTCATTTTCGGCGGTACCGACAAACGCAGCGCCATGGGCTTTGCCGAGGTTTCGCTGACCATTGACAACACCGGCGACCTCCGTATTCCCTCCGATTACACCGAGATCACCGTGACCCGCCGCTACTTCCGCACCGGCGAGTCGGAATACATGATCAACGGCAAGCCCGCGCGGCGAAGCGATATTGTGGAGCTTTTTATGAATACCGGCATCGGAAAAACAGGATATTCCATCGTGGGTCAAGGCCGGATCTCGGAAATCATTTCCCAGCGCTCCGAGGACAGGCGTTACATTTTTGAAGAAGCCGCCGGCATCTCCAAGACCCGTTACAAAAAGCAGGAAGCGGAACGGCATCTGGCCGATTTAGAGGCCAATCTGGTACGGATCAACGACATTTTCACCGTATTGGAAGAGCGGGTCGGCCCCTTGGAAAAAGAAGCGGCCAAGGCGCGCGCCTACCTCGATCTCTATGAGCGCAAAAAAGCGCTGGATGTGGCGCTTGCCGTCTATGATATCGGCAACATCGCCGCCATGACCGAGGATTTTGAACGCACCTTTTTGATGGCGCAGCACACATTGGAACTGGCGGACGACGCCTTAAACGGACTGAAAAATCAGCAGTCGGCGTTGTTTGCCCGTCAGGAAGAAGCCATCCGCAAGAGCCGCGAAAACACCGCCCGGCTCACCGCCCTGCGCGAAGAGCGAAGCAATGCCAACACCGAACGCCGGCTGGAAGAGCAGAAGATCGAACAGTGCCTCGCCGACAGAGTACGCTCGGAAAAAGGGATTGAACAGAAAAACGAGGCGCTCGCGGC
>CANQXN010000088.1 GCA_947627815.1 uncultured Clostridia bacterium | reverse complement strand
GCTCAATGTAGCCGTGCAGGTCGTTGATCGAAACAAAGGTCAGCCTGTGCAGGATGGTTTCGGGGGGATCGGTCGGCGGTTCGGTAGTCGTGCCGGCCGCCGGCGTGTCGTTCACCGCCTCGGAAGAGGCGGGCGCTGTGCTGATCCCTTCGCCGCCGCAGGAGGAAAAGACGAGAGAAAGAACCAGCGTCAGCAGAAGAATCAGGGAAAAGGGTCTGTTTTTCATAAAAAACCGCCTTTATTATGTGATTTCAAGGAGAGTATAGCATGTTTTCGCCCTGTTGTCAAGAAGAGCGCGCGCCGGTCGGATTTTGCGATTTATGGTTTTTCCGGCAAAATCACGATTTTTTGCCTCGATTTTTGTACGGTTTTTCTTGAAAAACGGGGCGGGCAAGGTTTCCTTTTTTGATTTTTTTACGATAGAGGAGAAGAAGGCATCAGAAAAATAGAAAAATGCGTTCTTTTTTTCATCGCCGCTGTTTTTTGTGATATTTACAAAGTTTTTGTATTGAAAAAATAATTTTGTGTATCCCATTTTGGGGTGCTTTGTATCGCGGCAAAACAGACGGTTTCGAAAATTTCTTGAAATGCAGAAAAAGCGAAAAACTTGTGTGAAAAATACTACTTGAAAAGCTTAACAAAATATAGTATAGTATAGATGCCTTGAGCACAATATCTTGCCTTCGGCAGGAAGAAAGGGGGTGTTCTCATGCTTTTGCGCTGCCAGACCGTGACGGTTTCGGACGACGATTGGGAACTGTACTATGAACTGACATCCGATGACCGCTCCTCCGCCGCCGGCGGTGAAAGTTACACCCTCTATCTGCGCGAATGTCTGCACGGCAAGAGCGAGGACATCCTTTTGGACGATTTCACCGACGACCCGGTCAAAGCCCTGCAAATTTATGAAACCTTTGTGGAGGGGCTTGTGACCGTGGTCACGGCGGAAGACATCCTGTGGGAGCTTCTTTGACCGGCGCCGGAAAAGGGAGCGCTTACCTGAGGCGGGGTAAAATTTTATACAAAAAGGGGCTGTCGTAAGACAGCCCCTTTTGGGGGATGGGCGTTTTATGGCGAAACGCCAAGGTCATTCGCCGGGGGTGACATTTTCCTGAAGCACCAGCGCGTTTAAAAGAGCGGAAAATTGGGTGATGTGGTGGAGAATCCGGCCGGGGAAATATTTTTCAATGTATTCGAGATAGTCGTTTTGGGTATTCATCAGCATTCCGACAAGATAAGTCTCGCCGTAACCGTCATATTCATGATAAGGGCCGGGAATGTACCAGTTGGTAGCTTCAAAATAGAGGTAAGGGATGCCGCGCTCCGCAAACTCGGCGTGGTCGCTCCAGTCTCCGGTGGAGGGGGAGGCGTAATCGGGGGTATCATAGCCGGGGGCGGGGTTTTCCCATGTCCAGGGGTTGGTGTGGAAGGTAAGCCCGATGCTTTCGGCTACTTCGATGGCGTTGTAGTAGGGCCAGGCGTCCTTCACGGTTTTGGCGGCGTTGTCCTGAACCCCGCTGTAAAGGTTGCAATAGTCGCCGCAGACCAGAGAGTCAAGGTTGATCATATAGAGGGTCTTTTCAATCTCTTCCTCGCTGAGGGCGTTGGCGCAGGCGGTGGAACCGTACAGGCCGTATTCTTCGGCGTTAAAGAAGACGAAAACCAGCGTGTTGGGCGTTTCAATGTCGTGGACATGCTGTGCCGTGGTGAGCGCCAGCGCGATGCCGGAGCCGTTGTCGCCGGTGCCGGTGCCGTCAAAGTGGGCGCCGATGATGATTTGTTTGTCGCTGGCACCTTTTTTGACCACCATAAGATTGCTTAGCGTAACGGTCGCCTTGACATAAGTGCCGGTTTCGCTTTCCACATAGTTCCGGCCGACGCGTTCATACAGTTTGCCGTCTGTTTCATAGCTTTTGACCGCGGAAAGCGCCGAGGCAAGGTTGGCGGTCTTGCTGTAATACCGGGTGATGGTGAAATCCTGTTCCACGATCTCATCCTCGCTGTAGCCGGCTGAGATCAGGTTCCATTTGATCCACTTTACGGCGAGTTTGAAGTTTTCGCCGTTGAGACAGTCGCGGTCGCGCAGAACCGCGTCGATATATTTGATCTTGTCAAAGCACTCTTCTCCGTAATCGAAGGCCAAGGGGGAAGGCTCCGGTTGGGCGTTCATCGCCTCTAAAACGGCGGCGATGGCGTCGAGCTTATCGGCCAGCGCTTTTTGCGCGCTGTTCAGGGCGTCTATGCCGGTCTGGGCATCAGCAAGGCCGGACGCTATGCCGGTTTGACCGTTTGAAAGATCGGACGCCATGGCGGTGAGGGTCGCGGCGACATTCGAAAGCGCGGTGTTGATTTCGGACAGTTTGGCGTTCGAGATGTCCCCGGACAGGGTTTTGATGCTGTCGGCGATGCCGTTAAGCTGTGCGGTGACGGCACTCAGGTCTTCGGCGGTGACGGCGCCTGACAGGGCGTTCACCTGTCCCGCGAGGGCGGAAAGCTGCGTTTGCAGCTGCGCGACGCTTTCGGTGGGGATTTCATCGGAGAGGGATTGCACTTCGTCGGCCAACGCCTCAACGCTATCCTTGAGCGCGGCGATTTCATCCGAATCGCAGGAGACAAAGGCCATAAGGGCGCCGCTCAGAAGGAGCAGGGTCAAGAGAAGAAAAACAAGTTTTTTCATGGGATCAGACGCTTCCTTTCCTATCACGGTAGTTCAAATTAGGTTGGTTACGCCTGCAATTATATGCATAAAAATGCAGAATGTCAATAGTTGTTTTGAATAAAAATTCAAAACAGGCATTTTTTGTAGAAGGTCATAAAAAAAGGCCGGCGGCATCCGGCTTTTATGGCAAAATGCCAAAGAAAGGGCGTCCCCTTTTGGCGCAAAAAAATCAAAAACAGACCGCCGTGTGTGACCGGCGGTCTGTTTTTGCGAAAAGGAAAACTCAATAATTTTCGGCGTTGACTTCGAAATACGCCTGAGGATGCGCGCAGACGGGGCAAACATCGGGCGCTTTGGTGCCGACCACGATATGGCCGCAGTTGCGGCATTCCCACACCTTGACCTCGCTCTTTTCAAAGACGGCGGCGGTCTCTACATTATGGAGCAGGGCGCGATAGCGCTCCTCGTGATGCTTTTCGATGGCGGCGACCATACGGAATTTGGCGGCAAGTTCTTTAAAGCCCTCGGCCTCGGCGGTCTTGGCAAAGCCTTCGTACATGTCGGTCCACTCGAAGTTTTCGCCGTCGGCGGCGGCGCCGAGATTTTCGGCGGTGGAGCCGATGCCGCACAGCTCTTTCAACCAGAGTTTGGCATGTTCTTTCTCATTGTCGGCGGTTTTCAGAAAGAGCGCGGCGATCTGCTCATAGCCTTCCTTTTTGGCGGCGGAAGCAAAGTATGTATACTTGTTTCTTGCCTGGGATTCACCGGCAAAAGCGGCGGCGAGGTTTTTCTCGGTCTGGGTGCCGGCATACTTGTTGGCGATGGGTTCGAGTTTGTCGCCTTTCTGTTTGCACTTGGGGCAGACGGCTTCCTGTCCGTCGGCGACGGTGAAGATTTCACCGCAGACTTTGCAACGATAGGTTTTCATAGTTTATTCTCCTTTTTAAAAAAATATATCAGATACCCAAAAGGGGATGGCGCGTTAAGTGTGTGTACCGGCACAGCGGGGGCAGAGGCCAGAAAAGGAAAGGGAAGCCTCCGAAAGCGTATAGCCGCTGGCCGTTTTGGCTTTTTCTAACCACAGGGAAGTCTCTTCGGCTGAGGAAAAAAGCGAGGCGGGCAGATCGACGATGGCGCCGCAGTTCTGGCAGATCGCGTGGCTGTGCGGGGCAAGATCGGCGTCAAAATGTTCTCTGCCGGCGGCATGTCCGACCGAGCGGATGAGGCCGGCCGCTTTCAGGTCGGCGAGGTTGCGGTAGACGGTCGCCAAACTCAAGTCGGGGTAGCCGGGCTTCAGCGTGGCGTAGACCGTTTCGGCGTCGGGGTGGGAACGCGTGGCGCGCAGGCAGTTGAGAATGGCTTGCCGTTTTTCACTGTAGCGCTGCATATCGCACCTCCCCCGAAAAGCTTAATAGGAATCACTATCATTAATATTATACCACAAAGGCGGCGCTTGTCAAGAGAAAATTTTGATTCAGGCGTCTTTTTTCCCCGATTTTCGTCTGGCGCGGCGGACGCGGTTGATATGGCGCTCAAAATCGCCGCTGTTGATCAAAGAGGCCAGCAGATATTGTTCAAACACCGGCACGGGGCAGGAGAAAAAGCCCAATTTTTCTAAAAAAAGCGGGCGGAGGTTTGGCGGCAGGATCATATACCCCATACGGAAGGAGGGCGAGAGCGTTTGCGAAAAGGTGTTGAGATAGATGACGCGTCCGTTTTTATCGACAGAAAAGAGTGTTTCTTCGTTTTTTCTTGACACAGTCAGTTCGGCGTCGTAGTTATCCTCGACGATAAAGCCTTCCCGCGTCTCCGCCCAGCGCAGATACTCCCGCCGTTTGGAAGCGCTGGCGGTGATGCCGCTGGGATAGCTATGAAACGGGGTGACATGCAGCACACCGGCTTGGCTGTTCCAAAGCGCAGAAGAGGCAAGGCCGTCTTGTGCCAATGGGAGAAACTCGCACGCGATGCCGTGCGCCCGATAGACGGCGGCGATTTTTTCATAGGAGGGCTGTTCCAGCGCATAGATCCGCTCCCGGCCCAAAAGGAGCGCCACCAAGCCGTAGAGGTATTCCGCGCCGGCGCCGATGACGATTTGTTCGGGCAAAACGGCGGGGCCTCCGTTGCGCTTGAGGTAGGCGGCGATGGCAAATCGCAGTTCGGGCGTGCCGATATTATCGGAGCGCTGCCAGATGCGCTCTCCGCACTCGGACAGCACGCGGCGCATGGTGCGCGCTAAGAGCGCGGGAGAAAAACCCAAATCGCTGGGGGGCGGGGGAGCATGTTTCGGCGCCGGCGAAGCCGCGGGCGACGGCGTTTGGGCGGGGAAATCGTCCTGTCGATAGATGACAAAGCAGCCGCTGCGCTCTTTGGCCTCGGCATAGCCTTCCTCGCAGAGCAGGGCAAGGGCGTGTTCGACAGGCACGACGCTGCAATTCCAGCGGTCGGCGAGCGTCCTTTTCGAGGGCAGGCGGCTGCCGTAAGGATAACCGCCGTCTACAATGGCGGCACGAAGCTCTTCATAGAGCCGCAAATAGAGCGTCTCAACACCTCTCATGGCTTTGTTCCTTTCTTTTTTGTTCCTTTCTTGAAAGAAAGGAACCGAAAGAACTTTAAAAAGGGGAATAGAAAAAATTATCAAAAGAATTTCATTTAAGCAGAGTTTTTAAAAAGGGGCAACAAAAAATTTTTCATTCGGATAAAGTTTTTCCGCTTCCCTTTTTTCCAAAAAGGGAAGTTATTTATTTAATAATATCACAATGAATGACGAGTTGATCTTCTTTTTTGACGGTAAAGCTGTGCGTGTTTTCGGACACGGTGCGGTAGATCGACAGCTCATCGCCGGCAAAAGACTGGGAAAAGAAATCGATCTGCACTTCTTTGACGGTGTGCGCGGCGAGTTCTTCCGCCGTGTAACTGTTGAAAAGAAAGCGCAGATACTCGATATTGTTGGTATGGTGGCCGTAATCGATGCTCATCGAGCGCACTTTGACTTTTTCGAGCAGCTCACCCGCCTCGCCCGTGGGGCGGGAAAAATGAATCTCGGCCAAGGGCGCTTCCATCATGTTCTCCCGGACGCCCACGGCGCTTATTTTGGCGGGGTGTCCGCTGGCAAGATCGACCGCGCAGAGCTGGGAGCGCGCTTCCGCCGCTTTTTGGCCGTCTTTGTCGGTGAAAATCACATCGATATCGATCCTGACGGCGGAATGCGCGGTGATGGCGGCGGTCAGGGTAAAAGGCTGACGCCAGACCAGGGGCGTGTGCAGTTTGACGCGGTGGCGGGTAAAGACCCAAAGCGCGTTGTATTTTTTTAAGGTGGTGAGGCCGTCAATGGCAAGATCTCCCATCAGCTCGGTGACGGCGTCTTCAATATAAGAAAAATAACCGAGCAGAGAAAGCGTGGAGGCACTGTCACAGGCACTGGCCGGCACCGTAACATTGACAATTCGTTTCATGATTTTTGTTCCTTTCTTGGAAAGAAAGGAACCGAAAGAACAACAATGTCCCTTTCTTTATTTCGTCCTTTTCTTGAAAGAAAAGGACCAAAAGAACTTTAAAAAAGGAAATAGAAAAACATTATCAGAAGAACTTCATTTAAGCAGAAATTTTAAAAAGAAGTAACAAAAAGCATCTCATCCGGATAAAGTTTTTCCGCTTCCCTTTTTTCCAAAAAGGGAAGAAACCACGCGGACTTCGGTGATGCCATAGTAAGCGAAAAGGGCGAGCGCCTGTTCGTCGATGATTTCGCCCAAAGATACGATGGGAATGGCCGGCGGGCAAAAGACGAGAGGGTCGGCCATGATCCGCCCGAGACTTTGCGCGGCGGGGACGATCTCGCAAGGCGCAAAGAGCGCCTCGCGCGGCGAAAGGCCGACGCGGGGCAAAGAGGCTTTCGGCGGCACTTCTGCGAGTGGCTGCCCTATCGGGCGGGCAAGCAAAAACCCTTCTAAGCGGGCGAGACTCTCTTGTGGAAGCGACGGCGATAACATTAAAACCAACGCGTCGGGATCGGCAAACTCGGGATAGACATTGTCCCGCATGAGGGCGGCGGCGAGCGCAAGGCCGGTTTCCCCCCGGCGCTTGGGCGCTAAGGTGAGCTTTAGCGGCTCCTCGCCCCAGAGTGTGTACCCGCCGGCGGCAAGGCGCACTTTCATCGCGTCCATTGCCGAAACGAACGAGGCAAGCCGCGGGCGGTAGCCGTCGGCTAAAAAGGCGTTCAAGCGATCCAGCGATTGCAGGATCAGATAGGAAGGGCTGGTCGAGGCAAAAAGCGCCATCGCGGCGGGGGCGTTTTCGGCGAAAAATAAAGGCGCCTGCCCGCCGATGTGCAGATAGCCCGCGCCGGTGAGGGCGGGCAGGGTTTTGTGCGCCGAGTCACAGCAGAGATCGGCGCCGAGATCCAAAGGATGTAAACTCTTCGGGAGAAAGCGCAGATAGGCGCCGTGGGCGTTGTCCACC
>CANQXN010000087.1 GCA_947627815.1 uncultured Clostridia bacterium | reverse complement strand
TTTTGTTGGTAGCTTAATTATACCATACCCAAGGTGGATCTTCTCTCTTTTTGGGTCATATCATTTTATCACATACAGTGGGGTCCCAAAGGACACGATAATGATAACAAAGGAGTGCATTTAAGCCCTAAGGCGGATTCTCTTACAATCGGACATCCGGGACAGAAAGACGCCAGAAAGTGAGGTTGTCTTTGTTTGGAAATTGCCGTTAATGGGGAAAAACGCCGAAATCCATTTTAAATGATGGCAAATAGTGGCAAAAGAGAACATAAATTCGGAATGCCGACATCAAAACAAAAAAAGTGTTCCTTGATTGCAAAAAAAGGGGGCATAAGAAATAATTTGTTGGCTAAATCAAATTGACAAATGAAAATGATTCGTTTATAATGGGGTCGTGGATGAAAGTGGAGCAAAAAAGATTGAAAGGGAGGATGCGTGATGATCAATGGCGAGTACAGACACACATTGGACAGCAAAAACCGCACATTCCTTCCGGCCAAGCTCCGCGAGGCTTTGGGCGAAAACATTGTGATTGCCCGGGGAATCGGCAAAGACAAATGTATCTCGGTGTACCCCATGGACGCATGGACACAGTTTGTGGCTAAAATCGATACACTTCCTGCCATTCAAGCGCGCACGGTGCGTCGTTGGGTATATGGTCTTTCTCAGGACGCCGCCATTGATTCCCAAGGAAGAACAGTCATTCCCGCTAAATTTGCTGAATACGCCGGTCTTAAGAAAAACATTGTTTCTCTTGGTGTCGGTGATCATATTGAGATCTGGGACGAAGAGGAATATGATTCCATGATTTCCAATATTGACGGAGTCGCGATCGAAGAGACTTTGATCAATTGGGGCATGTAAGGTTCCGGGCTTCTGATTTCTTTTTGATTATTTATCAATGCCCAATCTATTGCCGGGTCGTTGAAATTGCGTCAACGGTACGGCAATAGATTCGGGCTGAAATCTTCTAATAAGGCCGATGCGTAAGATTCGGCCATAACAACGAGTCGCGAAAAACGATTTTCCGGCTCGGATAGAGAATGAGGCAGATCGATGGCGATTTTTTCACATTATTCTGTGATGCTTAAAGAGACGATCGATGGCCTGAATATTCAAGATGACGGTATTTATTTTGATTGTACCGCCGGCGGCGGGGGACACAGTCTTGAAATTGCACGCCGCCTGGGTCAGAGTGGTCGCTTAATCGCTATTGACCGGGATGAAACGGCCATCGCCGCCGCTCGAGAGCGCCTTCATGAGTATATCGACAAAGTGACCTTTGTTCATTCGAATTTTTCTTTCGCCCAATCCATTGCCGTGTCGTTGAGTCTTCCGTATATCAACGGTGCCGTTATAGATCTGGGCGTTTCATCTTACCAACTTGACACCGCGGAACGCGGGTTTTCATATCAGCAGAATGCGCCGCTGGATATGCGGATGGATCAAAATGACAAACTGACCGCATACGATGTCGTAAACGGTTACGACGAAACTTCTTTGATTCGGATCCTTCGGGATTATGGCGAAGAAAGATTTGCCCCGCAGATTGCACGCAGAATCATGCAAGCGCGCGAAAAGGGACCGATTGCAACGACAGCAGAGCTGGTTGAGATTGTGAAACAGTCGATTCCGTTGAAAGCGCAGGCTGGCGGGCATCATCCCGCCAAGCGTACCTTTCAGGCGATCAGAATTGAGGTCAACGGGGAACTGGACGCCATTGAACCGACCCTTCGCGCTCTGACAGGACTTCTGGCGCCCAAAGGCCGCCTGTGTGTTATTACCTTTCATTCGCTGGAGGATCGGATTGTCAAACAGACATTTTCCTCTCTTTCCGCCGGCTGTACCTGTCCGCCGAGCTTTCCCGTATGTGTATGCGGCAAAAAGCCGGTCATCAAACTTATTTCTAAAAAGCCAATTCTTCCAAGTAATGAAGAATTGCGGGAAAATCCACGATCCAGAAGCGCTAAATTGAGGATCATCGAAAAGATCTGATTCCGTCATGCTACAAACCGCATCTTGCGGCAGGGGAATTAACATGTTAGATACAGAGAAAAAACCGGAAGTCATGGAAACAGATATGTCTGTGTCCGGGCTTCCGCTTTTCTCTTCTGTTGACACAGAAGAGAAAAGCGGAAGCGAAAAAAAGAAATCGGCATGGGCGGTTATCATGGCATTGATAGTCATTACGCTGCTTTTGATGCTTATGATCCAAGCCGGGGTTACATTGAATGAAAGTACCATTCAGCTGTCCGCTCTGAAAAGTGAGATACGCACCCTGGAAAAACAAAACCGGGAATATCGCTCTCTTCTCGACAAAAAGAATGATAATGTTGTCTTTGAACAGTATGCGACAGAAGAATTGGGTATGCTGAAAGGACAGGATAACGAAGAAAGCGAACAGAAAGATAAGATCGAATGATGTCTGTCAAAAAACAGTCGGATTGTACCGACAGACACGCTTTCTTTATGGCTTTGTCAATTTTTTGAAATTCTGTGAATACAATGGTAGAGCCTGTATAGGCAGGTTGCTCTGATGCCGGATTATGCGGGGAGGGGAACAACCGCTCTCCTTTATTTTTCCGTGATCGGATTTTTTGGGGCGGATTTATACAAATAAGAAAGGCGGGATTGACGATGGATCACAATACAGGTTCCTATACCAACAATGAAGATATCCGCGGTAGTGTGAACATACGGATTAAAGTCTTTTTTATTGTGCTTTTGTTGATTGTGGCTATTATTGTGGCGCAGTTGTTTTCCATGCAGGTGATTTCCTATGGATACTATCAAGGCAAAGTGATCAACAATATCCAGCAGGAAACGGTTGTCAACGCCGTGCGCGGCCTGATATATGACCGCAATATGACGGTGCTTGCCGGCAATACTACGGCATGTCGCGTATTTATTTCTCCTGTGGATATTCAGGCTAACGACAACGAGGCTCACGATCATGCCAAGCAGATTGCCACGGCTCTTTCTTCGATTCTCGGCGTATCCTATGACGATGTGTACCAGCGTTCGCAAAAACCGAACCGGAAAGACGAGACGATCAAAAACAAAGTGGATAAGGAAACGGCGGATAAAGTACGGGCCTTTATCGATGAAAACGGTTTTTCATCGCAAATCTATTTGCAGGCCTCTAATGTGCGTTATTATCCGGGCGGGTCGCTTGCGGCGAATGTTGTCGGCGCTATGGGGACCGATACCGGCTTGTTTGGATTGGAACTTCAATATAATAAAGAACTTTCCGGTACGAACGGAAAATATATTACCACCAAAAACGGACAAAGTCAAGATCTTCCTTCCACCTATGATTATTATGTGGCGGCAAAAGACGGATTGAATCTTGTCACGACCATCGATGCCACATTACAGCGTATGCTGGAAGCACAGCTCTATAACGCCTATGTCAACGCGGACGCGCGCAACAAAGTGGCGGGTGTTGTGATCGATGTCAATACCGGCGAAATTCTTGCGATGGGTCAGTATCCAACGGTCGATCTCAATAGCCCTTATGTGCTTACCGCTGAAGCACAGGCAAAATATGATGCCTATCTTGCCGGCGGAGAGGTTGAAAAAGCGCTGGCGGCAAAAGGGTTGATAGCCGGTACGGAAGAATATGATAAAGAGTATGCGGCCATAACAAACAATTATCGGTATGAATTGATTTATAACAGTTGGAATAACAAGGTGGTAAGCGAGACATACGAACCCGGCTCCACTTTTAAGATTCTTACTACCGCTATGGCATTGGAAGAACAGGTGACAACATTTGCCGATACCTACAGTTGCCCTGGCTACTATGTGGTGGCAGGTACTCGGATCAGCTGCCATAAAAAGACCGGTCACGGTACACATGATTTTGCTACAATGCTCCAGCAATCCTGCAACCCGACCTTAATGCAGGTAGCGTTGAAGATCGGGCAGGAAAAATTTTACGAGTATTTTCAATTTCTTGGGTACATGGAAAAGACCGGCATCGATCTGCCGGGCGAGGCGTCCGGTATTTACTCCTCCAAAAATGCATTCGGTATCGTGAGTTTGGCTTGCTATTCATTTGGCCAGACCTTCAAGACCACCATGATCCAGCACATTACCGCTATCGCGGCTATTGCCAACGGCGGGCATCTGATCACACCCCACATGGTCAATGCGCTGACAGACGCTAACGGCAATGTTGTGGTGTCTTATGAAACCGAAACCAAACGCCAGGTGATTTCTGAAGAGGTATGTCGGGAAATACTTGATGTATTGGAAAAGGGCGTTTCGGGAGACGGCGGCGCCAAAAATGCGTATGTGGCCGGTTATAAAATTGCGGCAAAAACTGGTACTTCGGAAAAAAGAGACAAAGTCAATCCGCTTACCGGGCAAAAAGATCTTCGCATCGGTTCAACGGTGGCTATCGCGCCTTCCGATGCGCCTCAGATCGCAGCGTTAATCATTGTGGATGAGCCAGTTGGCGCCGTATACGGTAGCACGGTCGCGGCTCCCTTTATTGCCAATTTCTTGGCGGAAGCCCTGCCGTATATCGGTGTGGAACGCAATTATACTGAAGAAGAGATGAAGCGCGCGCTTGTCTCGGTAAAAAATTATGTCGGCAATAATGTAGATGAAGCGCTTCTTGCTATTCGCCAATTGGGACTGTCGTGTGATGTCGTTGGTAACGGTGATAAAGTTACGGCGCAGATGCCTGCCGCCGGCGCCCAGTTGACAAAAAGCGATGGGCGAGTAATTCTCTATACCGAAAATATTTCCCCTTCGACCCGTACAACGATCGTACCGGATGTAATGGGGATGGCAGCCGCCGAAGCAATCAAGGCGCTACAGGCGAAAGGATTGAATGTTTTAATTTCCGGTGCCTCCAATTATCAGGTGGGAACCGGCGCTGTCGTGGTTTCTCAAAGTATTGAAAAGAACATAGAAGTCAAATACGGTACGGTAGTGACGATTCGTTGTCTCTATACCGACCCCGACGATATCGAACTTCCCGACGGTGTTGAGCCGGATAACTGACCCGACGATGTATAAGAAATAACGGGGAGGAGCGGCGTGAAACTTTCGAAACTGATTGCTGTTAAAAAGGATGTAGAGGTTACCGGTATTTCGGTTGACAGCAGGATGTTAAAGAAAGGCGATCTCTTTATTTGTCTGGAAGGCGATCACTATGACGGTCATGCCTATGCCGTCGAGGCGGTGAACAAAGGCGCCGTTGCTGTCGTGTGTCGGCATTCTTTGGGGCTGGAAAACGAAATATTGGTGGAAGATACCCGGCTGGCCGCGGCGAAAATATATTCCGCATGGTTTGATTATCCGCAGAAGAAAATGAAAATCTTCGGGGTAACAGGGACAAACGGAAAAACCAGCATTGTCAATCTATTGGAGCGAATCTATCGTCGGGCCGGTTTCCAAACGGCGGTCAGCGGGACATTGGGAAGTTTCTGGCAGCACAAGGCAGTTGCGGGAGAAAACACGACGGCGCGCCCGGAACAGTTGTATGAGATCATGCATGACATGGTAGCTGACGGCAGCCAGGTGCTTTTTATGGAAGTGTCTTCTCATGCTCTTGCGCTGAACCGTGTTTCGGAAATCCAATTTGCCTATGGGATTTATACCAATCTCACGCCGGATCATCTTGATTTTCACAAAACGATGGAAGCATATGCCGCCGCTAAGGCCAGGCTTTTTGAACAATCGCAGGTTGGAATCTTTAATTTTGATGATGCCCACAGCTACTATGCGGCACATCATTGCCCGTGCCGCGCCTATGGATACGGGTTACATGCGGAAAGCGATTTTCGCGTTTGCGAGATCATGAAAAATGATCTTACCGGCATTTCCTATCGCGTCAAAAAAGATAATACGGTTTTTTCTATTGAAAGTCCCTTGCCGGGGGATTTTAATATCAGCAACACCCTAGCCGCGGCATCTGCCGCTATTGTGGACGGCATGCCGGTGCCTGTTGTGACAGAAGCGATTGCCTCATTTTATGGCGCGCCTGGCAGAATGGAATGTGTGTATCACGGCGCGTTTTCGATTTTTATCGATTATGCGCATACGCCGGACGCATTGGCACGCGCGCTTGGCGTTTTGAAAGCGGCACAGCAGAAGGAAAAAACAACGGCCGCGCCCGGCCGCTTACGCGTACTCTTCGGCTGCGGCGGAGACAGAGACAAAACAAAGCGCCCAGTCATGGGCGAAATTGCCGCCACTATGGCTGACGAGGTGATCGTGACCGGTGATAATGCCAGAACAGAAGATCCTTCCGGCATTCTGAATGATATTGTCTCCGGGATTCGCCGTCTGCCTACGGCGGCGCCTTATGTCGTGATCCCGGATCGGCGGGACGCCTTGGCATACGCCGTAGCGTCTGCCCGTTTGGGCGATGTGATTTTAGCCGCAGGGAAGGGACACGAAAACTATGAAATAGACGCGTCCGGAAAACATCCCTTTTCCGAAAAAGATATCATTCGAGCCTGTCTTGCCGAACGCACCGACCTTGAAAGCTGAATTGACCTCGCTGATTTTCACAAAAAATGAAGCAGATAAAATAAAAATATTCGCCTATATCAAAGGGGCAAAAGAAATCGCTTCGGTTATGGGAACGGCAACGCATCTGTCTTTATTCGCAAATAAAAACACGAAGAATATTGTTTTAGAACGCTCTGAAGTAATTGTTTATGAACAGATTTTGATTAATCAGGCCGTCGGGCTGGATTGGTACAGCGTTTCTGCTTCTCAGAACTATTTACCGGTTGGGCACGAATTCAGTCCGTTATTGATTGGTATAACCGATCATGTCGCTGAATTTTTTAAAAACAATGGATTTGCTTTTGATCAAAAGGATATAAATAAAATCCCTGACAAAGCAATCCGTCAATTTAACCGGTCTTGGTTTTCCAGATATTCCGCCAACAAATACAACCGTCAGATTGTTGGTTTAGATCCGATATATGCCGACAGAATAAAAAGCTGTTGTCAAACGGCTTTTCTGTCTTTTCGTCAGCGTTTGTTTATGAAACGCACCGACGGCATATTCCGTATATACACGATTTTTGGCTTTTCCTTCAAAGTCAGGAGAAAAGTCAAATGACACGCGTATTGGTTCATCTTCATCTTTATTACCAGGAAATGTGGCCGGAATTAAAAAACCGGCTGAGGAATATCACA
>CANQXN010000086.1 GCA_947627815.1 uncultured Clostridia bacterium | reverse complement strand
GAAGGGGAAGAACCGCCGCTGTCACAATAGAACAGCCCCCCGGTACAGGAAAAGCCGCTCATTTTTGAGCGGCTTTTGCTGTGCGGGGGGCAGGGGGCAGGGGGAACTTCTTGAAAGAAGTTCCCCCTACAACCCCCTCAAGAACTTTAAAAAGGGGAGGGGGAAAGGGGGGCTACCCCTCAAGAACTTTAAAAAAGGGAAAAGAAAAATCTTGACGGTTTTGAAATTTCGGTGTATAATACATTGAATAAAAGTGCCGCTACCGGCAAAAAAATTCAATGGAGAACGAGATGGAAATCAAACGAGATGTTTATCTGAACCGTCTGATTGTCAGAAAACACAACGGTTTTATCAAAGTGATCACCGGCATCCGCCGAAGCGGCAAATCCTATTTGCTCAACACCCTATTTTACAACAGTCTTGTATCGGAAGGGGTAAAAGCCGATCACATCATCAGATTCGCCTTTGATTCCGCCGACGATCTGATCAAAATCGGTGAAAATCCGATCATCCTTGACAACGCGCGCGAAAATCACAAAGTGGATCCCACCAAATTCATCAACTGGCTGATGCCGCAGATTGCCGACAGCGACATGCACTACATCCTTCTGGACGAGGTGCAAAAGCTGGGCGCATTTGAGTCGGTATTGAACGGTTTCTTGCGAAAAAGCAACATGGATGTATTTGTAACCGGCAGCAATTCAAAGTTTCTGTCAAAGGACATCCTGACCGAGTTTGAAGGTCGGGGGGACGAGGTTCACATTCTCCCGCTTTCCTTTTCGGAGTATTACGCGTTCCGGCAGGGGGACAAAAGCGAAGCGTTTGACGATTATTCGGTTTACGGCGGCCTTCCGGCGGTCGCTCTGATGACGACCGACGAGCAAAAGTCAAGTTACCTGATCTCGCAAATTCAGGGGCTATATCTGAAGGACATCATCAAGCGCCACAATCTATCCGAAAGTACGCAGATCGGAGAGGTGCTTGATGTAATCGCTTCCGGCATTTCGTCTTTGACCAATCCCAAAAAAATCGCCGACACTTTTGCTTCGGTCAAGCGGGAAAGCATCGGCGAATATACCGTGGACAAATACATCGGCCACATGGAAGACGCTTTTTTGATTTCACGGGTAAAGCGATACAATGTCAAGGGCAGAAACTATATCGGCACGCCGTACAAAATTTACTTTGAGGACATCGGACTGCGCAACGCCCGTCTGAATTTCCGGCAGATGGAGGGAACTCACATTTTGGAGAACATCATCTACAATGAACTCAGATTCAGGGGCTACCATGTGGATGTCGGCATAGTAGAATCGCGCGAAAAAAACACGCTGGGGAAAGAGGTTCGCGTTCAGCGGGAGATTGATTTCATCGCGACGCTCGGAAACAAGAAATATTATATTCAATCGGCATACGCCATTCCCGATCAGGAAAAATACGATCAGGAGGTCGCCCCGTTCGACAGGACGATGGATTCTTTCAAAAAAATTATCGTCGTCGAAAAAAGCATGAAGCCCCGCCGCGACGAAAAGGGCTATGTCATGATAGGCGTGAAAGAATTTCTGCTTGACCAAGACAGCTTAGAAGCATAAAGCCGCGCAGGGGGGTCTTCTTGAAAGAAGACCCCCCTGCACCTCGTCGCGGGGTTCCCCCGCGACGGTCAAGAACTTTAAAAAAGGGAAAATAAAAAAAGGTTGTCCCCCCCGCAACTTTTAAAAAAATAAAAAAGTCTTCACCAAACGCCAAAACGCCGCCCGGATGGGCGGCGTTTTTCGTCGTGCAAAAAAATTTTTTTGTGTCAAAAAGCCGATTTACAACATAATCCACATTATGTTGTAAATGGAAAAGAACGGGTAGCATACTATCCCCTTGGTATTTCCTATTCTATCATGTTTTTTTATTTGTCAAGATACATTTTTTGATTTTTTCACAAATTTTGTAAAGACTACAATTTTTTCAGGCGCCCGCCGCCCGCGCGGCGCTCTCAAAAAAATGCCAAAAATGCGCTTGTAAAGCTGGCTTGTAAAGCTGGCTTTAGCCGGTTGCGCCCCCGCCGCCCTTGCTTTTACAACATAATGTGGATTATGTTGTATTCTTGCGGCAAGCGGAAAGGAGGCGTTTCGATATGCCTACAGAACCGAACACCAACGAACCCGGCGGTCAACCGGCGAGCCAACCGGCCGGCCAATCGGCCGGCCAATCGGCCAATACCCCGAAGCAAAAAAAGGCGTTTTTTACCGTCCCCAACATCATCGGAATCGTCCTCTGCGTCCTGATGCTGCCCGGCTTTATCATTTCCACAACGCTGCTCATCAGCTCCCTGATTCACCCCGATCTGCCGCCGAGCTGCTTCGGCTTTACCCCCCTGATCGTGGAAACCGGCAGCATGTCGCCGGTGTTTGACGAAAACGATGTGGTTCTCGTCAACAACAGCGGCGACGATGACACTTACGCGGTGGGCGACATCATTTGCTTCCACAGCGCGTCTGCCTATGTGACGCACCGCATCTACGCCATCGAGACACGGGAAGACGGCGGCACCGTCTATATCACCAAAGGCGACGCCAACAACGCGCCGGACGAAGGTTATGTGCGGCAAGATCAGATTCTCGGCGTTTACGAAACGCGCTTTGTCGGCATGGGCAAGACGCTGTTGTTCATTCAGACGCCGCTCGGCATGATCCTCTGCGTCTTTTTCCCCATCCTGCTGGTGCTTCTGCTTTTCCTCCTGCCGCCTATGATCGAACAGCGCAAAAAGCAAAAGGCAGAGGAAAACAAGGAAGAGAACCCACAGCCTTGACTTTCGGTAATGCGCCGGCCGGCCACACGGTCGGAATTACATACACAAATAATCAATTCAGGAGGTTTTGAGACATGAACAAGACAAAGAAAAACGGCTTTCTCAAGGTCGCCAGTCTGATGCTGGTTGTCATGATGCTGGCCACCTGTGTCCTCGCCAGCACGATGGCGAAGTATACGAGTACGGGATCGGTGAACGGTGGTACTGTTACGCCGGCTAAATGGGATGTAAAGGTTGGTACGAAATCTATCACTGAAACCTTGGATACTCTCACATGGACAATTGAGGCAATCAAAGCAGAAGACTCCAAAAATGATGTTTATGAAACAACCAAAATTGCCCCCGGTACTTGGGGCTATGCAGCTATCGCGATAACGAACGACAGCGAAGTGGATGTTACTGTATCATTGTCAGGTCTTGACCTGACATCCAAGGCAAACAGCAGTGCCGGTCTGTCTTTCAAGACTGTTACCAATGCGACACCACCGACGGATTACGCTGCCGCAGGTGCCACTGAATTTTCTGATTCCACCACCATTAAACGGGGCGGCACTACTACCACGATTTATATTTGCTATCAGTGGCTGTATGACGATACTGGCTCCCATGCATATGATGCACCCTCTACGACCCTTGGAAGTAATCACGCAGATATCTCCTTTGCAGGCATCTCCATCACCGCAACGCAGGTTGAACCTAACAAAGGCGAATAATTTTTAATCTCCCCTCGCTCTTTCTCTCCCCATAAGCAGACGGCCTCGAAGCCGCCTGCGGTTATAGACAACTGCGGACGGACAGCCCCGGATGTGGCGCCGAGGCTGTCTGCTGTGGCTGAAGCATTTGAACCTTTAACGATTCTTGCTTTTTTCGAAAAGCAAGAATCCTTAAGGGCTTAAAGCACGCGTGGCAAGACCCATCACACCGCACAGGAGGGTATGACCGATGAACAAGACAAAGAAAACCGGCGTTCTCATGGCCGCCTGTCTGATGCTGGCTGTCATGATGTTCGCCGCCTGTGTCATCGCCGGCACCATGGCAAAGTATACAAGTACCGGCACCGTCAATACCAAACTTGATGTGGCATTATGGAGTTTTGATATAAGCAAGGCCGGGACTTTTCCTCAAAATGTAGTATCCGAAACAGTAACGCTTAGCAACCTTTCATGGACGGTCAACCCGTGTGAAACCGATGGCTCAGCTCAGCCTAACGAAAATACCATCGCGCCCGGCACATGGGGCTATGCGCCAATCGTGATTCAAAATGTTGGCGATGTGGACGCCGTGGTTACGGTTGATGTGGGTGAATTAGCGTTGCCCACCGAAAGTAGCGAAAGTAATGTCATTACAGATTTAGAAGACAGACTTGTTTTTGCGATTATGACCAATACGCCCAACGAGGGCAATATTGACGGAACGAATAAACTGTCTTCTCCCTATAATATTCTTGATGGGATTCTTGTAAGAAGCGGCAAAAGCGGCGCTAATACCATAACTTTTTATCTCGCCTACAAGTGGGATTTCGGCACAATAGCTGACGCAGAGAACGATAATAAGTTTGAGAGTAATGTTTTCGATTTCGGCACTTTTACCATCACCGCACAGCAAGTAGAGCCAAGCAAGGGCTGATTTTTCCCAGCCCCATACCGTTCAGCGCCAAAACGATCAGGAGGTTATGACCGATGAACAAGACAAAGAAAAACGGCTTTTTCATGGCCGCCTGCCTTATGTTGGTTGTCACGATGCTCGCCACCTGTATAGTTTCCGGCACTTTAGCGATGTTTTATAGCAAGGGTACGGTGAAAGGCTTGACGGCAACCGTGGCAAAGTGGAGTATCGAGTTTAATGGGTCGTCTATCAGTGAAGGAATAGATTTATCCGGCCTCTCATGGACAATCGAAGATGAACCCGGTATCTCCACAGGATTGCCTGATAGTGGCGAGGGCTATATTGCGCCCGGCACATGGGGCTATGCGGAATTCACAATCGAAAATAATGGCGCGGTGGATGCTGATGTGGAAATAACCGGCTTTGAAATGCCATCTGACGCTACTTCCGGCGGCTTCAGTGTCTGTATCGCTAAAGACACGCCGGTCTCCTCGGGTGGTGAAACATCTTTCAGCGAGAGAATTAAAGCAGGAGAAAATATTACGATTTATTTTTGCTATCAGTGGCTGTACGATGATGAAAAAGGTGAGGGTTCATATGATTCAGATGATTTTGACATGGGACAATCCGTGACAGATCTTATATTTTCCGACTTTACCATCACGGCAACACAGGCAAAAGAAGCAAGCGATTAAAGCAAGCAAACGGGGAAGCGATAATGCGGAAAAAGTGGTTACAGCGAATCCGGCGGATCGCGACCGGCGCATTGGCGGCGCTGCTTCTTTTGATCGTGTGCCTGTTCGGCTATACGGCCATCGCACGCGCGGCGGGCAATCCCCTGCCCATGATTTTCGGCTGGGGGAGCGCGGCGGTGCTTTCGGGCAGTATGGAACCGGCGCTTCCCGTGGGTTCTTTGCTTTTCATCCATCGGGAAGAAACTTATGAAATCGGGGCGATCGTCACCTATGAAGAGGAGGACGGCAGCCTTGTCACCCATCGGCTGATCTCTTTGGAAAACGGCGAGGCCGTCACCAAAGGGGACGCCAACAACACAGGCGACACGCCGTTTGCGGCATCGAGGATTCGCGGCGAAGTCAAGGCGGTATTGCCCGGGGTCGGGCGCGCCCTTCTTTGGCTCAAGACGCCGCCGGGGCTTTGCATACGAAAGGGGAGGAAAGCGCATGACGGAACAAAACGATAAAACACCGGCACAAGAACAAGCGCCCGGAAAAACGCGCAAAAAAACCCTATATCATATCGCCATATCCTGCCTGTGTCTTGTGCTTGTTACCGCCCTGCTTTTGGTCGGCGGTTCGTTCTCAAAATATACCGAAACGGGGACAATGACAGGTCTTTCGCTACAAGTAGCGAAGTTTGATGTTGGAGTGGCAGATGACTACTATAGAGTGGGAGATTCTTATGATGATGGAATGATACTTTGCGCTTTGGTGGTAAACAATAATAGCAACATAGATATAACTCTCGATATGGCTTTTACTGCTATGACAGTATTAGTTGATTTTAACACGACGATTGCTAATGTATCTTTTTATTTTGTTGAGGAGGGAGACGATAGTACGCGTAATGAGATCGCTACTCTTTCTGACGATCTTGGTGACTATGACACTCCTGATGACTATAACGATTCCGTCGAATCCTATGTGAATGACTCTGGGCATACTTGTTATAAAGTTTCGAAGACGGTAGAGGACTTCAGCTATTCGTTTGCGTTGAGTCCCGACGAAGAAAAAACATATCTGTTGTATGCATCCTATAATACTACGGAATCGCTAAATAGCGGTGATACCATACTTGTTACAGTTAGCGGCAATATCACATTCAAGGCAAATCAAAAAGGAGGTACTTCATGATGAAAACCAAACGTAGTATGCGCGGCAAAACCATTTTCTTGGTCGTTCTGATATTGACTCTGCTCGTAACGGCGATCCTCCTTTCTGTTAATACGACTTATGGAAAATATAGCATGGAGACTGAGTATACTTTAAGTGTGAATGATGTTGATTTGGTTCCCTGATGACTGAGTTTACTTTAAATGCGAATGTTGATTTGCTTGCGTAACCGAGGCGTTGACCCCCCTAACACCGGCGAAGGCCCCGGGATTGAGGAACAAACGCCGACGACGGTTTATCAGGTACAGCCCGGCGACACCCTCGAGACGGTTGCGGCAAAATTCGGCGTCACGGTGGAAGCGCTCATTGCCTTCAACAAGCTGGAAGCCCCTTACACCCTCACCGCCGGTATGATTCTGCACATTCCCCCCGCCGACTATGTCATTCCCTGAATAGCACAACAAAGCCGCCCCCACCGGGGCGGCTTTGTTGTGCTGCCGTCAAAGAGAAGAGAGAAGAGAGGCGAGGCAGGAGGCGGGGCGGGAGGAGCCTCAGCCCTGCGGGGTCTTGACGCGGCTTTTCGCGTTGGGCTGCGTTATGTCGCGTCTCGGCGATCCCCCCCTCTTGTCAACGCCCCACCCTTTCCCCGGCTAACTTGCGGGCGACCTCCCCGCCGTTCCCACGGAACGGCCAAGCGAGAGGAAAAAAAACGACCGACACCTACCACATCCGCGCCCCTCACCTGTCTGCGCCCGCACACGCTTGCCTCACCCTCCTGTCGGCTAACTTGCGGGCGATTCTCTCGCCGTTCCCCCGGAACGGCCAAAAGGCAGGGGCAGGGACGCCCACACTTTCCCCCGGCGTCCTTTGTAACCGTGTCAAATTCGACACGGTTACAATCAACCCTGCGGGGTCTTGACGCGGCTTTTCGCGTTGGGCTGCGTTATGTCGCGTCTCGGCGATCCCCCCCTCTTG
>CANQXN010000085.1 GCA_947627815.1 uncultured Clostridia bacterium | reverse complement strand
GATGACCTTCTCCTTCACATCGCCCAAAGTGCTCGACAAGATCGGCCTTGCCCCCGATGCCCCCGAACGCCGGGCGGTGGTGATTTCCAATCCCTTGGGCGAGGACACCAGCGTGATGCGCACTTCGCTTCTGCCTTCGCTGCTCGAAGTGCTGGCCCGCAATGACAATTTCCATTCCGAGGTCGCCTCTCTCTATGAAATGGCCTATATCTATCTGCCCGACGACAATCCCGAAAATCTGCCCGAGGAACGCACCATGCTGGCCTTCGGCTTTTACGGCGCCGGCGGCTTCTATGAACTCAAGGGCATGGTGGAGAACATCGCCGCCTATGCCGGCCTCAAGAATGTCGTCTACACCGCCGAAAAAGAGAATCCCACCTTCCATCCGGGGCGCTGTGCGACGCTCGCCGCCCGGGGCGGCAGGGAAACGCTCGGCGTTTTCGGGGAACTGCATCCCGAAGTGGCGGCCAATTACGGCTTCTCGCAGCGGGTCTATCTCGCCTATCTGAATGTCGACAAACTGTTTGCGCTCTCCGACAGCAAAAAGCAGTATAAGCCGCTGCCGAAATATCCCGCCGCCACCCGCGATTTCGCCTTCCTCTGCCCCAAAGACTTAGAAGTGGGCGTCATTGAAGATGTGATGAAGAAAGGCGCCGGCCGCCTCATCGAAAAAATCGAGCTTTTCGATGTCTACGAGGGCGAAAAGTTGGGAGAGGGCAACAAGAGCGTGGCGTTCCGCGTGACCTTGCGCGCCCAGGATCATACCCTCACCGACGAAGAAACCGAAAAGACCTGCGCCAAAATGCTCGACGCTCTCAAGAAAAATCTCGGCCTGGTCTTGAGAAAATAAGAAACCGCCAAAAAGCAAAAAGAGAAGGAAAATCCTTCTCTTTTTTGTTTGCTTTTTTATAAAAATTACAGTATGGTTTCCTGTCCCCGTACCACAACGCGTAAAATTTTCCCGAAAAAGGAGCGGCCGAGAAAGGGGGAATTGGTCGCCTTGCCCCGGAAAAAGGGCGTTTTTACCGCAATCGTGCCGTCCAACGACGCCAAAAGAAAATCCGCGCCTTGTCCCGGGGCGAGGGGGTGGGTCAAAGGTTTCAGATTGGGGCAAATCGAGGTCAAAATGGCGGCGGGGTTCCAAGAGAGGAGCGACAAAAGGCGCGGCAGCGACAGCTTTTTGCTCTCGGCGGGCGAAGCGGGGAAAAGCAGGGTGTTGAGCGCCGCGAGAAAGGTGGTTTCGAGGCTTGCGGCGCCGAAGGGGGCGTTTGTCAGCGAAATCCCGCTTCTTTCGATCTCGTTGGGCGTGTGGTGGGAGGCGATGGCATCTACCGTGCCGTCGGCTAAGGCGTCTATGACGGCCAAACGGTCGCTTTCGGAGCGCAGGGGCGGGTAGAGCTTGGCGCGGATCCCATAATAAAGCACATCCATGTCGGTCATGGAAAAATGGAAGGGGGAGACATCGCAGCTCACGGCAAGACCGGCGCTTTTCGCCCGGCGCACCATATCAAACGAGGTCGCGCGGGACAGGCCCGAGAGATGCAGGCGGCACCCCGTCTCGGCGGCAAACAGCAGATGGCGGGCGACCGCGAGATCCTCGGCGCAGGAGGGCATGTAGGCATAGCGCCGCATCCGCGCCACCGTTCCGTTGTGGACGGCACCGCGCGCGGCAAGATCAGGCGCGCAGGCGTCGGCAAAAAAGGCAAGCCCTTCCTCCGCCGCGCGCGCCATGCCTTCGTACAGCAAGGCGTCGGCAAGCGCGGGGGTGTAAATGTCGGTGACCGCTACGGCGCCGGCGTTTCGCAGAAGGGAATAATTGGACAGGGTCTTGCCGTCGGGCGACAGGGGAAAAAGCGGGAAAAACCGATGGCTGGGGTGGTTGGCGATGGCGTCGATCACATCTTGCCAGGGCAGGCGCCGATCCCCCGGATAAAAGGCCAAAAGCTGGCCGAAGCCGCCGGCGGTAGCCGCGTTCAAGGTCTCGCTCAGGCGCTCGATATACATGGCGCCCGGTTCCCGCACCGTCACCGCAAGATCGGTGAAGAGAGGGAAAAGATAGTTGTTGTCGCCTTTCACGACAGAGACGATGCCTTTGTTTGCTCTGACCTCCCTTGCCTTGAGCGCCATGTCGTCGATGTGATCTTCCACGGCAAGGATGACCGGCTCTTCGTTTTCATCGGCGCCGATCAGAAGATCGCGGCTGCGGATCGATCCGTCGTCAGGCTCTATCATCCTGACACCTTTATAAAGTGTCATTCGTTTTTTCATGGCGAGCGGCCTCCTGCAAAATCAAAAAATAAAGCGAAATGCTATCACAAAAGCAGTATATAGCCCTGTCCGCGCAGAGAAGTGAGAACGCGGTGTCCGCAGGGAATGTCAATCTTGCGGCGCAAGTGACTGATGTGAACTGAAACCGCGTTGCTCCCGGGCGAGGCTTTGAGGCGCGCGGCGAGCGTCTGTTCGCTGACCGGCCGCCCCCTGTTTTCATATAAAAGGGAAAAAATCGCCTCTTCGGCGGGCGAAAGAGAAATCGATTTTCCGTTCACGGTCAAAGCCCCCGGGCGATAGGAAAGGGAAAACGAAGTGTCGGGGCGTTTTTCTGCCGCATCCGACGGCGCGAGCGATTGGGCGAGGCGCCGATGAAAGGCGGAAAGAGAAAAAGGACGAGAGAAATCGGCGTCCGCCGCCCGCCTTTTGGAAAAGGTAAAGACAGGGAAGGGCGCGTCCTCCGGTAGGCTCTTTTCGTCCGCCGTGTCGAGGTCAAAAAGCAAGAGAGAGACGCCGGCAAGATCGGGCTTGGCAAGTGCGGTCAGGCGGCGCGGAACAAGCGGCGGGACAAATAACGCAAGCTCGCTTGACAAAAGCGACGCGAGCGCCTCGTCGCCCGTGACGATGAGCGCGGTCATGCCTCTTCTTTCCTCTCCGCCTTTTCAAAGGGGCGGGGGACCGCCGAGGGCGCCACGGTAAAGAGCGCTTCCGCGCCCACGCTGCCGTCCTCCTTCAGGGTACGCAGGCAGGCGGTGTCTCCCTCTTTGTGGCAGTACACCTGAAAAGTCTCGCCGTATTTCGCCTCCCGAATGTAGTCGATGGCAAAAGATGTGACCATCGCGTTCTCAATGCCGGGGATAAAATCGGCCAGCATGTTGGGGTAGACGGTGTTGTTCATGTGTCCGTTGAGGTCGGTGTCGCTGTGGTATACCGTGCGGACGCCGGCTTTTTCCATGAGCGCGGTATCGGGCATGTGAATATGACCGGGCAGGGGAAGATTGGGCAGAAAGTCGAGGGCGGGGAGGCCGAGGTTGGCGTCCTTGACCCTGACAAAACGCCCACGGGAGAGATCGACCAGCGCCCAGACCGAGATGGCCTCGGCCACAAGCGCGCCGGTTTCATCCATGATTTCGCCGCAGCGCAGAAAGCTTACGCCGGTGGAGGGGCCTGCCCAGGTGGCGGCCGTGATGTTTTCATAGGCGCAGAGCTGCCGGTGGATCTTCATGGCCACTTTGCTTAAAATAAAGGCTTGGTGAGAGATCGCGCGCAGCTCTTCCAGCGTGGGATGCGAGGCGGCAAATTGCAGATTGGCCGCCTCGTGGATATAACGGAGCATCACCGAGGGGCGCACCTGCCCCAGCCGGTCGGTATCGTGGGAATTGACTTTGAAGGGGACGACATATTTGCCGTCCGCATAGTGGCCGCAGTTTTCCATAAGACCTCCTTACAGCGATTTTGGCAAGTCACAGGGCAAAGAAAAGGCAAAGGGGCAAACCCTTGGCAGGGTCTGCCCCATAGAACAAGAAGCCATTACAGGGTATGGTCAGAACCTAAGACATCTACAATCTTGTGGGCAACCATCTTTCTCACCTCGTCGCGGGCGACGGTGAGATAAGTCCGGGGGTCAAAGACACCGGGCTGTTCGGACAGAACGCGGCGAATGCCGGCGGTCATGGCCAAACGGATATCCGAGTCGATGTTGATCTTGCAGACCGCCATGGAAGCGGCTTTGCGCAATTGCTCTTCCGGAATGCCGACGGCGTCGGGCAGTTTGCCGCCCAAAGCGTTGATTTCCTTGACATATTCCTGCGGCACCGAGGAAGCGCCGTGAAGCACGATGGGGAAGCCGGGCAGACGCTTTTCGATCTTTTCCAGAATGTCGAAGCGGAGCGGCGGAGGCACGAGAACGCCGTCGGCGTTTCTGGTGCATTGCGCGGCGGTGAATTTATAAGCGCCGTGGCTGGTGCCGATGGCGATGGCCAAAGAATCCACGCCGGTGCGGCTGACAAATTCTTCCACTTCTTCGGGGCGGGTGTAGGAGGAGTCGGCGGCGCTGACCTTCACATCGTCTTCCACGCCGGCGAGTCTGCCGAGTTCGCCTTCCACCACCACGCCGTGGGCGTGCGCGTAGTCCACGACTTTTTTGGTCAGGGCTACATTTTCCTCAAAGCTGAAATGGGAGCCGTCGATCATGACAGAGGTAAATCCGCCGTCGATGCAGCTTTTGCAGATTTCAAAATCGGCGCCGTGGTCAAGATGGAGGGCAAGATCGATGCCGGTATCGGCAATGGCGGCCTTGGCCAGCCCCATGAGATATTCATGCTTGGCATATTTCCGCGCGCCGGCGGAGACTTGGAGAATCACGGGGGAACGAAGCTGTTCGGCCGCTTCCGTGATCGCCTGGATGATCTCCATATTGTTGATGTTGAAAGCGCCGATGGCGTAGCCGCCCTCGTAGGCTTTTTTAAACATTTCCTTGGTCGTGACAAGTGCCATAAGTAAAAATCTCCTGCCTTGTTTTTATTTTCTATCTTCTCTATTATAGCCCCGATGTCGGCTAAAATCAAGTGTTTTTTTGCTTTTTTCGGAAAAAAGGAGAAAAAGCAGGGGCGCCTTTTCGGGGCGCCCCTGTCGGATGCGGTATTTTGTCGGATCAAGGTTTATTCGATAGACGGGTTCGGGGTCGCGGATTCGCCGAGGGAGCCGAAGAAGGCGATAATGCCGGCGAACACTTCGTCATTTACCAGCGCCTCGCCCATGGCGTCGACTTCTTCCTCGGTCATCGTGGCGAGGTTCGAATCAATGGCGGGAACGGCGGGCAGGGTATGTTCGGATGTGACTTTGATCGTCATATTGAGCGTAACGACGCTCTGGTCGACCTGCTCGGCGCCGTTATACTGCGTGATCTTGACCGTATTCAGCGCGAAAGTCAGCGCGTTTTCGGAAATCGAAAGGCTACCGGCAAGTTCGACGGTCATGGTGGCGGGAATCGTCACGGTCGCGGTGTAAGCGCCGGTCTTTTCGTTGTAAACCATCGTGAAAAGCGACAGTTTGACCGAAACACCGGAGGTAGCCAGCGAAGTGGACGAGGTCTCAACCGTGAGGTTGTATGTCGTTTCGTCGCCGTTTTTGGTGACGGTCCAGGCGATCGAGGTCTTGCCGTTTTCGGCGTCGGTAACGTCAACGGTAAAGCCGCCGTTTTCGGTCATGGTCAGCGCGACCGCGAAGTTCTCGTTGGCATCTTCCATGCCTTCGGCAACCAGCGCGGCGGAACGGATCGTTTCATTTTCGTTCAGCGTTACGGTCAGGGTGTAAGCGCCCGGTCCTTCGATGTTTTCTACCGTTTCCTTCACTTCTTCATCGCTCATGGACGGGAGGACGGCGGCCAAATCGGTGTTGGCTTTGATCACATCATTGATCTTGGGAACGAGGGCTTTGAGCTTTTCGGACGTCAGGGTGACGGTGATGACGACAAGGCCGTTTTGCTCGGATTTTTCCGCCGGGATGACCTCGGCAACCGCGTCAAGCAGTGCCTGCACGCTTTTTTCCGAAATCTGCGCTGTGGGAGCGGTAAAGAGCCACATCGGAATGTCGTCGGTTTCGCCTGCCTCGGCAATCAGTTTGGCAATGTCATCAAGAGAGATGCCATAAACTTTGTCCCAGGCAGAGGAGGTAAACGCAAAGCCGGTGGGCGTGGTGTGGAGGGAGAGACTGCATGACTTTTCACCGAGCCCGAAGACAAACTCGGCATAGGAGCCGTTTTTGTCGCCAATGGCTTTGCCGGTGAAGCGATCGAAGGGCAGCGTCTGCCCTTCGGCAGTGGACGTGTTGCTTTGCGGCGCCAGGGAAAATTCCACGGTGCGGCCGTCGGCGAGGGCGGCCATCAGCGCGTCATAAGCGGCATTTCCGCTGGGCGTCGCCGTTTTTATCACGGCGTCTTTCAAAAGCTCCCAAGGCGTGCGCGTATCCACGGTCGGTTCAGTTGTCCCACCGGCCGCAGGCGTTGTGGTATCATCATCGCAGGCGACAAAGAGAACGCAGAGCGCGAGAGCCACAAGGAGACTTGTGAAAAGAAGGATTATTTTTTTCATTCCTGTTTCTCCTGAATGTGTAAAATAAGAATCCGAAGATTCTGCACTCATTATAGCGCATCCGACTTTTTTTGTCAATGATTTTTCATGATAAAATCAAGCTGCATCCTTCCAAAGTATGTAAAGATATTTTTTTTGCCTTTTTCGGGGGTGTTTTGGCCGATTGACAAAAAAAGGAAACTGTGGTAAACTGAAAGCGCAAACCGAAAGGACGGTGTTGTTTGTGTCGATTGTTTATTCCGAAAAGAAAAGCCTGTTTTTGCTGAATACCAAGACTTCTTCTTATGTCATCAAAATTTATCGGGAGGGCTATCTTCTCGGTCTGCACTACGGCGGAAAAGTGCCGGATGTCTCCTTTGACGGCCAGATTTTCCGCGATTGGTTTCCTTCCTTTTCGCCTAACAATCCCGCCATCGGCGAAGGGGAGTTTTCCCCCGATGTTTCCCCGCTCGAATACAGCGGTTTCGGCGCGGGCGATTTCCGCAAAACGCCGGTGGCCATCCGCAACGCCGACGGCAACAATGTCACCGATTTTCGCTATGTTTCCCATACCGTTGCCCCCGGCAAGCCGGCGCTTCCCGGCCTGCCCGCCACCTTTTCGGCCAAAGAAGGCGACTGCGAGACCCTCACGCTTCTTTTAAAAGACAGGGCGACGGGGCTTGAGGCCGAACTTCTCTATACCGTTTTTGAGGACGAAGGGGTGATGGCGCGCTCTGTAAGGCTGCACAATCCCACAAAATCGCCCGCCGTCATCGAAAAAGCGGCTTCCGCCAGTATCAATCTGCCCGAAATGGACTACGATTTTGTCCATCTCTACGGCCGCTGGAATGCCGAGCGCAACTTTGTGCGGCAGCCGCTCGGCCACGGCGCGCAGGGGATTTCTTCTCTGCGCGGCTCCTCCTC
>CANQXN010000084.1 GCA_947627815.1 uncultured Clostridia bacterium | reverse complement strand
CTTCGGTGAGTTTTTCAGCGTCGGCGATCGCTTCATTCAAAGCGGTCTTGTCGCCGCGCTCTACCAGAGCGGCAACCGCGTCAGTCAGCGCTTTCGTAGCGGCGTCAACAACGGGCTGAATCGCCTGCACATCTTCGCTCACGGCTTGTGCCTCGGCAAGCGCCTCGGCGACAGCCGGCCAGCTCGTGCTGGTGTATTCATCCTCGACCAGCGCGCTTGCCTTTTCGATGGCGGCAAGAAGTTCGGTTTTGTCCGCATTGGAAATCAACGCGGCCAACGCTTTTTCGAGCTTCTCGGTAGCGCGGTTGATCACCGACTGCGCGGCTTCTTCGTCAGCCAGAACGAGGTTTGCGGCATCGAGCGCCTCTTCGACGGCTGCCCAAGTCTCCTCGGTGTAATAGCTGCCGGTGAGAGCCGTAGCCGCTTCCACAGCGGCTTCGAGCGCTTCGGTGTTGTGGAGTTTGGTCAGACGCGAAATGGCAATCCGCAGGATTTCGGTAGCGCCTGTTACCATAGCGCCGTCCGCGGTGTCATCGGCGTAAATGCCATAGGCATAGGCATATTCAAACAGGAAAGCGTTCCAAGCGTCATTCTGTTCATAGTCTTCCGGCGAGAGACCGGCGGCATAGACCAAAAGGTCATGCAGTTCGGTCTTATCCACCGA
Organism: uncultured Clostridia bacterium; assembly: GCA_947627815.1. Classification (GTDB taxonomy): domain Bacteria; phylum Bacillota; class Clostridia; order Oscillospirales; family CAG-272; genus RGIG1993. The sequence continues at coordinate 6,712 of CANQXN010000084.1, read as the reverse complement.
GCTGATGGCCACAACGGCGGTGTTGCCGGTGAAGCCCTCGATCGTGACGATACCGGTTTCGGGATCGTAGCTGTAGCCGTCATAGACGGTGAAGCCGTCTACGGTGACATACAACTGCGCGTCTATCGGATAACCGTAGCCTTCGTCAGGCACGATTTGCACGCGGAGGGTTTCTCCCTCGGCAAGATACGCGTTGTAGACATAGAGCGTTTCGCCGGTTTCTTCGTTGGTGATCATCACTTCACTAAACGCATTCCCGTTTTTGGGATCATCGGCGTCGAGCGGGGTCGCTCTGGTGAGGAAGATGCTGAATTGATAGAAGGTTGTGATTGTGCTTTCGCCTTCTTCAATCAAAATGTCGCGGTAATAGACATGATTGTCGGCATCCTGAATTGCGGCAAAGTATTCGCCGTCGGGCAGCCAGAGATAAAGATTGTATTGGCTCTCCTCGGCGGTATGCGTACCGCCGGTGGGATACTCGGCACTGACCATGCCGCCGGTTTCGTCTACCGTGGCGAAAGCGGCCAGCTTCGGCCAAGTTTTGAAGCCGGTCAGAACCACTTCATACACCGGGTTGCCTTCGCTGTCGGTGACAGGGCCGCTGATCGAGGGCGCATCGCTGCCGGCAATACGGGCATAGACCGAACCGCCGTCAATCGTCACATCGGTTGTGAGACCGCTGCCGGAATAGCCGCTGTAATAGCCGCAGCCGATGGCGGCAACCTGCGCGCTATTGCCGGGATTGGTCACCGTCGCGGTGACAGTACCGCCCGTGATGGTGATGCTGCCGCCGTTGGCGTTGCCGGTCATACCGGTGCCGATCGCGGCCGCCATAGCTTTGTTTCCACCACTGGTAGCCCAATATCCATTCTGCGTTGCGGTGATCGTACCGCCCGAGATGGTGATGACAGTGCCGGGCGCATTTTGACCGGCACCGATCAGTGCGCCGCAATAACCGCCAAGATCATTGCTGTTGGCGTTACCGGTAAGATTGATGTTGCCGCCGGTGATGTTAATGGTCGTAACATAGGCGGTAGAATAACTCATTTCATTCCCGTTGCCGATCAAAGCACCGGCGCCGGTTGTGGTTCCCGTAACGGTAGCACCGCCGGAAATTGTGATGTTCTGCTTGAAGCTGGCTCCCATGGGGGCGCCGCCATAGTTAGCACCCGAGCCGATACCGGCGGGGTTGTATTGCTTTGCCGTATAATCGGCGAAGCAGGTGATGTTCATGTCAATCTTGGCTGTCCCATTAATCGTGACAGAAGAGACAATGCCACTTTCACCGCCGCCGATGCAGGCAGCGGACGCAGCTGTAGAAGTAATATTGATGATGCCGCTGTCGATGGTGATATCACCCGCGACACGGTCATCACCCATTCCGTAGGCGGATTTTGCCTTAGTACCGCCGATGCCGGCGCCGCTTACAGGTTTGTAGACATCACTGGAAATCATGACGATGTTCAGGGTATCATAGAGACCGCCGCCGGAGGAAATCGTCAGATCGGTATTCTTCGGCACATACACACCGGCGCCGGAGTCGGTCACGGTGATGGTGTTTTCCCCTTCCAGCGTCAGCTGGTTGCCCTTGCCGGTAAAGGTGATGGCCGAGGTAGTACCGCATTTCAAAGTCAGGTTGCGGATGGTGAGCGGCACGCCTTCATCTACCACGATGGGGCAGGTGTATTCCGTGCCTGCCACGCCGGTGAGGATGACGGTTCTGTCCGCGCCTTCATTGTTCAGGTCGGACTTCACCTGAACGGTGCCGGTAAAGCCAGCCGGAATTTCCCACAGGCCGGCATAGTGAATGATGCCGTCCCAGTTGTCAGCAGGCTTTTGCGCCACAGGCGAAACGAGAATCTCGATGGTGTCGGAGACGCCGTTTTCCGCCTCGGCGGTCAGGTGAGCCACGCCCGCCGCGCCGCCAAAGGTGATTTTGACGGAAGAATCAAAGCCCGGCATTTCCACGGGTTCGATCTTCGTGATGATGTCTTTTTTGTCGGTCGACCAGGTCAGGGTCTTGTTTTCCGCCGTGGTAGGCACCACATTCGCGCTGATCGTCATGGGATCGGCGATCACGCTTGCCGTGATGCTGCGGTTGTTGATGCGGACTTCGGTGATATCGTTGTTGCCGGTCACAGGATAGAGCTGAGACTCTGTCATGTTCATGGCATAGTCCATGACATCGATCACAAAGTAGGGATCCTCTGTAACCATGCTGGCAAGCTGAGCCATATCGAGCGGGATTTCAAAGACATAGTCGGCGCCCGCTTCGTTGATGGCTTCATTCGCGTAAACATCACTGTAAGCGAGGTAATCGCCTTGATATTTTTGAGAAGAGCTGAGCTGTACGCCGGCGATAAAGCCGTTTTCATCGTGTACGGTCACTCTCACATAAGGCAGATCTTCAACTTCCTCTTCAAAGATCTCGCTGTAGCCCGGCGCCGTGAAGAACTCGACGCTCTTGATCACAGGCTCGGCCGAGTCGATCTTGAAGGGGATTTTGAGACGATCCCAACTGCCGCCTTTGATGTCTTCAAGGTTGCCGTCTTCATCGTAGGTGATCTCGGCGCCGGTGCCGTCGATCAGGGCATTGACATCAAAGGTATAGTCGCCGTCCGGGAACATGCCGAAATAGGCGTACATCCAGTAAACGCCGTATTCGGGCGGCAAGAGATCGTAGAGAATCTGGCCGTAGCTTGCGTTGTAGTAAGACTTCGACGCGTTCTCCGCCCAAGCCATCAGTTCGGTCGGTGTCCCGTCGTCGTCGAGGTCAAAGGGTTTGTCGCCGAGATAAGTAAAGCCGTAGTCGATGTAGCGGGCGCCACGGAGCATACTGAGCAGCGAGGTGACGCTCAGACCCTGTTGTGCCATGGCGGGACCGTAGACGATCTTTTCGATTTCGAAATCGTCCTCGTCCAGCAGCGGGTTAGCGCCGAGGAGCAGGCCGGCATAATCATCGGTGAGAGCATAAAGGCCGTTTTCGGGATAGAGGAACGCCATCTCGTCGTCATAGACGAGGCTGTCGAAGACCGGCGCTTTGCCCCAGTCGCCATAGAAGCCGAGGTAAGGCAGCGAGAGATCGACGCCTTCTTCCTCTTTGCTTTCAAGCACGACAAAACCGTCGAGGAAGATGCCGTTTTCAAAGTCGGCAAGGCTTTCTTTGCCGGCATCGGTGAGCGTCAGGGTCACATTGACCGTAGCTTCGCCGTCATTGCCTTCCACGGTGAGGTCGGTTTTGTCAATGGTGACGGTGAACTCCTCCGGCGAGAGGACTCTCGAGTGGTTCGAAATGTAGTCGCCGCCGACAACGGTATCGCTCGCTTCGAGCGTTTCGATCTTAGCCACCAGCGGGATCACCTTGACGGTGTAGCTCTTGGCGGTGTCGCTGAAGTTATGCACTTCAAAAGAGAATTTGAAGCTGCCTTCTTCGTTGTAGCCAAGCTCCGCTTTGGGGCGGTCGCCGTCTACGGTGAGATAAGCGCCGGAAGTCACCGCGGCCAGCACATTGGCAAGACCCGCGCCCTGCTTTCTGGGGGTGTACGGCACATTCCATTCATCCAGAACCTGGGTGGCGGTGCTGAGCAGCAGATTGTTGACGAGGTTGCGGATCGCCACGGGATCGACAACATCGGGGAACTGCTTGCGAACATATTCTCTGACGACAGACGCCGCGCCTGCCATGTGCGGGGATGCCATGGAAGTGCCGTCGTACTGAGCATAGTCGTCACCGGGAATCGTCGACCAGACATAACCGCCGGGCGCTGTGATTTCGGGCTTCAGCGTGAGGTCGGGCGCAACGCCGAGCGAGGAGAAATCGGACATCAGGCCGCCGTTGGCAGCCACTTCCTTGTGGAGATATTTGGTCGAGAAGGAGAGTTTCGTTCCCTCTTCGGCAAGCGCCTTGATGGCGTTGCCGTCCGCCAGCGTGACAAAGCAAGCGGGCAGGAGGCCGTTTAACTGCATGTAGATGGGATCTTCTTCTATGTTATCATAGACGATCAGACCGGCCGCGCCGAAGGCGGAGGCATTCGCTTCTTTTTCGGTGAAGTTGATGCCGCCTCTCTGGACGAGCGCGATCTTGCCATCTATCGGGCCGTATTTTTCCTCGGCGGCTTCGAAATCGATCGAGGTGCCGTTGCCGCCGATGACGGCGATGTCATAGTCGCCTTCCATCATCATCCAGTACAGGTCGGGATCGGTCGAAGTATCGGTATAGAAGAACATGTTTTCCTGCTGCTCATCGGTGAAATAAGGCACACGGTTGATGTACTCATTGACCGAAGCAACCGAGACGGCGGCGCCGTAGGTCGAAGGAGAACCAACGATACCGTTATCAGGGTTGGTGAGCAGGGACAGATTGGAGCCATAGTAGTTCTGTAAGGCGGCGTCATAGTCGTTGCCGGCGGAGCACATCAGGTTGATGCCCGCTTCGGCGACAGCGTCATAGGCATCCTGAAGTTCGGGGTCGCCGGCATTCGTGAAGCCGGAGCCAGAACCAAGGCTCATGTTGATCGAGTCAACGCCGATTTTGACAGCGTCTTCCAACGCGGCCATGATGGTGGCGGAAGAAGCGCCGCCCGTGGGGCCGAAGACTTTCAGGAAAACGATCTGCGTATCGGGCGCGACGCCGGAAAATTCCTCGCTGTTTGCGCCGACCGTACCCGAAGTATGGGTGCCGTGGTCGTCGCCGTCGCTGACATCGATATCGTGTCCGACATAGTCAAAAACGAAAGGAATCTTTTCGCTGAGATAGACATCGTCGGCTTCCACATACTCAGCCGCGTGCAGCGTTTCGAAGAACGCGGCGATCGTGTCGGGCGTCAGGCGGGGATCGACGGGCGGTGTGGCAAACGCGCTGTGGTTGACATCGAGCGCGCTGTCGAGAATCGCCGTCACCGTGCCTTTCCCGGTATAGCCGAGGGCGTTGGCTTCGTCGCTCTTGATCGTCTCACCGCTGGTGCTGTCGGTCTGCGCGTAGCCTTCGCTGTGAGACTGGTAAGCATAGTTGACCGAAACCGTGACCGACTTGACGCCGGGCAGCGCTTCGAGCGCTTCCTTCTGACCATAGGTGGTCTTCACCGAAAAGCCGTTGTACACGGTGTTGTAACGATAGAGAACTTCCATATCGTCCGTGTACCGGTTTTGGATGACGGAAAGGACGGAAAGCTGCTCTTTTTCGATCTTCCGGAGTTGTTTCGTCCCGGCGGAAGATGCCAGATAATCGGAAAGAAGCGTCTTTGACGATTTGGCTTCCAGAACAGGTTCCTCGGAGAGCTTGACAAGGAAGATCACTTCGTCGTCAGGCGCATAGGAGGACGGGTTGAGCTTGCGGAAATTGCTTTCCAAAAGTTCCTTCATGAGGAGGTATTTGACGAGATCGTCGGGATTTTTCGGAAGTTTCGAAGTCACTTTCGACCCGGCCGAACCGGTCGCCGCTCCCTCAGCCGCCAGGAGGCCGAAGGACAGGGTCGAAAACAGCATCGCGACGACGAGAAGGAAGGAAAGCATACGCCGCGTGAAAGAGTGCGGTACTTTCATGTTCTTGTTGTCTCCTTTTTTGATTTGACAAGCGGTGGGCAGGACACAGGATGCTTTTTTCCCTCGCAGTTTTCCTTGCCTGACAGGGAGAACCCTGCGGGGCGCGGAAAATAAAAAACATCCGTGTCTGAAAATGCCCGCTGTGATTCCGCTCTCATGCGGAAAGAACTGGCAGCAGGTATCCCCCCACACAGATTGCTTACCCTGAATTATATATCTTTACAAAATCAAATGCAATAGACTTGGGTAATTATTCATAAAATGTTTTCAATTTCAGGAAGCTTTTTCCGATGGCTTTTGACGGATTCCTCAACTTTTCGGCAAAATGAACAAAAAACGCAAAAAAGAGAAGACCTCTGTTGACAGGGGTCTTCTCGGTCGATAAAATGCAGTATTATGCGTTAAAATTGCACGAAAATGCGGGTTTTGTCCTTATTTCATTTTCTTGAGATCGCCGATCGCGGATTTTACGACATCGTTTTCGGCGTCATAGCGCAGGCCGGAGGGAACATTGAGCTTGTTGTCGTCGTCTTCCCAAACGATTTTGATATTGCCGTCATCGTCGATGGTATAGTCGACGGGATCGGAGGTCTGCCCCAACACGGTAATGGTGACTTTGCTGCCCGAAAACTCAAAATAAGTTTTCAAGAGATCGGAGCCGTATTTGCCGGAGGGTTTTTTGGTGCAGGAAGCCAGCGACAGCACCATAACGGCGAGAAGAAGGACGGCGGTCAGAACGGTGAATACTTTTTTCATATCGGAAACGCCTCTCTTTACAATTTCCTGTGATGAACAGGTCGCCCTTATTATAGCACGGTTTCCGGCGTTTGTAAAGCTTTTTCAGCGGAAACTCAAAAAAACTTTCGGGGCAAATCACTGCGGGGGAATGGTCGCGAAGCCCTGTTCGAGATCCTCGTCGGTCGGGATCTTGTCGGTCATGGTGCCGTTGTTGTAGGAGGCGTAAGCGGTGAGGTCGAAATAGCCGGTGCCGGTGAGGCCGAAGACGATGTTTTTCTCTTCGCCCGTCTCTTTGCATTTCAGCGCTTCATCGATCGCGACGCGGATGGCGTGGGCGCTTTCGGGCGCGGGCAGGATCCCTTCCACGCGGGCAAACTGCACGGCGGCGGCAAAGACATCGGTCTGCTTGACCGCCACGGCGCGGTCGATGATG
>CANQXN010000083.1 GCA_947627815.1 uncultured Clostridia bacterium | reverse complement strand
GGCGGCAAGCCCCGCGATGTCGAGCAGATGCCCTAAATAGTCGGGGCTGGTGAGAAGAACCGCCACCGGCGGTTCTGGCTCGATAGAAAGCCGCTCTTCTAATAAGGCGGGCGTGATGGGGCAGGCAATGACGCTGTCGCCGGCGCAGAGCCAGCTCACCTCAAGACCGCAAAGGGCGGCGGCGGTGACGGTCACCTTGTGCGCGTTGCGGCCGACCAAAACGCGGGGCGCCTTGCCTTTTTGCGCGGCATAGCGCGCCAAAAGGAACAGCATGGCGCGCAAGGAGAGGGAAGAGCCTTCGGCGGAAAAAAGCGTGCGGCGCGCGCCGAATAAGGACGCGGCGTTTTCCTCGCTCTCCCGGATGACGCCTTTGGCGGGATAGAGCAGATCGGCGCCGTCGATCTCGGTGATGTCAAGCGCCTCCGGCCCTAACAAAGCTTGTCCCTTGTGTCCCGGCATGTGAGCGCGTAAGGGGGCTTTGCCCGCATAGGAAGCGACAAAATCGCAAAGTGGGGTCTTCATTATGCCTCCCCCTCGGGCGTCTCGTCTTCCGCTAACATCGCCTGCAGCCAGATGGCGCATTCCATTCGTTTGCGAAAAAGCTCACAGCCATAGGCATAGATGCCGTTGACCGAACCTGTGGCGTGGAAAGCGTTGGCGGCGCATCCGCCGGCGCAGTAGAGTTTCGCCCAACAGGAAGCGCAGTCGGGCTTGGTATATACATTGACGGCGGCGAAGGTTTCCTGCACCGGCGTGTTGCTGACGCCCCGCCAGATGTCGCCGAGTTTGAAGCGCTCGTCTCCCACAAACTGGTGGCAGGGGTAGAGATCGCCCCAGGGCGTCACCGCCATGTATTCGGTGCCGGAGCCGCAGCCCGAAATGCGCTTGTAGATGCAGGGGCCGTTTTTCAGATCGAGCATGTAATGGTAGAAAAGAAAGGGGTGGCCTTCCTTGTGCCGGCTCAGCATCAGCTTGGCAAGTTCTTCATATTGCGAAAGAACGACGGGCAAATCTTCCTCCGTGAGGGCGCAGGGGTCGTCCTGCGCGCAGACCACAGGTTCCATGCTCAGTTTGTCAAAGCCGAGAGAGAGCATCTCTTTGATGTCACTTAGAAAATCGGGGTTGTTGTGTGTAAATGTCCCCCGTATGTAATAGCTTTTGTCCCCACGGGCGGCCACAAATTTCTGAAACTTGGGGACGATTCTTTCCCAGCTGCCACGGCCGGCATAATCCACCCGGAAGGCGTCGTGGACAGCCTTGCGGCCGTCCAAACTCAAAACGACATTGTTCATTTCGCGGTTGGCAAAGTCGATGACATCGTCGTCGATCAGCATCCCGTTGGTGGTGAGGGTAAAGCGGAAGGTTTTGTTGTGCTTTTTTTCAATGCTTCTGGCATAGGCGACAAGATCCTTGACCACCTGAAAGTTCATCAGCGGTTCACCGCCGAAAAAATCCACTTCCAAATTGTGCCGGTCGCCCGAATGGGCGATGAGAAAATCCAGCGCCTGCCGCCCCACTTCATAGCTCATGAGCGCCCGCTCGCCCTGATACTTGCCCTGGCTGGCAAAGCAGTAAGAGCAGTTGAGATTGCAAGTGTGCGCCACATGCAGACAGAGCGCCTTGACAATGCCGGCGCTCCGCTTTTTCAGCACATCGGCCTTGTCGGCGTGGGTGTCGGGAGAAAAAAGCTGTCCCGCCTCTTTGAGCGCCTCGATCTCTTCAAGGCACGCCTCGATGTCCGCCGGCGTGACGGTGGGGTCGCTCTTATACTGTTCGGCCACCTCGGCGATGAGCGCCGCGCGCGGGCGCGTCTCATAGCCGCGAATGAGCGCGAGCGCTACATCGTCCACCACATGGACCGACCCCGAGGCGACATCGACGACGATGTTGCGTCCCCCCATCGTGTACGCGTGAATCATAGTGATAGTCCTCCTGATATGGGCAGTGCCGCCGAGGCATCGGCGGCACTGAGTAGGGTTTTTATTTCTCTTGCGCGTTTTTGTTTTCGCAGGCCTGATTGGCAATACCGCAACTGGTCTTGCAAGCCGATTGGCAGGAGGTCTGGCACTCGCCGCATCCGCCGTTTTTCGCGCTGTCGCAGAGGTTTCTGGTTTCCAAAGTCTTGATCCGTTTCATCGTCGCTGCTTCCTTCCTTTTTCAACAAAAAATCACAGTTGCTTTATTATACCATGGCGCTCCCCTTTTGTCAAGGCGTGAAAAGGAAGTTTTTCTCTTCTTTTGGGCATTTTGTGCGGCTTTTCCCACAGGCGGACGCTTGTCAGGAGACAAGCGGCTTTTCCGGCAGCTTGATGTCCGCCGCCACGGCTTCGGCTTCGGGACGGGAGGTGTCAAGGCCGAAGGATATGGAGATGGCATCGTTGACCTGCCGCATCAGGCGATCGTCCAAATGCCCCATTTTTTCCTTCAGGCGCTTTTTGTCCAGCGTGCGGATCTGCTCCAAAAGGATCACGGAATCTTTGGCTAAACCGAAAACATCGGTATCCACCGTATCGGCGCGCTGAATGTCGATGTGTGTCGGCAGTTTGTTTTTGCCCAAACGGCTGGTAATGGCGGCGGCGATCACCGTGGGGCTGTAACGGTTGCCCACATCGTTCTGTACGATTAAGACAGGGCGCAGGCCGCCTTGTTCACTGCCCACCACAGGGCTTAAATCGGCATAAAAAATATCTCCTCGTTTTACAGTCATTGTTATGGGTTTCCTCTCCGGGAAAGCGATGCCTTCCCTTGCGTTTTCATTTCCGGTATTATTTTACCCATGTTCCGCTGGTCTCTAAACATGGGAAATCTTAGTCGGCAAAAAAATCCGCCGACACTACCAATATAGGAGGCGCCCAAGCCTTTGGTGACTGTGGCGAGACTGCTTGATTTTCTTTTGTTTTTTACTTTATTTCTTATATTTGATATATATATTTCTTTCCTCATTTCTCATTTTTTCGGTTTTTTTCACAAGGTGTACGGCAGGATGCCGGAACTGTCAGGGCGGTTTTCTTTCTTATCCCATGGCAAAAGCGAGGCAGGCGGTGAGAGCGGCGATGGCAAGGCGAACGGCCAGCGTCGGCCAAAACGGCAGGGAAGAGTGGGAGAGGGCGACCGACTGCATGAGGACGGAAAGCCCGGAAAAGCCGAGCGCAAAGCCGGCAAGCGACAAGGCCGTGCGCGGCAAAAGGCTCGACGCCGCCACAAGACGGCAGGCGGCGGTCGGCTCCAAAAACAGCGAGAGGGGCAGACGGGCAGGGGCAAGCCCCGGCAGACTAAAAAAGAGGGCAGAGGTCACCGAGAAAAAGACCACAAACCCCGTCACGGTGAGCATGGCCTGCGCGCTCTGCCCCACACAGTCGGACAAAAGCGCAAGAGACGATCGGCTTTCTTGAAAGGCCGGGGGCGGCGGGGCGGTGTTTTGCGCTTTCACGCCTTTCTTCGGCCTTGCGCGTTTGGCGGTCAGCATACCGACGGCAAGAGAGGCAAGCGTCTGCGCGGCAAAAAGGGTAACACCCCGGCGGACGCCGCCGAACATCGGGCCGACGCTACCCAACAAAAACGCAAGCCCCGCGTTGTTGGCAAACGCCGAGACATGCGCCGCTTCACGGGGCGAAAGAACGCCGTCCTCCGCCAAGGCATAGGCGCAGAAGGCGCCCATCGGAAACCCGCAGACCAGCCCGGCGGCCAAGGCGGGCAGGGCGGCGGGCGAAAGGCCGAAGAGGCCGGCGATCTTTTTGACAAGGCGGTTTTCGCCCGCAAAAACGCCCGACAGGGTGAGAAAGCGCCCCAAAACGGCGGCGGGAAAGAGAGAGGGCGCCAAAGAAACGCCGCAAAAAGCCAGCGCTTCCGCCGCCGTGCTTTTGGCAAGCGGCGCTTTCAGAAGCAAGAGGCAAAACAGTAAAAGACAAACCAGCATCAAAGGCAGGGCGGCAAGGCGCGCCCGCCGTGTCAGGGCATGAATAGGCTCACCTCCACATACAGATAAGATATCCCATTTTATGAAAAAGAGGAAAAAATATGAAGGTATCCTTTCACGCTTCCCGTCCGGAGCGGGAACCTTTGAGCGATCCTTTTTTGGTGACGCTCTATGCCAAGAGAGAAGTTCGGGTGAGCGGCGCGCTCTGCGTCCTCACCTATGAAGAAGCGCTGGTGCGGCTCAAGACCCGCGCCGGCGCGGTGGCCATTTGCGGCGCGGGGCTTTCTTTAAAATCCTTTTATCCCGATGAAATGCGTATTACCGGCCGCATCGACGCGGTGACGCTGGAAGGGGGGAAGGAATAATGTTCTTTTCGCTTTTTCTCTGGCTTGTCGGCAGTTTCAGGATCACGGCGGAAAACCCCACCGCCCTGGCCAACTGTCTTGTCGGCGCCGATTTTTCCTGTTACCGCTTGCGGGTCAAGGGACAAACGGCGAGTTTTTCGGTGCTTTCCTTTGCCAAAAAGAAGGCGCTGCGGCACTTGCGTGCCGCGGGGCTTGCCCCTGTCTCTGTGACCTTTTGCGGACTGCCGGCCAAACTTGCCGCTTTGAAGGGGCGGTGGGGGCTTCTTTTGGGGCTTGCCGCCATGATCGCCCTGCCCCTTTTTTCCGGGCGCTTTCTCTGGCAGATCGATATTGTCGGCAACAGCCGGCTGAGCGATGGGGAAGTGCTGGCCATGCTGGCCGAGGAAGGGGTGTTTGAAGGGGTCTATGTGGGGGATCTTGATCCGCGCACCGTCGCCAACCGCTGTGTCATGCACAATGAATCGCTGGCCTGGATGGCTCTAAACCTCTCGGGCAACCGCATGGAAGTCGATGTGGTGGAATATGACGGCAAAGGCGAGACGGCGGCGCCGCTTCTCCCCTCCAATGTCAGTGCGAAAAAGAGCGGCGTCATCCGCCGGGTGGAACTTGTGTCCGGGGTGGCGGAAGTGAAGGAGGGACAGGTCGTCAACGAAGGCGCCTTGCTCATTTCCGGGGTCAATCTTCTGCGCAACGGGCAATACATCTATCAGCCCGCCGCCGGCCGGGTGTTTGCCGAGACCTTAAACGAGATCACGATCACAGAACCGTTTGCGGTCAGCGAAAAAAGCTATACCGGCGAGGTGATCTCGGAAAAAACGCTGATTTTTTTTACAAAATCAAAAAAAGTTAAAAAATACAGTGGAAATTTGCCTGCCAATTGTGATAGAATAGAAAAGAAGGAAAGGATCATGCTGTTCGGCAGGATTCCGCTGCCTTTGTGGGTGAAAACGGTGGAATACCGTCCCTTCGTTTTTACCGAACGAAAGCGCAGTGAAGCGGAGGCGTCGGAGGCGGCCAGAGCGGCGCTGGGCGAAGTGCTTGCCCGGGGGGAACTCCTTTCCTGCAAGATCAGCGTCTCGGTTGACGGGGACAAGGTGACGCTTTACGCCCTTTACCGTATCGTGGAAGATATCGCCGAAAACAGACCACTTGTGGAATAAGACGCTGACAAAAGACGCCGCCCTGCTTGACAGCGAAAAAAGAAAAATCGGCGCTTTTTCGCGGCGCCATCGCCGGCGGTCGACAAGACGGGGCAAAGGCGAGGAAAGGCAGAAAACAAAATGATGACGGAAAAAACATTTGTGACCGATACCGCCGATCAGGCGGTGGTGCTGTTCGGCGCTTACGACAGCAACGCCCTGCTGATCGAACGGCATTTCGGCGTCAAAATCTATCAAAAAGAGGGCGTGATCGCCATTTCGGGCGAGGAAAGCGCCGTGGACGGCGCCTATCGCACGCTGGTCTGCTTGAAACAGCGAGCCGCTTTGGGGCAGGACATCAACGAGCAGTGTACCGAAACGGTGATCGATATGGTGGAAAACGGCGAAGAGGAAGAATTTCAGACGCTGGAGCAGGGCTGTATCTGCCTGACCGCCAAAGGACGCCCCATCAAAGCCAAAACCATCGGACAGAGCAAATATGTCGAAAAAATCGCCCATAACACGGTCGTATTCGGCGTGGGACCCGCCGGTACCGGCAAGACCTTTTTAGCGGTGGCCATGGCGGTGGCGGCCTTGCGGCGGCGGGAAGTCTCCCGCATCGTCCTGACCCGTCCGGCGGTGGAAGCCGGCGAACGCTTGGGCTATCTCCCCGGCGATTTGCAGAGCAAGATCGATCCCTATCTGCGGCCGCTGTATGACGCGCTCTATGAGATGATGGGGGCGGAAGGATACGCGCGCAACGCCGAGAAAAATGTCATTGAAATTGCGCCGCTCGCCTATATGCGCGGGCGGACGCTGGACGACAGCTTTATCATTCTCGATGAGGCGCAGAACACCACGCCGGAACAGATGAAAATGTTCCTGACCCGCTTGGGCAGCAACGCCAAAGCGGTCGTCACCGGCGACATCACCCAGACCGATCTGCCCTACGGCAGGGTCAGCGGCCTGAAAGAGGCGCTCAAGATTTTGGAGGGCATTGAGGACATCGGCATCCACTATTTCACCGAAAAAGATGTGGTGCGCCATCGGCTGGTGCAGAAGATCATCACCGCTTACGAAAAGCACGACCGGGAGATGGCCGAGCAGAAAACGCGGCGGCAGGATCCCGCCTATCGCTTTGGCGCCGTCAAGGACAAGGGAAAATAAAATTCAAAAAAATCAAAAAAGGAAGGCCGCTTGCGGCAAAAAGGAATATGAGACATAAAATCGACATTGACAACCGGCAAAAACAGGTGCCTGTGACAGCGGCTCATCGGAAGCTGGTGCGGCAGGCCGTGAAAGAAGCGCTGGCGTTTGAACAGTTTGACCGCCCCGCCGAGGTTTCGGTGAGCTTTGTGGACGATGACGAAATCGCTCTTCTGAACAAGACGCATCGCGGCATCGACCGCCCCACGGATGTGTTATCGTTTCCGCTTTTTGACGAGGATTTTGAGGACGGCGAGGCCGCCGCGCTCGGCGATATCGTCATTTCTCTCGAGCGGGCGGCGGCGCAGGCCGAAGCCTACGGCCACAGCTTTGAACGGGAGCTTGCCTTTCTCACCGTCCATTCGGTCCTGCACCTGTTGGGGTATGACCACGAGGAAGGCAAGGCGGAAGAGAGCGAAATGTTTGACCGGCAGGAAAAAATCCTTGCCCGCATGGGGCTGAACCGACCGGAACAAAAGGAGCAAAAGGAATGAAAAAAACAGGTTATCTTGCGATCGTGGGGCGCCCCAATGTGGGAAAATCCACCCTTTTAAACGCCCTGCTCGGCGAAAAAATTTCGATTGTATCCAAAAAGCCGCAGACGACGAGAAACCGCATCACCGGCATTCTGACCCGGGGGGAAAGTCAGTTTGTGTTTCTCGATACCCCGGGGATGCACAAGCCCAAAACCTCGCTGGGGAGCTATATGGTCAAGACGGTCGGCGCCGCCATGGCCGATGTGGACGCCGCGATTCTTGTGGCCGAT
>CANQXN010000082.1 GCA_947627815.1 uncultured Clostridia bacterium | reverse complement strand
AATCTCCTGCCAGAGGTTCAGGGCGGTGAGGTTGGCCGACATCATATTCGACAAAGCGTCGTTGCCCCCCACCTGCCCCGCCGCGCTGCTGAACGCCTTGGAGAGGTCGCAGGTGACATACTGCCCGTCGCGGTTTCTCACATAGACATTCATGGGCATGGCGTAGGAATACTGAATCGCAGAAACATACTGCGACAGCGCGGTTTTGGCGGTTTCGGGGTTCATTTCCCGATCGAGGAAGGCTTTGAAGGCGGTGAGGTTATTCTCTTTCCGATCGGGCGCGAACAGGGTATTGAACATGCGGAAGAGCATGGGGTTGGAATACACGGCGTCGTTTTCATGGGGGCCGAGCGCGGCGTTATCGCCGGTTTCGGTACTGTCCCCGCCGCCCAAGAAGGAGGAGAGGTCGGTTTCCTCTTTGCGGATGCTGATGGGGTAGGAAGAGAGCGTATCGCGCTGCACCGAGGCGATATAGGCGTTGACGCCGGTGCTGACCGCGAGGATCAGAGCGATGCCGATGATGCCGATACTGCCGGCAAAGGAGGTGAGTATCGTGCGCGCCCGTTTGGTCATGAGGTTATTGAAGGAGAGGGCGAGCGCCGTGAAGAAGGACATCGATTTTTTGCCCTTTTTGCGCTCGGCTTCCGCCTTTTCGCGGGCTTTGGGCAGCGCTTTTTCCACCTCGCTGCCCGCAAAGGGGGCGCTGTCGTCCACGATCCTGCCGTCGAGCAGCCTGACAATGCGGGTGGAATAGCGCTCCGCGAGATCGGGATTATGCGTCACCATGATGATGAGGCGATCTTTGGCGATCTCTTTGAGCAGCTCCATGATCTGCACCGAGGTTTCGGTATCGAGGGCGCCGGTGGGTTCGTCGGCCAAGAGAATATCGGGGTCGTTGACAAGCGCTCTGGCAATGGCGACGCGCTGCATCTGGCCGCCCGACATCTGATTCGGCTTTTTCTTGAGCTGGTCGCCAAGTCCGACTTTTTCCAGCGCCTCCGTCGCCCGCCTGCGGCGGTCGGCTTTCGACACGCCCGAGAGCGTCAGCGCGAGTTCGACATTGGAGAGCACCGTCTGGTGGGGAATGAGGTTATAGCTCTGGAACACAAAGCCGATGGAATGGTTGCGGTAAGTGTCCCAATCGCTCGCTTTATATTCTTTGGTGGAGCGTCCGTTGATGACAAGGTCGCCGGAAGTGTAGGCGTCCAGCCCCCCGATGATATTGAGCAGCGTGGTTTTGCCGCACCCGGACGGCCCTAAGATAGAAACAAATTCGCTGTCTCGGAACGCCAGCTCCACGCCTTGCAGCGCGTGGACTTTCTGATCGTCCTGTCCGTAATCCTTGACAATATTTTTGAGTTGTAGCATCGGCGTTTCCTTTCCTCGGGAGTTTCTTTTTCTATATTTTTACGCCCATTTTCTTTCTTTTTCATTATACACGGCCGCAGGGCTTTGTCAATTGTCATTCTTGCCGATTTTTTGAAAAAACACCGTGGGCATTTTATCTTTTTTGATTTTACCCGCCCTTCGTTACGCCTTTATGACGCTTTCCTGAAAAAATTGTGAGCATCTTCCCTTTTTGGAAAAAAGGGAAGCGGAAAAACTTTAAACGGGGAAAAGGGTTCTTTGGTGCCTCTTTTTAAAGTTTTTCCGCATTTGAATTTTTTTGATTATTTTTTCTTTTTCCCTTTTTTAAAGTCCCTTTTCGGGGGAAAGTTCTTTTGCCTACTTTTCTTTCAAGAAAAGTAGGTCAAGAAAAGTAGGGCAAGAAAAGTAGGTTAAGAAAAGGAAGATCCAAGCAAGAAGTCAAAAAGACCCATGTAGACAATACCCTTGTCGTCGTAGCTTGTCGGTTTGCGGGAATCGGTAATAATGATCTTTTTAAAAAAGTCATCGGTCGCAAGGAGGGGGCGGCGTTCCGCGTTGATTTTTTCCTCATTGCCCAGCCGGTAGGCCGACTGTATATAATAGCGTTCCGGCCCCAAATTGACGACAAAATCGATCTCGCACTGTTTTTTCTTTCCCGCCTCGTTCACTTCCACAACGCCGACATCGACCGCGTACCCACGGGCGATCAGCTCGTTAAAGATAATGTTTTCCATGGCGTGTGTTTCTTCGTCCTGCCGGAAGTTCAGCCGCGCGTTTCTCAGTCCCATGTCGGTGCAATAATATTTGGAGGGATAGGAAAAATACCGTTTCCCCTTGACATCGTACCGGTTCGCGTGGCAGAATAGAAACGACTCCTCTAAATAGTCCAAATACCGTGAAACCGTTTCGGAAGTGACTTTGATTTTGCGCACCGATTGGAGCGTGTTGGCCAATTTGCTGGCATTCACAAGCGAGCCGACCGACGAACAAAGGTCGTCGGTAAGCAGCTTCATCACTTCGGGCAGCTCGATGGCGTATCGCTCTTCGATGTCCTTAAAATAGGTCTCCCGGAACAAATCGGTAAGGTATTTCATTTTCGCCCTCGCGTCGGGAAGAGAAAGCGTGAACGGCAGCCCGCCGTACAGCGCATAGGCTTCGAAGGCGTCCGCCTTGTCGCCGCCCACAAAGTCGTAATATTCTTTAAAGGTGAGCGGAAACACCCGCACTTCGTCGCCCCGCCCGCGAAACTCGGTCATGACATCTTTGGAAAGCAGTTTGGAATTGCTGCCCGTCACATAGACATCTACATTGCCCAAATGCAAAAAGCCGTTGAGGACGCCGTACAGCGGCAGCGGCTCCTCGCTTTTCAGCTCTTCTTTTTTGATCGCATACTGAATTTCATCGATAAAGACATAGTACATCTGCGATTTGTCGGCGACTTTGGCGGTGACATAGTCCGACAGCTTCATCGGATCGCGGTAGGGCGCGTTTTGAAGCGTGTCAAGCGCAAGCGCGATGATGTTCTCCTCTTTGACACCGGTAGACAGCAAATAGTTGCGATACAGTTCAAACAGCAAATAGCTTTTTCCGCACCGCCGGATCCCGGTGATCACTTTGATCATGCCGTTCTCTTTTTTCGAAATCAGCTCCTGCAAATACGCGTCTCTTTTGATGGGCTTCATACCAATCGCCTCCCTTGAATCGAAAGTTGCTCCGTTTTGGCGGCAACTTTCAACTCCATTATACCACATCCCCTTCCCTCCGTCAAGCACATTCTTCCCTTTTTGGAAAAAAGGGAAGCGGAAAAACTTTAACCGGGCAATTATTTCTTTGGTGCCACTGTTTGAAAATTTTTTCGGGGGGAAAGTTCTTTTGCCTACTTTTCTTTCAAGAAAAGTAGGGCGGAAAAACTTTAAACGGGCAAGGGGTTTCTTGGTGCCACTGCTTAAAGTTTTTCCGCATTTGAAATTTTTTTGATTATTTTTTTATTTTCCCCTTCTTAAAGTTCTTTTGGTCCTTTTCTTTCAAGAAAAGGACTAGGATTTTTTTAAAAAAGCATGTATAATAAGGTGAAAGAACTTACCGAAAGGAATCGCCATGGAAAACGACGCTTGTAGCTACCGCCGTTTTCTGGACGGTGACGAATCGGCGTTTGACGAAATACAGGCGGCCTTTTTCAATCGGCTGGTCTTTTTCATCAACCGCTATCTGCAGGACTACGCGGCGTCGGAAGATGTCGCCATCGATGTCCTTGCCGAGCTTGCGGTGAAAAAGAAGTACAATTTCAAAAGTTCCCTGTCCACCTACCTTTTCACCATGGCCAAAAGCCGGGCGCTGACGCAGCTCAAAAAGCGCAAGCGCCGGGGGGAAGCGCTGCCCCTCGACGAAACCGAACTCGCCGACGAAAGCGAGCTGGAAGAGGCGCTTTTGAAAAGCGAACGCCTCCGCGCCCTCTCCACGGCGCTGGCCGGCCTGCCCGAGAAGATGCGGACGGCGCTCCACCTCGTCTATTTTGAGGACATGTCCTACGAAGAGGTCGCCCGCGTCATGCACTGCACGAAAAAGCAGGTGGATAATACCCTGTCCCGCGCCAAAGTCAAACTCCGGCTTCTCATCGATAAAGAAGACTGAAGGTATCAAAACCGCACATTTCTCACAAAACCGTGCGAAAGGAAGGTCCCGCCCTTTTATGAGAAGAACACCCGAAGAAATCAAAGCGGCGCTGGCCGCCCGCCGCGCCGCGCTGGAAACCGCCTTGGAAGAGAAAAAGGCGCAAAAACGCCGGCGCGTGACGGTGATGAGCCACGCCGCTCTGCTGATGCTTCTTGTCGCGGCCTTGGTCGGCGGCGGCGCCTGGATCGCGCACCGCGCGACCCCGCCCGACATTCCCGAGGGGGGAACGCCGCCCGCTTCGGCAGGGGATCTTGTCGAAAAGCTCTTTTCCTTTGCCCCGCAGGAAGGCGCGCGCTATGAGCTGACGGCGACGGGAAGCCTCGCCGATGCCCTGCCCCGCGAGGAAGGCTTTGTGTCCCCCGCCCCGCAGGGTCAGCAGGGGAGCGAGGCCGAGCGCGAAAGCGCCGAACGCTTAGCCAAAGCGGCGGTGGAAGCGTCGCTGTTGCCGCACGATGCCTCGCTTGCCGCCGACATCGGGCAGGAAATCGCCCGCCTCTGCCTCGCCGGCGAGGAAAAACGGCTTGTCTATCTCTGCGGCATGACCGTCACCGTCTATGACAGAGCCACCGGCGAGCGCTGTACCGTTACCTTTGCCATTATCATTGACAGGAGCATTTTGCCCGACGCTTGAAGATAAACTTCTTCTTTTAAAAATCAACAAGGAGATAAGAAAATGAAACGAATTCTTGCTTTGCTTTTGTCCTGTTTACTGCTCTTTTCGTTTGTCTCCTGCGGCCAAATCGAAAGCGGCGACACCGGCGACACCGGCGGCTTGTCGGAAAGCGACGCGGCGGGGGAAAACACGCCCGCCGCCCTCTTTGCCTCGCCCGCCAATCTGATGCGAGGCATTGAGGCCGATGAAAACGCCGCCGCCAAGCCCGCCGACGACGCCTTTCTTGCGGCTTATGCCGCCTTTGCCCTCCCGCTGTTTGCCAAATCCGCCGAAGTGCGCGCCGAAGAGAACCTCATGATCTCGCCCCTGTCCGCGATGGCGGCGCTGGCGCTGTTGCAAAACGGCGTGGCGGGCGATTCCCTCGCCGCCCTCGAAACCCTGCTCGGCGGGCTTGACCGCGACAGTCTGAACGCCTATCTCGGCACCTATTTAGCCTCTCTGCCCGAAAGCGACGCCCTTTGTCTGCGTTCGGCGAACGCCATGTGGTTCAAGGACGACCCTTTTCTCAAGATCAAGGACACTTTTTTGCAGACCAACGCCGACTATTTCGGCGCCGCCGCCCTGCAGGCGCCTTTTGACGATGCCACGCTTGCGGCGATCAACCGCTGGGTCAGCGACATGACCGACGGCATGATTCCTTCTTTTTTAGAGAGCATTTCGCCCGACAGTGTCGCTTTTTTGATCAACGCCCTCTCCTTTGCGGGGCGGTGGGAGACGACCTACCGGCAAGACGACATTCGCCGTCGGCATTTCACGCAAGCTTCGGGCGACACTGTGACGGCGGAATTTTTATTCCGCGTGCTGGATCGCTATTACATCGACCCGCTTCCGACCGATGCGACCGCTTCGGCGGATACGACCGTTTCGGCAGGCGAGCCAAACGCCGCGTTAGGCTTTCGTCTCTCCTACGCGCAAGAGGAAGGCGACGCGGGCGCTTATTCCTTTTTTGCGATTCTGCCACCGTCGGGCATGAGCGCGGAAGCCTATGCCGCCACGCTGACGCCGGCGCGCCTTGCCGCGATGCTCTCTTCGCCCCGTGGTGGCGCGGAGGTACTCACCTATTTGCCCGCGTTTGCTTTTGACACGACTTTTGACTTTTGCCCGCTTTTTGCCGCCATGGGGTTGGACCTTGCCGATCTCGATCTCTCCGCGATGGGCAGTTTCGGCAGCGATCCGCTGGTGGTGAGCAGCGTTTTGCAAAAGACCCATGTGGAAGTGACGCCCGAGGGCGCCAAGGCCGCCGCTTCTACAGTGGTGGAGGTCGCGCCCGGCGCGGCGCCCGACGCCCCGCCGCCGCCCATTGTCTCGATTTGCCTTGACCGCCCCTTTGTCTTTATGATTCTCGACCCCGCCGGCCTCCCCCTCTTCCTCGGTATAATGAATAATTTATAAAAAAACTTCCCTTTTTGGAAAAAAGGGAAGCGGAAAAACTTTAACCGGGGAAAGGGATTCTTTGGTGCCACTGTTTAAAGTCTCGTTTCGGGGGAAAGTTCTTTTGCCTACTTTTCTTTCAAGAAAAGTAGGGAGGAAAAACTTTATCCGGGCAAGGGGCTTTTTGGTGCCACTGTTTGATGTCTTTTTTCGGGGAAAAGTTCTTTTGCCTACTTTTCTTTCAAGAAAAGTAGGGAGGAAAAGAGCAAAAAATATCCGGAGGATTTTTCATTCCCTCCGGATAATTTTTTTATTTTTCCTTTTTTAAAGTTCTTTTGGTCCTTTTCTTTCAAGAAAAGGACAGAAATTTCCTTTTTTAATGTTCTTTTGCCTCCTTTTCTTTTCAAGAAAAGGAGGTTTTTCCTAAATAATTATCGAGTTTTTCGATCATGTTTTTGGGCATCGCGCGGTCAATGGGGAAGAAGGCGGCACTGTCGATCCGGCGGACGAAGGCCAGCACAAAAGCAGTCGTGCGGGCAAGGCTTTCGGGCGCGAGAATACGGGCGACATCGTGGCGGCAGTGAATCTGCGAAGTACCGGGCGCGGCGGCGCGGAAGAAGTTAATGCCCGGCACGCCGGCGTCGGCAAAAGGAATGGAGTCGGAGGAATAGATGTCCTGCCGCACCTGCATGGGAAAGCCCTCTGTCTTGTAGAAATAGGTCAGCGCGTGGCAAAGGCTCTCTTCGCCGGTCACAGACGCCATTTCGCGCCCCAAAATAGGCCCCGCCATGTCGAGATTGACGCAAAGGCGGATTTTCTCCATCTCCTCCTTGTGGGCGGCGACATAGGCCTTGCTGCCCAAAAGGCCGCGCTCCTCCGAGCCGCAGAGAATGAACCGCATGGTTCGGTTCGGCGGGTTCTTGACGAAAAAGCGCAGAAGTTCCAGCACCATGGCGGTGCCGGTGGCGTTGTCAAAATAGCCCTTGGAATGCATTACCGTGTCGTAATGGGCGGTAAAAACGATAATTTCTTCGGGATGCGTGCGACCGATAAGCTCCGCCACGAGATTTTGCGAAGGCGCTTCGCCTTCTTGCTGCGCCAGGGTCAGACGGACGCGAGTGGGGCGCTTTTGCAAGAGCTTCATGGCGTCGTTGACATGAATCGCCACGGCGGGGAGCTGCCCCGCGGCGATGTGGCGGTCGCGCAGCATACGCTCTTCCCTGTCGGTTTCTTCCGGCCGGTCGAGAAAGCGCCCCCAGGTGGTGACGATGCCCACCGCGCCGGCCTTGACGATTTTTTCATACGATGCCACGGCGAGACTGCCGGCATAAAAGACAATTTTGCCCTTGACATCGGCAAGGTCCATGGGTTCGACCCCTTCGATGACGGCAAGCGGCGCTTCCAGCCCCTCGGCGGCGGCGTTGCCCGCGCAGCCGTACCCCGTGCAGGGGATCTCGGCCGCAAAAGGCGCGGTGACTTCGAGTTTTGCCTTC
>CANQXN010000081.1 GCA_947627815.1 uncultured Clostridia bacterium | reverse complement strand
ATTCATGCCGGCAAGATCGGCATAGCGCTTTCCCTCCCGCATAACGATAAAAGCGGAAGCAAACGCCTGTCCCCGGCACGCCGATACCGTTTTGTAAAAATCCTCTCCCACTTCATAACAGCAACTGCGCGCCGAAGGCCCCAGCACCGCGCGGATCGTTGCGGGGCAAGCGCCCAGCGCTTTCAGGGCCGCTACCCCCGCGCCGGCGATATCCTTCACCGTCCCCTGCCAGCCGGCATGGAGCGCCGCCACGGCGCCGCTTGCCGGATCTTCCAGCAAAATCGGCATACAGTCGGCTACCCGCACGGTGAGGACAAGCCCCGCTGTCCGCGTGGCAAAGCCGTCGCAGGGTTCCTTGACGCCGGGGGTGTCCACGATCCGCACAAGTGAAGAGTGGATCTGTTCCGCCCACACGGCCTCGGCAGGCGTTGCAACTATACCGATAGCGGCGAAAAAGCGGCGATAGTTTTCCTCGACCAAAGCGTCTTCCTCGCCCCGGCCGTAGCCGAGATTGAGAGAGGCCAGCGGCGCTTCGCGGGAAACCCCGCCCAACCGGGTGGAAAACCCGTGCGGCGCGGACAAAAGGCCGCCGGTGAGAAAAGAAAGGCCGGCGCCCTGCGGAAAAATCGCCTGTTCGTCTGTCATGAAAATCTCCTTCGTTTGCCCTTTGGGCGTCGGACGCTTTCTATTTCAGAGATTCAGCCGCTGCATCCGGATATCGCTGCCCACAAAGCGCACCACCCGGTATTCGCCCAAAAGCCGGGAGGCGATCCTGTCGGTATAGCGCTGTTCGAGGGCGGAAGGCGTCAGATTGGTGCTGATAATAGTGGGGCGCGCGTTCACCATGCGGTCGTTGATCAGGTTATAAATAAAATTAATGTTGAGATTGCCGGGGGTCTCCACGCCCAAGTCGTCAATGATCAAGAGATCGGCTTCAAAAAAGAGAGAGGGCGGCGTCTGAGGCGTACGCCCGAATTTTTCCGCCTCCATGGCGGCAAAGAGCGCCGGCGCGCTCTGATAGACCACATGGTAGCCCGCCTCGATGATCTTCACCGCCATGGCGCAGCTCAGGTGGGTTTTGCCAAGCCCGGTAGGGCCGAGGAGCAAAAGACTGCCGGCGTCGGGCGAAAAGGAATCGGCATACGCCCGGCAGAGCGCCAAGCTCTTTTCCATCACGGCGCGGTCTTCCCCCTGATAATAGGAGAGCGAAAAGCTGTCGAAGGTCGCTTTTTTCGCCATGCCGGCGATGCCGGCGCTCTCCAAGCCCAAAAGCGCCAGCTCCTTTTTCATACAGTGGCACATCGTTGTCCCCTGATAACCGGTATCCTGACAATCGGGACAGGTATAGTGTACCTCGCTGTAGTCGGCGGGATAACCGTGAAAACGCAAAAGATCCGCCCGATCCTGCTGGAGGCGCAGATTTTCTTCCCGCAGAGCCGCAACCCGCTCTTCGATGCCGCAAGCGCCCATCCCGATGGCCGCGACAAGGCGGGAGCCGGTTTGCGCTAAGGCGCTGTCGACGGCGGCGATATCGGGATATTTTTCATGTAACTCCTCCAGATGGGCTTTGGCCGCAGCGAGCGCCGCCGCGCGTCTTGTTCGGAGCGTCTGTCTTACTTTGTTCAGATTCTCGTTTGGATACGCCATGGTCTTTTTCCTGTCGCCTTCCTTTTCGTATTCCTCGGGGGACAACGCCTCAGCTTTCGCCGTAGCTCTTTTTGACCGCCGCTTTGAAAAACTCGTCGAGATCAAAACTCTTGTTCTGTCCCGACGCCTCGCGGGTGCGGCGCTCGGCCGCCGCCGTCACATCCTGCGCCGTGCGGCACCCGGCCTCATGCCAGGCCGTCAGCACTTTATCCATATAGGAAAAAATGAATTTGCCGGTATTGTTCACGGTGGTTTCATAGGCCAGCGAGACCAGCTCTTCCGAAGGCGAAAAGGAAGCCCAGGAAGAGAGGATTTTCTTTTCTTTCGCGGTCAGCGTCCGACTGCCAAGCCCCGCCAGCCGGCGCACCGTTTGTTCCAGTGTATTCACTTTTTCCAGCGACGCCACATACACTTCCAACTGCGCGTATGTCGTGATCTCTTCGGTGTTCACCAACGCGTACGCGGTTTTGACAATATAGGGAACCGAATTTTTCCCCCGCTTGCAGCAGTAGTGAAAAAGAAGAATGATATAGTCGCTGTCCAGCCGCAGATAATCGGCAAGACCGAGCACCTGATTGATCTCCCGGACATTGAAAAGCTTGCCGGCGATTTTCTGGCATTCATCGATCAAAAGCGCAAGCGCGGGATCGCCCTGCATCAGGGCTTCGATCTCTTTGCCGGTATAATTGGGCATTCCCTCGCCCGACACCACCGTTACCCGCGCGCCGTTATCGGCGGTTTTGACCGAGACATCGGACACGGCACGGGGGTGGGACATAGCAGACGGCATTTGTTTCTTGGGTTTTCCGCCCGATGTGTCGGGCTGCTCATCCGGCTCATCGGTGAGAAGCCCCGTCTTTTGCCAAAAGGCCAGCGCCTCTTCCACCGCGTCGACAGAAACAGCCATGCGCTCTGCCAAAAGCGCGGGCGTTGCCTCCCGCAGGCCGGGTTCGGCGGCCAAACGAAAAAGCAGAGAAAGCGCAAGCGGCGAGGCCGTACCGATAAAAGAAGCGGTCGCCGCCGGCAGTGTGAGAACCTCGTCTCCGTAATGAAACAAAAGTTTCATGTCGCATCTCCTGTTCCGGCGTCGGCGCTGCCGTTTTCGTGATTTTTGATCCGATAGGAAAGGGTCAGGAGAGAGTCGGCCAGCGCCATATTCACCACATGGGCTTTTTGCAGCCCCGACAGCTCGACCCCCGAAACATTCCATATGCCCCGCACGCCCGCTTCATCGAGCAGGCCGGCCAGAGGCATCGCCTCGCCGGCATCGGCGGTGAGAACCGCGATGTCCACAGGCTCGCGCACAAGAAAAGAAGAAAGTTCTTTCGCGGGATAAACGGCATACCCCGCCACCGAGCGGCCCGTCACGGCGTCGTCGGGATCGAAAAAGCCGAGGAGCCGGATGCCCCGGCCGAAAAAGAGATCGCTCTCGGCGAGGGCGCGACCCAAACCGCCGACACCCAAAATGATCGCCCGGAATTTATCGTTCACGCCGAGAAGTTCGGCGATCTGGGAATAGAGGTATTTGACATTATAGCCGTAACCCTGCTGTCCGAAGCCGCCGAAACAGTTGAGATCCTGCCGGATCTGGGAGGCGGTAAGCCCCATACGCTCGGCCAGAGCGCCGGAGCTTGTGCGATAGATTCCGCAAGCCAAAAGTTCGCCCAAATGGCGGTAATACCGGGGCAGGCGCTTGATCACCTGCGGGGGAATCTTTCTTTCGTTGGGATAAGGCATAGGCATACCCTTCCTTTCTGTCCTTCCTCGTCGGGATCGGTCCGAAAAGACCGGCGGGCATTATGCAGAGGTTCTGTCACAGCGATGCCAAGGTCTTGCGCACATAGGCGCCGAACGCCTGACAGGTGGCGCCGGTGGGGCGGCCTGTGACAATCAGTTTCTTTTCTTCCAAAAGGCAGATATCCAAGGCGCGTTCGAGGCGCGCCGCTTTGTCGGCGCGTCCGATGTGATTCAGCAAAAGGACGGCCGCGCGGAGCATGGAAGAGGGGTCCGCGTAAGCGCCCCGCCCTTCCTCGATCATGCGGGGCGCGCTGCCGTGGATCGCCTCGAACATGGCATAGCGTTTGCCGATATTGGCGCTACCGGCGGTTCCCACGCCGCCCTGAAATTCCGCGGCCTCGTCGGTGATGATATCGCCGTAAAGATTGGGCAGCACCACCACCTGAAAGTCTCTGCGGCGTTTTTCATCCACCAATTTGGCGGTCATGATATCGATATACCAGTCGTCAAACACGACCTCGGGGTACTCGGCCGCGATCTTCTGGCAGGTATCAAGGAACTTGCCGTCGGTCGTCTTGATCACATTGGCTTTGGTGACAATCGATACCCGCGTTTTTTTGTTGGCTCTGGCATATTCATACGCCAACCGGGCGATGCGCCGCGTACCCTCGGTGGTGGTGATGCAGAAATCCACGGCGAGGTCGTCGGTGACATGACTGCCTTTACTGCCCACGGCATAGCTGCCCTCGGTGTTTTCGCGGAAAAATGTCCAGTCGATGCCTTGATCCGGCACGCGCACCGGCCGGACATTGGCAAAGAGATCGAGCGCTTTGCGCATGGCCACATTGGCGCTTTCGAGATTGGGCATACCGTCCCCGGCTTTGGGCGTGGTGGTGGGGCCTTTTAAAATGACATCGCAGCTTTTCAACGCGGCCAGCACTTCGTCGGGAATGGCTTTCCCCCGCGCGATCCGGTTTTCGATGGTGAGGCCGTCGATGGTTTTAAAGCAAATCGCGCCGGCCTCGATTTCCTCACGCAAAAGATCCTCGAGCACCCGTTCGGCCTCGGCGGTGATGATAGGGCCGATGCCGTCGCCACCGCAAACGCCGATCACCAGCGGCTTTTTGGTTGCATAATCCACAAAGTCGGCACTTTGGTTAATCTCTTCCACCCGTGCGAGCTGTTCTGTAAGCAGCGCTTTATAGTGAGCCAACGCCCGCTCAATGGCCTGTTCGTATGGTTGCATAACGCCTCCTGTTTCCCTGTCCGCATGTCTTTTCCGCATAGCGGCAGGAAGATTCTTGATAAGTCTTGTCAGCGGATCCGATACCGCCTTTTGCCCCGGTCACGCGCCGCGGCTCCCTTGCGGCGCCGCTTTGTGCAACATGATGGCAGCGCCGCCGGCTTGTGGAAAACCCCGGGGATTTTTTGAGTTTTCCACATTTTCCACAGGGTTTTCCACAGCGCATCTGTCGAAATCAAGCGAAAAAAAGGGAAACACCGAATCGGCAACCGAGTTTTCCACAGGCCGCTTGTGGAAAATGTGGAAAACCTGTCTGCCGGCGCTCCCTTGCGGCGCCTGTTAATTTTTTGTCTGAAAAAATCGTCTTTTTTGATCGATCCGCGCAAAAAAACGAACAAATTTTTTGTTGATTTCACCGAAGCGGTCAAAGCAAAGCCGCCTCGGCCGACCTGTCGGCCGGGGTAGCGACACGGCAAGTTTCGGCATGAAACAAAAAAGAAAAGAACTCAAACATCCCGCAAAAAAAAGCGGGAGCAAAAAGCCGGCGCCGTCCAAAAAAAGCGGGCGAAAAAATGTTCGCCGCCGGCCTTAGCGGCGGAAAAAAGCGATCACTCTTTGTTCCTTGCCGTGGGATAAGCGTTCAAGGAGAGATCGGCCAGATGACCGGCTTTATATTCGTAATAGCCCTGCGCGGCGATCATAGCGGCGTTGTCGGAGCAAAAAGGGAGCGAGGGCAGGCAAAGCGTGACCCCGTGTTCTTCGGCAAAGGCGGCAACCGCCCGCCGCAGGTGAGAATTGGCGGCGACACCGCCGGCCAACACAAAGGAAGAAAAAGGCTTTTGCCGATAACATTTTTCTAAAGTGGTAACCACGGCCCTGACCACCGCGGCGGTCAGCGAGGCGGCGACATCTTCCCGTATCACGGCCTCTCCCTTTTGCCGCCGGGTATTCACTTCGTTGATGACGGCGGTTTTCAAGCCGCTGAAAGAAAAGTTCAGGCTGTCGGGCAGTGCGGCGGAAGGAAAGCGCATGGCGGCGGGATTGCCCCGCCCCGCGAGCCTATCGAGTTCGGCGCCGCCGGGATAGGGAATGCCCAACACCCGCGCCGCTTTATCAAAGGCCTCGCCGATGGCGTCGTCCATCGTGCGCCCCAAGGTGACGGCCTCGGTGGGCGTTTTCATTTCGACAAGAGAAGTATGGCCGCCCGAGGCGACAAGCGCGGTAAAAGGCGCCTGAAGCGCGGGATATTCGTAATAGGCCGCCGCGATATGCCCTTTGATATGATCGACCGCCACAAGCGGCAGCCTATGGGCAAAGGCGAAGGCTTTGGCATAGGAAAGCCCCACCAGAAGAGCGCCGATAAGCCCGGGGCGGTTCGTCACCGCCACGGCATCGATCTCGCTCTCCTTGACGCCGGCCTCTTCAAAGGCGGCGTAAGTCAACTGCGAAATGGCCTCGGTATGCGCCCGGCCGGCAATCTCCGGCACCACGCCGCCATACAGGGCGTGTATCGCGATCTGGGTGGCCGTCTGATTGGCGAGAAGGCGCGCGCGGCCGTCTTCAAAGGCGGCAATCGCCACCGATGTCTCATCGCAGGAGGATTCAAAAGCTAAAATCAACATGTTATCACCACAAAACAGGGGGATATAGGCAGTCGGAAAAAGCAGTCTTGCGCCGCCCGTCAGCCGCGCTTCAACTTAGATAAGGTCGAGGCGCATAACCAGGGCATCCTCGCGGGGGTTGGCATAATAGCCGCATCGCCGCCCCACTTCGGCAAAGCCCCATTTGCCGTAAAGCGCCCGCGCCGCATTGTTGGAGGCGCGCACTTCGAGATAAAGATCAGCGATTTTCTCTTCTCGGCAGGCGGCAAGAAGCGCCGCCATCAGCGCCTTGCCCTTTCCTTGGCGGCGCTTTTCGGGCGCCACCGCGAGATTTAAAAGTTCGCCTTCCGGCGGCAGGGAGAGAAGGAGGGCAAAGCCGACAAGCGCTGGCGTGGCGTCGGTGGCTTCCTCGGTCAAAGTAAAGAGCCTCGCCTGAGGCATACGGCTCAACTGTTCAAAGGAGAGGGGCGACCAGGGATCGGAAAAGGAGCGGCGTTCCAGCGCCGCAAGCGCCTCCACCGGCCAAACAGCCCCGGCACCGCCCCGACAGAGGACAACGGCCGGCGCGCTCATGAGCCTTGCTCCGTATCGTAATCGTCAAAAAGCTCCTTGAAAGAGTCGCCCTGGAAGAAATCCTTGAAAAAGTCGTCGGAGATTTTCATGCCGGTCCGGTCTTCATCACTGTAGACAGACAGTTCGCCGTTGTCGTGGCGCACCAAATACAAAACATAGCGGACAGGATAAGCTTTCGACTCCAAAAGAAGGACAAAGGTATGCTGCGGAAGGCCGTCGTCGCCGTAGAGGCTGTAGAAGCGCTTCTGCAAATATTCTTCCACCAAGGAAGCCGCCCCTTCTTCGTTCAGCGTGGCATAGGAAATATTCGACCGATCGGCGTCGACAAGCTGGATGGCGTCGCATTTGAAACTGTCAAGCGACGGCATCTGCAAGGCCGCTGGAATATAGAGCTGCCCCGACGCGTCCTGAAGATACATGGCGGGGTCGAGTTCCTCCCAATAGCCGAACGAGGTCTTATAAGAGACGGTGAAAAGCATCCGATCGCCCGCTTTGCCGTATGGGTCTTTCTTTTCCGTATCGTTATACGCCCGCCAGCCGGTCGCTTTTTGATAGACCGTGCCGGTCGCTTCGTTGGTAAAACTGCCGCTTGCCTCGTCATAGCGGAAGGCGCGCGCCCGCGAGCCGAGCAGGAAAGAGGCTAACACCACCCCCGCCGCGATAAGGCCGACAGCGAGCGCGCCGATGAACCACCATTTACTCAAAGTCTCATGGGGGTCTTTTTGCTTTCGCGCAATTTTCTTCTTTTTCGGTTTTGATTTTTGTCCGGCGGCGCCGGCGTTGTTG
>CANQXN010000080.1 GCA_947627815.1 uncultured Clostridia bacterium | reverse complement strand
GAACCCCTGCGACCACCCTCACGGCGGCGGCGAAGGCAAAGCGCCGGTCGGCCGTCCCGGTCCTGTGACCCCTTGGGGCAAGCCCGCCCTCGGTTATAAGACCCGCGACAAGAAGGCCAAGACCGAGAAGTTCATCGTCAGACATAGAAACGGCAAATAAGAAGGAGGCGTGAAGTAATGAGCAGAAGCTTGAAAAAACAGCCCTTTGTGGAAGAAAAGCTCTACAACAGAATTGTTGCCATGAACGAAAGCGGCAACAAACAGGTTCTCAAGACCTGGTCGAGAGCTTCCACCATATATCCTGAGTTTGTCGGTCATACCATTGCCGTGTACGACGGCCGCAAGCACATTCCGGTGTATATCATCGAGGATATGGTTGGCCATAAACTCGGTGAATTTGCTCCCACGAGAACCTTTAAGGGTCACGCGGGATCGAAAACATCCAACAACGGTAACTAAGTATAGGGAGGCAAATTGTAATGGAAGCAAAAGCACATCTGAGATATGCCCGTATCTCGCCGCAAAAGGTTGCCCCCGTCCTCGATCTGATTCGGGGAAAGGACGCCGCTGTTGCGATGGGCATTCTTAAAAATAAGCGCAGAGCCGCTTCCGAGTATCTTGTGAAGCTGCTTGCCAGCGCGATGGCAAATGCCGAAGCAAATTTCCACATGGATACCGATAAGCTCTATGTGGCCACCTGCTTTGTCTGCCCCGGTCCTACCCTCAAAAGAGGCATGGCGCGGGCCAGAGGCGGGTTTGACCGCATCCTGAAAAGATCGAGCCATATGACAATCATTCTCAAAGAGAAAGAATAAGGGAAGAAGGAGGTATTACCGAATGGGACAGAAAGTAAATCCGCACGGACTTCGTGTCGGTGTGATTAAAAACTGGGACTCCCGGTGGTTTGAAAAGGATGAAACCTTTGGCGACACCCTGGTGTCCGACTATAAACTGAGAAAGTTTATCAAGACCAAGTATGTCGCGGCCGGCATCCCGAAGATCGAGATCGAGCGAACCGGCGACGGCAGAGTGAGAGTCTTTATCGAATGCGCGAAACCCGGTATGATCATCGGCAAGGGCGGCTCGGAAATCGAGAGCCTGAAAAAAGAGATCGAACAGAAAGTCGGCAAACCTACTTCTGTGAATATCGTAGAAGTCAGACAGCCCGATCTTTCGGCTCAGCTGGTTGCCGAGAATGTGGCAAGCCAGCTGGAACGCCGTATCGCGTTCCGCCGCGCCATGAAACTGGCCATCGGCAGATCCATGCGTTTAGGTGCCAAGGGCATCAAGATCATGGTCTCCGGCCGTTTGGGCGGCGCCGAAATTGCCCGGACAGAGCAATATCATGAAGGAACCATTCCGCTGCAGACGCTGCGTGCCGACATCGATTACGGTGTGTGGGAAGCCAATACCACCTACGGCAAAGTCGGCGTGAAGGTCTGGATCTTCAAAGGCGAGGTGCTCCCGGAAGTGAAGAAGAACTTCACCACCGTAAAGCCCGAAACCAATCAGCCCAGACCCGACAGAAGACGTGACGGCGGACGCCGCGACGGTGGGCGCCGCGACGGACAGCGCCGTGACGGCGGGCGCCGCGACGGCAATCGTCCCTTCAGTGGCAACCGTACCGGCGGCAATCGCCCCTACGGTGACAGAAAACCCAACACCAACAAAGAAGGGGGCAACAAATAATGTTACAGCCGAAGAGAGTGAAATACCGCCGCGTTCAGCGGGGCAGACTCAAGGGCAAAGCCACTCGCGGCAATACCATTACCAACGGGCTTTACGGCCTGGTTGCTCTTGAACCCTGTTGGCTGACCGGCAACCAGATCGAGGCGGCCCGTGTCTCCATGACGAGATACATCAAGCGTGGCGGCCATGTCTGGATCAAAGTTTTCCCGGATAAACCCATCACCGAGAAACCGGCTGAAACCCGTATGGGTTCCGGTAAAGGTTCTCCCGAATACTGGGCAGCCGTTGTGAAACCGGGCAGAGTTCTGTTTGAAATGGATGGCGTTCCTGTGGATGTGGCCAAGGAAGCCATGCGTCTTGCCGGACACAAGCTCCCCATCAAGACCAAGTTCGTCGTCAAAAGCGACGCTGTAGCTTCCGAGGAGGTATAATCATGAAAGCAAAAGAACTCAGATCAATGTCTCCCGAAGAGCTTCAGACCAAGCTCAAGGAATTGAAGGAAGAGCTTCTGAATCTTCGTTTCCAGAAAGCGATTAACCAGCTCGAGAATACGCATCGCATCGAGGATGTCAAAAAGGATATCGCTCGCGTCATGACGATTCTCCACGAAATGAATGCTTGATTTTAAAAAGGAGAATGAGTCATGAGTGAAGTTACTACTGAACGCACCCTGCGTAAAACCAGAGTCGGCAAAGTGATCAGCACTTCCATGGACAAGACCGTGGTCGTGGCAATCGAAGATAATGTTAAGCATCCGATGTATGGCAAAATCGTGAAACGCACCAAGAAACTGCACGCCCATGATGAAGAAAACCAATGCTCCGTCGGAGATGTGGTGGAAGTCATGGAAACAAGACCCTTGTCCAAGACCAAACGGTGGCGTGTCGTTACCATCATCGAAAAGGCGAAATAATCAACTGTTTCAATAGTAGGTACAACCGATTGTGCCGAAATAGGAGGAACCGATAAATGATTCAACAGCAATCTTTTATGAGGGTAGCTGACAACACCGGTGCGAAAGAGGTCATGTGCATTCGTGTCCTCGGCGGCTCGGGCAGACGCTATGCCTCGATCGGCGATGTCGTCGTGTGTTGCGTGAAGAAAGCGACGCCCGGCGGGCAGGTCAAAAAGAGCGATGTGGTCAAAGCCGTGGTGGTGCGCACGAAAAAAGGCGTCCGCCGCGTGGATGGCTCGTATGTGCGGTTTGACGATAACGCCGTTGTTATTATCAAGGAAGACAAGAACCCCGTCGGGACGCGTATCTTTGGGCCTGTCGCCCGTGAACTCCGCGATAAAGAGTACACCAAGATCCTGTCCCTTGCGCCGGAAGTACTGTAAGGAGGTCACAAGATGAGTAAAATGCATGTGAAAACCGGTGACACCGTCGTACTTCTTACCGGCCATAAAAACAACAAAGTCACCAAGAGCGGCGCCCATGTTACCGGCAAAGTTCTTGAGGTCGCCCCGAAAGAGGGCAAGGTGATTGTGGAAGGGTTCAACACCGTCACCAAACATGTAAAACCCAAAAAGCAGGGCGACGAGGGCGGCATCGTCAAAGTCGATTCTCCTCTCTACGCCTGCAAAGTACAGCTTTATTGCCCGAAGTGCGATAAGGGTGTCCGCACACATACGCAGTTGACCGACGACGGCAAGAAAGTCCGCGTCTGCGCCAAATGCGGTTATAAATTTGACTAAGGAGGTACGGGATCATGGCAAGAATGAAAGATTTGTACAAGAATGACATCGCGCCCGCCCTCCTGAAAAAATACGGCTATAAGAGTGTGATGGAAATCCCCAAGCTGGATAAGATCGTGATCAATGTCGGCGCCGGCGACGGCCGCGACAATGCCAAAGTCATTGAGAATGTCATCAACGAGATCACCGCGATTGCCGGTCAAAAAGCCGTTCCCACTTACGCCAGAAAGTCCATCGCGAACTTCAAAGTCCGTCAGGGCATGAAGATCGGCGTGAAAGTGACCCTGCGGGGCGACAGAATGTATGAGTTTATGGATAGACTCTTCAGCTTCGCTCTCCCCCGCGTCCGCGACTTCAAGGGCATCAATCCCAACGCCTTCGACGGCAGAGGGAACTACTCCCTGGGACTCAAGGAACAGCTGATCTTCCCCGAAATCGATTACGATAAGGTGGAAAAGATCCGCGGCATGGATATCGCCTTTGTGACTACCGCCAAGACAGACGAGGAAGCAAGAGAGCTTTTGAAGCTCTTCGGCGCCCCGTTTGCCAATGCCTGAGTAAAGGAGGAAGAGCAGCATGGCTAAGAAGTCAATGATCAACAAGCAGCAGAAGAAGCAGAAATTCTCCACCCGTGAGTATAACCGCTGCAAAATCTGCGGCCGTCCGCACGCTTACCTCCGCAAATACGGCATCTGCCGTATCTGCTTCAGGGAATTGGCTTATAAAGGCGAGATCCCCGGCGTGAGAAAGGCTTCCTGGTAATTCCCGGGCAGCTTTGCGCCACAGAACAATTTGAATCGACTATCTCCCAAACCGGAAAGGAAAGAAAACTTTAACCGCCGGTGGCAGGCCCCGGGCGCTTCGTCAAGCGTCCGCTCCAAGGGGCAGCAAGAGAGATCAAACTTGCATAGGAGGTTAATAATTATGCAAATTTCTGATGTGATTGCGGATATGCTCACCCGGATCCGCAATGCCAATGCGGCAAGACACGAAACCGTTGATGTACCCGCTTCCAACATGAAGAAGGCAATTGCCGACATCTTGGTGGAAGAAGGCTATATCAAGGGCTATCAGGTGATCGAAGACGGCAAACAGGGCGTGATTCGCATTACCCTGAAATACATCGGCAAAAAGCAGGTGATCCAGGGGCTTAGACGCGTTTCCAAGCCCGGTCTGCGTATTTATTCCAGTTGCGAGGATATGCCTAAGGTCATGAACGGTTTAGGCATCGCCATCGTATCCACTTCCAAGGGCATCATGACCGACAAAAAAGCGCGCACCGAGAATGTCGGCGGTGAAATCCTTGCGTTCATTTGGTAATTAAGGAGGAATAACAGTATGTCCAGAATCGGTAGAAAAGTTATTGTTGTTCCCGCCGGTGTTGATGTCACCGTCAACGCCGACAACCTGGTTACCGTCAAGGGACCCAAGGGAACGCTTGCCACACAGATTTCTCCCGTTATCACGGTGAATGTGGCGCCCGGTGAAGTCCATGTGACACGGCCGGATGACGAAAAAGTGTCGAGATCGCTCCACGGTCTTTCCCGCACCCTCATCCACAATATGGTGGAAGGTGTTACCAACGGCTACAGCAAAACCCTGGAGATTGTCGGCGTCGGTTACAGAGCCAACAAACAGGGGCAGACGCTCACCCTGAGCCTCGGCTATTCCCACCCTGTGATTTTCAAGGATACCGACGAGGTTTCCTTCTCCTGCCCCAACGACACCACGGTGGTCGTTTCCGGCATCGATAAGCAGAAGGTTGGCCAGGTCGCCGCGGAAGTAAGAGGCAAGAGACCGCCCGAACCCTATAAGGGCAAAGGCGTCAAGTATGCCGGCGAACATATCCGCCGCAAAGCCGGTAAGGCCGGGAAAAAGTGAAAGGGGAGTAAGACGAAATGGTTACGAAAAGAGATTCCAATCTTCAACGCAAGAAAAGACATACCAGAGTCAGAGCGAAAATCTCCGGTACGCCCGCACGCCCCCGTCTGTGCGTATATCGTTCCAATGCCCATATATCCGTGCAGATCATCGATGATACGACCGGCACCACGCTTTGCGCCGCCTCTTCTTATGAAAAGGATTTCGGCATGATCGGCAGCAATAAAGAAGCGGCCAAAAAAGTCGGAACCATGATCGCGGAACGGGCCAAAGCCAAAGGGATCGAAACTGTGGTCTTTGACCGCGGCGGCTATCTCTATCACGGACGCGTGCTTGAGCTTGCCGAGGGCGCCCGCGCCGCCGGCCTCAAGTTCTGAGAAAGGGTAAGGAGAGTACTATGGCTACAAATAAGTTTGACGCCACAACGGTCGATCTTCAGGAGAAACGCGTTGCGATCAAGAGAGTGTCCAAGACCGTAAAAGGCGGTCGTGTCGGTTCCTTTGCTGCCATTATGGTGGTGGGCGACGGCAACGGCCATGTCGGCTACGGCTTAGGCAAAGCAGCCGAAACCCCCGAAGCCATCCGCAAGGGGATTGAGGATGCCAAGAAAAATATGATTACCGTGTCTTTGAAGGGCAACACCATTCCTCACGAGGTGATCGGTGAGTTTGGCGCCGGCAAGGTTCTTTTGAAGCCCGCCCCCGAAGGCACCGGTATTATCGCCGGCAGTACCGTGAGAGCGGTGCTGGAGATGGCGGGCATCAAAAATATCCGTGCAAAATGCCTCCGTTCTTCCAATCCCACCAATGTTGTCAAGGCCACCTTTGAGGGGCTGAAGCAGCTGCGGACGGCAGAGGAAGTCGCGAAAATGCGCGGTATTGATGTCAGCAAAGTTTGAGGAGGGGATCGGTCATGGATAACAAAATGGTAAAGATCACGCTTGTCAAAAGCCTGATCGGTGAACTTCCCAATACCAAAGCGACGGCCGCTTCACTGGCTCTCAAAAAGATCGGAGATCAAAAAGTTCTCCCCAATACACCGGCAACACAGGGAAAGATCAAAGTGCTTTCTCATCTTGTCAAGGTGGAAGAAGTTTCTGCATAAGAAACGAAAAACGATAAAGGAGGAATTACCATGAAGCTCCACGAACTTTCCCCGGCGGAAGGTTCTGCCAAAGCGGTTTTCCGCAAGGGCAGAGGCACCGGCTCGGGGAACGGTAAAACGGCCGGCAAAGGACACAAAGGTCAGAATGCCCGCTCGGGCGGCGGCGTGCGCGTCGGGTTTGAAGGCGGACAGTTCCCGCTTTACAGACAGCTCCCGAAACGGGGATTCAAAAATAAATTTGCCACTGTTTATGCGATTGTCAATGTCGGTTCTCTCAATGTATTTGAGGACGGCGCCGTGGTCAACGCGGAAACGCTTGTCAAAATGGGTCTTGTCAAAAAGCTCTACGACGGCGTCAAGGTGCTCGGCAACGGCGAACTGACAAAGAAATTAACCGTTCAGGTGTCAGCCATCTCGAAAACAGCCGATGAAAAGATCAAAGCGCTCGGCGGTACGGTCGAGGTGATCTGATGAAAGCGGCTATTCAGAAAATCAGGAATATCTGGGCGGCAGTTGATATCCGGAAAAAGATCCTGTTTACGGCTCTGATCCTGTTGATCTACCGCTTGGGTTGCGCCGTACCGGTGCCATATGTCAGTTCGGATGTCCTCGGTTCTTTCAATGCCTATTATGGCGATACGATCTTTTCGTATATGAATGTGCTTTCCGGCGGCGCTTTGGGTCAGGCGACCTTCTTTGCCCTCGGTATCAGCCCGTACATTACCGCACAGATCGTTATGCAGCTGCTTTCTGTAGCTTTCAAACGGCTGCAGGAAATGTCCAAGGATGAAGAAGGCAAAAAGAAGATCGAAAAGGCCACAAGAATCCTTACCATCGTTCTTGCTGTCGTCACCTCTTTGGCATATTACCTGATCCTTGCCAGAAACGGCTGGCTGGTCAAATCCAACACCTGGAAAGTCGGCAATTATTCCATTCTCCAGATGCTCGCGATTGTCGCCTCGTTTACCGCCGGCGCTTCGCTGATCATGTGGCTGGGTGAAAAAATCAACGAGCGGGGCATTGGCAACGGTATCTCCATGATCCTGTTTGTCAACATCCTTTCTCAGGGTCCGGCCCTTGCCGGCAGCATCGTCAACCTCTTCACATCGAATGTCATCGGCTGGGGTATCTTCTTCGGTATCCTTGTCACTGTGATCTTTGTCCTGATGATCTACTTTGTGGTATATATTACCAACAGTGAGCGTCGGATTCCGATCACCTATG
>CANQXN010000079.1 GCA_947627815.1 uncultured Clostridia bacterium | reverse complement strand
TCACACCCCGGCGGAGATTGCTGCGGCGACGGGCCTTTCGGAGGAGGAAATCCTTGACGCACTCGACACGCTGGTTGCCCTGGAGATCAACTGCACGGACGGCGTAAGCGGGGTATATTACATCAGTTACGGCTATTTTCCGGACCTTTTCGCCCTGTTTAACGCGGCAAAGTTAGCCACCTGCCGCCACACTTGGCACCGCGTGCGTGACACCATGGTTGTATCGGACAATATACGGTATCACTGATCAGAAAAAAGCTGCTCTGACGGTATGGTATCCGTATGGAGCGTATGCCGCGCCGATGTTTTTGTCCCTCTACAGCGTCAAATAAAATTGGAAAGAAAAGCTCAATAAAAAGTGAAGAGTCAAAAGTCAAGACCACTGGTTGAACCGGTGGTCTTGACTGCCTAAGCACTATAAAAAAGATTTTTTTGGTGTATAGATGTGAATTCTTGCCCCACAAGTCGCAAAAATCAATGGTGTTTTCAATTTTAAAATATGCTGTTATTGAAAATAAACCCAACCATTTCATCCTCTATGCTTCCGCATTTTTTATAATTACCGGCCGTGTACTGATCTATTACAGAAAGCCAAAATTGCTGCGCTGAAATATTATCTTGCATCTGGCATACTTCCCAGTTTCCCTTATACATATCAAAAGCCATCGTTGCAACAACTCTTCCGATCCCTTTGCGGCGATATTTCCTTGTGATGAAAAATTCATCTATGTTGTGCGCTTGGTCATCTTTTAAATATCTATCCCCGCCGTCTGCTATTACCAAGTATCCCGCAATTTTTCCATCCACTCGAATAAAAAAACTCTGCATTTTCTCGTTACTTAAATAATAATCTGCATCGCCATAGAAAAAACCGTCTTCGGGAATATCGTCGTTCAAGTAGTTTGTAAAATCATAGTTAAAATTGTATAAGTTTATCAGTTGTGAAAACGCTCTTTTTCCAGATTGTGTTATGCGATCAAGTTGTATATCCATATATTGTATAATACATTCTCCTTGGAGTTATTATATCGCAAAATTCAGGTTACAACACAAAACCGGGATAAAATCCAGATTTTGTGTTGGAAGGGCTGCTCAAAATGTATGCCTTTCAGCGCATAAGAGTGAACCAGCACTACAGGCGGTAAACACGAGGCTGCTGAAAGAACATAAAATCATAGGAGAGCATCTTTATCATCGATCAAACCCATTTCGATCTGTTCCCGCAACATCTGCATCAAATATTCATGATCTGCGGTTTTGTATTCCCAGACTTTTTTACTGCATACATAGTGCTTATTCGGCAAAACATCATCCATGACTTTGCCATCGACTTCTCTTACGCTGTAACCGTCAATAAGAATCCCGGGCTTTATATATTTTTGAAGAATATACGGAAAATGTTCCTCTTCGGATATGAAATGAATCCGTACTTCCCATGTTTTTTCTGCGTTTTCTTCAACAGGGCGTTCACAGGGATAAATGCCGCATTCCTTTACTGTTCCATAGTTCAAAATGCGTTTGTCAACATCATCCAGTGAGAATCCAAAGTGATATTGATTGATAATTTTCAAGGGTTTGGGTTCTAGGACATAGCCGAAAAGTTCATCGATCGTCATATGAAACAACTGTGCGATTTGCGGTAGTATCGTTATATCGGGATAACTCTCCGCATTTTCCCATTTGCTGACTGCAGCTCTGGTCACACCAAGCTGTTCGGCAAGTTCCTCTTGTGTGAGATTGCGCGTCTTTCTTGCCGCTCTGATTTTTTCACCTAATTTTAACGCAAGCATGATAAGATTCTCCTAAACGATATGTGTTTTGGAACAATTCCAGTATACCACATCTCAAATCATGTATCAAGAGAATCCCGCTTGATTTTGTCAACGGATGGTTGCCCCAAAGAGGAAAGCCGTCCGTTTTACAAAAAAAATCGTGGCAAGCCCAAAAGGCTTGCCACGACGGTGGCGGAGAAGGAGGGATTTGAACCCTCGCGCCGTTATTCACGACCTACACCCTTAGCAGGGGCGCCTCTTCGGCCTCTTGAGTACTTCTCCGTATTTCGGATAGCCGCATGGGATATTCTACCACAAAACACCCTCGTTTGCAATAGCGAAAATATTAATTTTTTATGAACAGGAAGGCAAAGCCGGAAAAACGCCCGCCAAAACCATTCTTGACAGCGGCGATCTTGGCGGGCGTTGGGTTTTAATTTATGACAGTTTCAGGGTGACGATCTCAAAGGGCTTGACTTCCAGCGTTACGGTGTTGTTGACCACCGGCAGCGTGGCGATGGGATTTTCCAACAGATCGCATACCTGGCAGGTCGTGACGGGAATGCCGAAGGTGAGGGTTGCCTGGGAGCGGCGGTTGTAGGCGTCATAGAGGCGGATCACGGTTTCATCGCCGTCCTCGGCCTTTTTCATCACATCCACAAAGATATTTTCCTTGTCGGCGCTGACCGCGCTGAAGCAGGCGGGCAGGGAACCCTTGCCGGCGGCGCTTACCGCCTTTAACGGATTGTTCAGAAGGTAGGCCTCGCGCACCGTGCCGGCGGCGCGGAAATCGCCGCTGTGAGGATAGAGAGCATAGGTGAAATGATGCACCTCTTTATCAGCCGCTGGGTTGGGATAGGTGGCGCTCTTGAGAAGCGTCAGCCCCAAGGTGGCGCCTTGCGCGCTGTGACCGTACTTGCAGTCGTTGAGCAGGCTCAGCCCGTAGCCGTCCTCGGCGATATCCGCCCACTTATGGGCGCAGACCTCAAATTTGGCCTGTTCCCAACTGGTGTTATGGTGCGTGGGGCGTTCCACATGACCGTACTGAATCTCATAAGTGGCGCGGTTGGTGTTGAAGTTGGTGGGGAAGAGCGTGCGCAGAAGGACATGGTCGTTTTTCCAGTCCACTGTGGTTTCAAAGGTCACAAGGGCGTTGTGGTCGGTGAGGGTGATGATCTGCGTGATGGTGCTGTTCTGGAAGGAGCGCTTGACTTCAAAGCCTTTCTTTGCACCTTTTTGCCAGAGCTTCACGCTGTCGAGCGCCGACACGGGCCAGCTTTTTTCGGTGTAGTAATTGGTGATTTCCCAAGCGTCCCAGGCGCGGGGAATGTCTTCATAGGCCACCAGGGTGTTGGCTTTGGCGCCTGCCGGCAGAATCTCCCGTCCGGCTTTCTTGTCATAGAGAGAGACAATTTCAAACGCTTTGTCAAACACCACTTTGACATACTCGTTTTCCAGTACCCGCTCTTTGACAGACGCGGCGACATGGCAGGCGGTAGAAAGAGAAGACAGGACACGGTAGCCCTTGGCGGGGATGTTATCTGCCCAGGCGATGTCGCCGTCCGGCGTTTCGACTAAGCCCTGCGCCACAAAGCCGTTGGGATTGAAGACCATGGTGCCGCTTTCCGATACATTTTCGGCGAGCGCCTCCAGCCCCTCGTCCACGATCTTTTGCCCTTTGTCCATGAGATCGGCGTAGATGCCGTCCGATACATCATACACCTCTTTGATCGAGGAGCCGGGGATGATGTCGTGGAATTGGCAGAGCAGAATCTTTTCCCAGCCCTCGTTCAGGACATTCTGGGGATAACTGCCGCCGAGGACCGCTTTGCCGATGGAAGAAATCAGCTCGGCGTTCTGATAGAGAAATTCGCTGCGCCGGTTGTTTCTCTTGTTTTTGGCGATGGAGGTATAGGTGCCGCGATGGTATTCGAGATAAAGCTCGCCCACCCATTGGGGCAAAAAACGGCTGTCTTTGGTTTTTTCTTCCATCCGGTCGAGGAAGTCGCCGGCAAACTCAAAGGAAACGGTGGGGACGCCGGGGATGCCTTTGGCAAGGCGCCGTCCCACTTCCATCATGTTGCGGGTCGGTCCGCCGCCGCCGTCCCCGTGGCCGAAGGTGCTGATCGTTTCGTTGGCGATGTCCTTCTGCTGGAAGCGCTCCCAGCAGCCGCGGATCTGACGGGGGGTGATGTCGGCGTTATAGGTGGTGCCGTTGGGGCAGGGGCCGCCTTTCCAGTCCTGCGCCGTGAGGAAATAGGAGAAAATCTCGCTGCCGTCGATGCCGACCCAGGAGAAGACATCGCAGGGCATTTTGTTGGTTTCGTTCCAGCTGATTTTCGATGTGACAAAGCGGGTGACGCCGGCCTTGCGCAAAATCTGGGGCAGGGCGGCGGAATAGCCGAAGACATCGGGCAGCCAGAGAATCTTGCTGTCCTTGCCGAACTCGTTTTTGATAAAGCGCTTGCCGAACAATACCTGGCGCACCAGCGATTCGCCGCTTGTCAGGTTGCAGTCGGCTTCCAGCCACATGGCGCCTTCCACTTCCCAGCGGCCGGCCTTGACCAGCGCTTTGATCTCCTCGTAGAGAGCGGGGTCGTCCTCTTTGACGAACTTGTAAAGCTGAGGCTGAGAGGACATGAATTTGTATTCGGGGAACTCCTTCTTCATGTTGACAACGGTGGAGAAGGAGCGCTGGGCCTTTTCTCTCGTCTGGCGCAGCGGCCAGAGCCAGGCCACATCGATGTGGGTGTGGCCGATGCAGACTACATTGGCCTCCTGCTTGCCGCAGACTTCGTGATAGAAATGCTTTTGCAGCCAGGCGTCCGCCGCCTTGACCGAGGCGGCATATTCCTTGGTGCCGGCGGTGCGCAGGTCGAGCAGATTGATCGCCTCGTTTAAGGCCGTGCGGATGCGGCAGTAGTCATAGGACTCTTTCGGCGTGAACTCCAGTACATCATAGGGAACCCGCAGGTCCCAGTAGAGCTTTTTCGTGTCCTCGTCGATGACCCGCAGCTCGGGGCAGTATTCCGAAACATCGGAGCAATAGCCCACATAGACATAGGAGAGAAGCTCATATTCCTTTTTGTCGGTGTCGAGGGGGAAATCGGTGTGGTTGTTGTCGCCGCCCTGCACCGTCTTGCCGTCCAAATAAGTAATGAATTGCGGCCAAGCGCGCGAGACCCAGTTGTGAAGCTCGACATGCTTGCCCACCATGCGGTCGGGGATGACCAGTTTGGCGCGGAACCAACCGTGCCATTCATGGCTGCCGCCAAAAGTGTCGCCCCAGGCAAAGGGTTTCCATTGGGCGTCGGCCGGCGGGACATTTTCCCCGTTTTTGTAGCCGCACTCACAGAGTTCCAGCCCGATGATTTTTTCGTGGTCGACGACGATGCGATCCTGCAATTTGTGGATCACCTCGCCGATTCTTTCCTTGAGATAGTTCATGTCATTTCCTTTCTGTAAGCCTACTTATCATGAAATGATTTTTTTGCCATTCCGTGAAATTATATCATAGCCCGAGAAAAAAATCAATCGGTTTCCCGCGTTTTTTCAGGAAAGACGCAAGATTTTTGTTCGGGATGGGAGGGACAAAGAAAAAGCGGGCGGTTTTGGGGCAAACCTTTAAAAAAGTCGGACAAAAAATGTGAAAAAAGTCCGGCGGGGTATTGACAAAAGCCATGGATTGTGTTATTATAACAAAGCGGTTCTTTTCGCGGGTGTAGCTCAATGGTAGAGCCTCAGCCTTCCAAGCTGGTTACGTGGGTTCGATTCCCATCACCCGCTCCAAACGATGTATCCATAGCTCAGCAGGATAGAGCAACTGCCTTCTAAGCAGTAGGTCGAGGGTTCGAATCCCCCTGGATACGCCATCGTCCCTGACAAATGCCGGGGATGTTTTATGGTGGGTATAGCTCAGCTGGTTAGAGTGTCAGGTTGTGGCCCTGAAGGTCGGGGGTTCGAATCTCCTTACCCACCCCAAATAACAAAAGCAGCACACCCTTTGGGGTGTGCTGCTTTTGTTATTCGAGATGCGTTACGATTCTGAACCCTGTTTATGGCTGCTCTGGCAGCCATAAACTACGAATTGGCCTGTAGTAAATGAACGCTCATCGCCAACGAACGGCCAATTCGGGGGTTCAGAATCTCCGCATCTCTTTGCGCGTTATGATTCTGAACCGATTGGCCTATTGCAAACTATCGACCATTGCCAACGAACGGCCAATTCGGGGGTTCAGAATCTCCGCATCTCTTGGGGTGTCCTAACCCTGTTTATGGCTGCTCTGGCAGCCATAAACTACGAATTGGCTGTAGTAAATGAACGCTCATCGAAA
Organism: uncultured Clostridia bacterium; assembly: GCA_947627815.1. Taxonomy (GTDB): domain Bacteria; phylum Bacillota; class Clostridia; order Oscillospirales; family CAG-272; genus RGIG1993. The sequence continues at coordinate 1,624 of CANQXN010000079.1, read as the reverse complement.
ATGAACGGCCAATTCGGGGGTTCAGAATCTCCGCATCTCTTGGGGTGTCCTAACCCTGTTTTTGACTGCCGAGGCAGCCATAAACTACGAATTGGCTTATTGCAAACTATCGACCATTGCCAACGAACGGCCAATTCGGGGGTTCAGAATCTCCGTATCTCTTGGGGCGTTACGATTCTGAACCGATTGGCCTGTAGTAAATGAACGCTCATCGAAAACGAACGGTCCATCCGTGGGTTCAGAATCTCCGCATCTCTTTGCGCGTTGCGATTCTGAACCGATTGGCCATTGCCTCTCTCGCCCCTTGACGAAAGCGCGGCGGTTGTGTTATACTTATGTCAATCTTTTCAATCTTTTCTATCTTTTCAAAGTTTTCCATTTTTCAGGAGGTGAGCGCATGGCGGAGGAACAATGCCGGCTTTGCCCACGGCAATGCGGCGCGGCGCGCGAAAAAACGCCCGGCTATTGCGGGGCGGGGACTGCCCTCCGTATCGCCAGAGCGGCGCCGCATCTTTGGGAGGAACCCTGCATTTCCGGCACCAAAGGATCGGGCGCCCTCTTTTTTTCGGGCTGCGCTCTGCGCTGCCGCTATTGCCAGAATTATGACATCAGCTTTTGCCGAAAAGGAAACGATGTGACGCCCGCCCGCCTTTTTGACATCATGACCGCGCTCAAAGAGCAGGGGGTACACAATTTCAATTTCGTTACGGCCGATCACTATATTCCCCAATTGGTTCCGGTGCTGGAAAAAGCCAAAGAGGCCTTTGACCTGCCGATTGTGTGGAACTGTTCGGGGTATGAAAGCCCCGGTATGCTCGCCATGCTCGACGGCCTTGTGGATGTCTATCTGCCCGACTTCAAATATGCCGATTCGGCGCTTGCCGAAAAGCTGTCTTGCGCCGCCGATTACCCCAAAGTGGCGCTGGACGCCTTGGAAAGAATGCTTCGTCAGACGGGAAAACCCGTAAAAGATCGCGCGGGACTTTTGCGCCGGGGCGTGCTGGTGCGGCATCTGGTCTTGCCGGGGTATCGGAAAAACAGCATCGACGCGGTGAAATTGCTGGCCGGTCGGTTTGCCCCTTCGGATTTTCTTTTTTCGTTAATGAGCCAATATACGCCGCAGGGCAGGGAGAACACCCCGAACCGGCGCCTGACGCGCTTTGAATATGAAAGCGTAAAAGAAGCGGTGTTAGACGCCGGATTTGACGGTTATTTTCAGTCGCTTTCCTCCGCCGCGTCGGTTTTTACGCCCCCGTTTGACGGCACCGGCGTGGGGTAAGGAGGAAACATGGAGGAAGAGCGGGTGAGCAAACCCAATTATTATCTCGATATCGCGCAGACGGTCGCCTCACGCGCTACCTGTCTGCGCCGCAAATTCGGCGCGATCATCGTAAAAGACGACGCGATTGTTTCCACCGGCTATAACGGCGCGCCTCGCGGGCGCAAGAATTGCTCCACCTTGGGGTTCTGTACCCGCGCCTCTATGAACATTCCTCGCGGAGAACGGTATGAGCTTTGCCGCGCCGTACACGCCGAGGCCAACGCCATCATCTCCGCCTCCCGGGAGGAAATGACGGGCGCGACCCTCTATCTTGCGGGCATCGACGCGTCGGGGCAACTTTCC
>CANQXN010000078.1 GCA_947627815.1 uncultured Clostridia bacterium | reverse complement strand
CAAAATATTATCGCCAAGTAAACATTCTTTCTTCGGCAAGGCAGGACTTTTCCTGCCTTGCCTTACCATATTCGGGAGTTGATGCTATGACTTTTTGGGAAGTTACCCTGACGCTGCTGAGCGGTTTGCAAAATACGGCGCTTCTCTTTTTCCTGACTCTGCTGTTGGCGCTGCCCTTGGGGCTTGTCTTCTGCTTTGGCAGTATGTCGCGTTTCAAAGCGCTGCGCTATCCGGTCAAAGGCTTTATTTATGTGATTCGCGGCACCCCGCTGATGCTGCAGCTGATGGTGTTCATCTATCTGCCCGGCATGTTTCTGAACGCCCCCATCACCAAATGGCCGATTTTCGGCGGCAATGTGCAGGCGGCTTTCTTTTTCGGTTCCCTGCTTGCCTTCGTGATCAATTACGCCTGCTATTTTTCCGAAATCTATCGGGGCGGCATCCAGTCGATTCCCAAGGGACAGTGGGAAGCAGGGCAGGTATTGGGACTTGCGAAAAAGCAGATTTTCTTCCATATCATTCTGTTGCAGGTCATAAAAAACATTCTTCCCCCGATCGGCAATGAAACGGTCACGCTGGTTAAGGACACTTCCCTTGCCCGGGTGGTTTCGGTCTATGAGATTCTGTTTATGGCCAACGAACTGCGGGCGCAGGGAATGATCTGGCCGCTCTTTTATGCCGGCGCGTTTTTCCTTGTGTTCAACGCCCTTGTCACATGGGCTTTCGCCCGCATGGAAAAAAAGCTTTCCTATTTCGGAGGTTGATATGGCCTTTTTAGAAGTCAGTCACATCACAAAAAAGTTCGGCGACACGGCGGTACTGCGCGGCATCGATTTTTCGATGGAAAAAGGAGAGACGCTCGCGCTCATCGGTTCGTCCGGCAACGGCAAAACCACGCTTTTGCGCTGTCTGAATTTCCTCGAGACGCCCGATACCGGCCGGCTTGTCGTCAACGGGACGGTTCTCTTTGACAGCGAGGCGCAAAACAGGCTTGACGAAAAGGCGTTGCAGCGCCTCAGGCTGCATTTCGGTCTGGTCTTTCAGCAGTTTCATCTCTTTCCGCAATACACCGTGTTTGAGAATTTGTGTTTAGCGCCCAAACTCATCGCCAAAAAAAGCGAGAGCGACGCCGCCAAGCGCAAGGCGCTTTTCGCCGACATCGAAGAGAAAGCCCGCGAGATCCTTGACAAAGTCGGCCTTTCGCACAAAAAAACCGCCTACCCCGGCAAGCTCTCCGGCGGACAGCAGCAGCGGGTCGCCATTGCCCGGGCGCTTGTCATGAATCCCGACATTCTTTGTTTCGATGAGCCGACCAGCGCCTTAGACCCCGAGCTTACCGGCGAGGTGTTGAAGGTTCTGCGCGAGCTGGCGGAAGCCGACATCACCATGATCATCGTCACCCACGAGCTTGCTTTTGCCAGAGAGGTGGCCGATCGGGCGCTCTTTATCGATGAAGGCCGCATCGCCGAAGAAGGCGACCCGAAACTTCTCTTCTCCGCCCCCAAAACCGAGCGCCTCCGCGAATTTCTCAGCTCGGTTCTATGAGATACCAACCTGTTATAAAAGCACCGAAAAGGCAAGACCGCGTGTCTTGCCTTTTTTAGCGGGAGTTCTTGACAGAAAAACAAAAACTTGCTATAATAAAGGCCGTTATATGGCGTCTCTTACGCTTTTTTCAAAAAAGCGTGGACGCGCCGGAAAGCCGAGGAAAAAGCCATGAAGATATCCCTTTGGGAACAGGATAAAATTCCCTTTTACAATCCCGATTGGGGCGACGCCCCGACGCTCACGCCCATGACGGTCAAAGGCGCCAAAAGCTGCGTCATCATCGCGCCGGGCGGCGCCTATGTCGGGCGCTGTCACGACCGCGAGGGCGAACCCATCGCCGAATACTTCAATCAAAACGGCATTTCCGCTTTTGTCCTCGATTATCGCGTGGCGCCCTATGACTATCACGCCATACGGGAAGATGTCCTGCGCGCGGTGCGCGTCGTCCGCCGCGAGGCCGACACCTACGGCTATCCGAAAGACAAGATCGCTATGCTCGGCTTTTCCGCCGGCGGGCATCTTGCCTCCATCGCCCTGACGCAGTTTGATTACGGGCGCGACGACGGCGACGAAACCGACAAAATTTCCTCCCGCCCCGATCTTGGCATTCTCTGCTACCCCGTCCTGACGCTCGGCGAATATACGCACGCCGACTCGCGGCGCAATCTTTTGGGGCGCGATTGGGAAAACGAGGCGCTCGCCGAGCGCTTTTCCGCCGAAAAGGCGGTGCGCGAGGATACGCCGCCCTGCTTTTTGTTCCACACCGCCGAGGACAGCTGTGTCCCGGTGCAGAATACCCTGCTCTTTGCCAATGCCCTGATGGCGAAAAAGATTCCCGTGGAAATGCACATTTTCCCTTACGGCTGGCATGGGCTTGGCAAAGGGGTGGACGCCTATACGAAGCACGCCGGGCAATGGATCGATCTGGCTGTTTCGTACATTCACGATTACCTTGAAAAATAAAGCATATTTGCGGCACAAGGTTGCCTTTGCCTGCAATCTGTGAGAAAGTGAGACTGTCATGGCCGTTTTCTTTGTGGCGGACGGAAAGATGTACCGCCTTGTACACGGTAAAGCGGAAGAAATCAAGAGCGCGGTGCTGGAAGGCTATATCGAAAAGGTGCGCCGAAGCGCCAAACGCAACGAGTGGAAGACCAGCGGCAGCGGCGCCATGTTCACAGGCGCTTTCGACCCCAATGCCGACGCCCAAAGCCGCCTGGCCAATCTTTCCGCCTGGGTGGGCGGCGTCGCCAAAAACGGGCTGATATTCTATTATACCCAGACCATCGACGACACCAGCGGCATTTACAGCAAACGGGAGGACAGCGATGACGGCATCGTCCTGAGCGACGGCTCCACCGTTTACAGCGACCTCGACTGCTACCGGGGGAGACTGGCGGTTGCCGCCTCCTTCGGCGGGGAGAGCCACATCGGTCTTATCACGCCCGGCTCGCCTGTCATGGAAGAACTGACCGAGGGCGAAACCCGCGACCGCATGCCGGTGTTTTCGCGCTTTGAACCCAATGTGATTTACTATAGCTCGGCGGGATTGGCGATGAGAAGCGCCGATCCGACCGAGCAGGAGCCGGCGCGCGCCGCGTCGCCGATCGGGCGTATGCCGACGGCCGCCTTCCGCGCCGTGGGACCTGCCTCTCTCTGCCGGCTTGACATGGACAAAGCCGACATCGAGGAACTGTTTGCCGATCCCGCCTGGGACTTTATCCGCCCAGACAGCGACACGGCGGGCAATCTGTACTTTATCCGCCGACCCTATCGGGGCGGTGAAAAACGCGCGAGCGTCGGCGGATGCCTTCTCGACATTCTGCTCTTTCCCGTGCGTATCATCGGCGCGCTGATCGGGTTTCTCAATATTTTTTCCATGTCCTATTCGGGCAAAGGCATCCGGAAAAGCGGCGGCGCCGCCGCCAAAACGGCGGACGAGCGCAAGCTCTATATCGACGGCAACCTCATCGAGGCCGACAAGGAATTAAAAAAGAACAGCAAAAAAGACCAAAATCCCGGCATTATACCCCACAGTTATGAGCTTTGCCGCTACGGGGTCGATCACAAAATCACGGTGTTAAAGCGCGGCGTGCTGGCCTATCGCGTCCTGCCGGAAGGCATTCTTTGCTCAAACGGCTCCGCCCTTTTACTGCTCGATCCCGCCACCGGCAAGGAAAAAAAGCTCTGCAATATGCCGCATATCACTTCTGTTTTTGCCGAAGAGGGGGAAATCTTAGATGTTTAACGATACTGTCGCGGCCATTTCCACGCCTTACGGACGGGGCGGCATCGCCGTGATCCGTCTTTCCGGCCCCGACGCCTTTGCCGTCGCCGACCGCGTTTTTTTGCCGCGTTCCGGCAAGCCGCTTTCAGAAACGCCTTTGCGCACGGCGCAGTTCGGCGATATTCTCCCGCCGGGTCAAAGCGCCCGGGAAGAAGCCATCGACGACGGCATCGCCCTCCGCTTCCAAGCGCCCCATTCTTATACCGGGGAGGATGTGGTGGAAATCTCCTGCCACGGCGGCATCCTGCTCAGCGAAACGGTACTCGCCTCGGTGCTGGCCGCGGGGGCTGTGCCGGCTGGCCCCGGGGAATTCACCCGCCGCGCCTTTGTCAACGGCAAACTGGCGCTTAGCGAGGCGGAAAGCGTCATCGATCTCATCGACGCCGCCACCGACGATCAACTGCTTTTGGCGCGTTCCCACCGCACCGGCGTATTATCGGAAAAGCTCGCTTCCTTTTATAACACCCTGCTCTCCTTGGTCTCCCAGACCTATGTTTTCGCCGATTATCCCGACGAGGATCTCACCGATCTCTCCCCCTGCGCGTTAAAAGAGGCGCTGATCGCTTTGCGGAAAGACATTCTCGCCCTCTGCGACACCTACCGCGCCGGCCATGCCATCGGCGAGGGGATTTATACCGTGACCGCCGGCAAGCCCAACACCGGCAAAAGCTCGCTGATGAACGCCCTCTTGGGCAGACCGCGCGCCATTGTGTCCGAAAAGGCCGGCACGACCCGCGACTATCTCGAAGAAAGCGTTCCCGTGGGGCGGATTCTTTTGCGGCTGGTGGACACCGCCGGCATCCGGGGAACGGGGGCTGACGCCGCAGGAGGCGGGAACGGCGGGGACGGCGGGAGCCGACCCGACGCCGTGGAAGAAATCGGCATTGCGCGTTCGCTGGAGCAGTTAGCGCGCGCCGAACTGATTCTTGCCGTTTTTGACGCCTCGCGCGCGCCGGACGAAGAAGACAGAGCCTTTTTCCGGGCGCTGTCGCGGATATCCGCCAAAAAAATCGCCATTTTCAACAAATGCGATCTTGTGTCCGAAGAAGCCAAGCAAGGCGGTATGCCGCCCGCGTTTTCGGCAAAAGGATTTGCGCCGGAGGCCTTTGACGCCCTGCTCTTTTTGTCGGCGAAGACCGGCGAAGGGATCGATAAATTGAAAGAGACAATCGAGGGCTTTTTTATCGAGGGCAAAATCGATTACCGCACCGACGCCATTCTTTCTTCCGCCCGCCAGCGCGCCGCTTTGATCCGCGCTGCCGAGGCGCTTGGGCGCGCGGTCAGCGCGCTGGACTCGGGCTTTACCCAAGATGTGGCCGGTCTTGATATGGAAGAGGCCATGGCGGCGCTCGGCGAAACCGACGGCCGCACGGTGTCCGCCGATATTGTGGACAGCATTTTTCACCGCTTTTGCGTGGGAAAATAAACACGACTGCTCATTTTCTCAAAAAGGAGAGTTTCATGCTCGATCTTCTCGAAACGCACAAACATTTTGTCATGCAGCATCTGCGCCCCGGGTGTACCGCCGTGGACTTTACCATGGGCAACGGCCACGACACGCTTTTCCTCTCGCGCGCTGTGGGAAAAGAAGGCAAAGTATACGCTTTTGACATTCAGCAAGCGGCGCTTGATTCAACCGCCGCCCTGCTCCAAAAAGCCGGAGCGCCGAACAATTATACCTTGATCAAGGACTCTCACCACAAGGTGAAAGACTATGTCAAAGAGCCGATCCGGGTGGGAATGTTCAACCTCGGCTATCTGCCGGGAGGCGACAAGAGCATCACCACCATGCACGAAACCACCCTGCCCGCCATCGAGGCCGGCGTGGAACTGTTGGCGCGGGACGGCTGTCTGCTCATCGCCGTGTATCCCGGCCATGAAGAAGGCGGCGTGGAGGGGCGCCTCATCGAAGAAAGGCTTGCCAAATACAATCGCAGCCGGATTCTGACCGCCAAATTCATGCTTGTCAATTCGCCCGCCTCCCCCTTCTTCTTCCTTGTGGAAAAAGGATAAGCCCGCCATAAACCCGCAATAAAAAAAGTACCCGCCATACTCGGCAAAGAACCGAATATGGCGGGAAAGCCGGCGCAAGCGCCGGTTTTCTTTTACTTTTTCTGCATCAGATCGCGAATCTCGGCGAGGAGCGCGGCCTGATCCAAAACCGCTTTTTCAAGCTGTGCCTGCTTTTCGGCAGCCTTTGCGGCTTCCACGGCGGCGGCGGCTTCCGCTTCCTTCTGTGCCGCTTCGGCAGCGGCGGCGGCTTCGGCGGCGGCTTTTTCTTCCGCTTCAATCTTCTTGGCGTCCATGGCGTTCTTGACATTCATCATAATGCGAAGCACCGCGCAATCAACAGGAAGTTGATGATGGTCTGTAACCATGTACCCCAAAGGATCGCCACTTCCGGAACCTCGACGCCGGCATCATTGATGTAGGCTTCTTTGATAACCGTCTTCAGAAGATCCAGGCTCTTACCGCCCGACAGAAGACCGATCAAAGGATTGATAATGTAATTGACAAGGCCGGTGACAATGGCGCTGAACGCACCGCCGACGACCACGCCGACGGCCATATCCACCACATTGCCGCGTGTGATAAAGGCCTTAAAGTCCGCCCAGAACGAGTTTTTCTTTTTCTTGGCCATAACGGTTTCCTTTCCTTTCTCAAGAATTTATGTCAACCCCAAGGTGGGAGTTGTACCTAACAAAGCGGTAGCGGCGAGATATTCTTCCCGCGCCAGTTTCATGCGCAGAGGATTTTTTGCCTGCGGCAGATGCGCCCGAATCATCACATTTTTCGGGGTTTCCTCCGGATCGACAAGCTCCAATGTCTCCACCGTATAGCCGAACGCTTCTAACTTCAGACAGCGGAGGGCGTCGGTAGCGGCATCGCAGAGCTTCTGTTTCAGCATTGACTGCCTTGTGATAAAAGACAGCTTTTCTGACTTGATCGTATGCATCATTTCGTGATGACAGCAGGGCGTGGAAAGAATGACGCCCGCTTTTTTTCTCACGGCAAAATCCAAAACCATATCGGTGGCGACATCGCAGGCATGGAGCGAAATCACCATATCGACCGGCTCGCCGCTGTCAAAGCGGTTGATGTCGGCCGAGACAAAACGCAGGCCTTGACAGCCGAGGCGGTCAGCCAGCGCGCCGCAATAGGCGATGACATCGGCTTTGAGATCCACGCCCACCATCGACACCGCGCGTCCCTTCAACTCGGTGAGATAGTAGTAAACCGCGAAGGTGAGATAGCTTTTCCCGCAGCAGAGATCGCAGACATGGAGGACGCCTTCTGCCGGCAGTTTGTCATAAACATCGTCGAGCAGCTCAAGAAAGCGGTTGATCTGGCGGAATTTGGCGCGCTTTTTGTCAAACAGGCGGCCGTTTTCGTCACTGACGCCAAGCGCCGAAAGGAAAGAAGCGTGCCGGACGGGGTCAAGCAGATATTGCTTTTTCCTGTCGTGGGCGGCGGCTTCGGCCTTCGGGGCGTTTCCCGCGCCCGCCGAAAGCGGCACCGTCACATGCACCTGTCCTTTGGACGAGACGAGAAACGAGCCTTCCCCGCTTGTTGTGAAAAGATCGGTCTGGGCAAACTCGCCGGATGAGAGCACGGTGAGCGCCGCCGTTTCCGCCGGTGTGAGATTTTCGTGGAGGACTTTATTGTCGGCGGTATAGCGCTGGATCTGATAGCGCAGGCCGCCCGCCCCGGCAAAGGGGAGCGCCACGGCTTTTTTGACGGTTTTGCCGCGAGCGCGGGAAAACACCGCCTTTTCAAGGCGCTCTTCCCCAATGAGCCTGTCAAAAAGAGCGCGGATATCCTGAACTGATTTCATGGCGTCGCTCACAGAATACGATAGGCATCGGCCTTTAATACTTCCACAAGATCCTCGACGCTGTCTACCTGCCGGGAGGTCACAATCCCGCTCACCCCGACATCCTC
>CANQXN010000077.1 GCA_947627815.1 uncultured Clostridia bacterium | reverse complement strand
GACATGCAGGACATGGAGTTCACCGTGGAGAACGGCAAGCTCTACATGCTCCAGTGCCGCAACGGCAAGCGCACCGCCAAGGCCGCGCTGAAGATCGCCTGCGACCTTGTGGACGAAGGCGCCATCGACGAAAAACAGGCCGTTCTCATGATCGACCCGAGAAACCTCGACACCCTGCTCCACCCGCAGTTTGACGCCAAAGCATTGAAAGCGAGCACACCCATCGGCCGCGGCCTTGCCGCTTCTCCCGGCGCCGCCTGCGGACAAGTCGTTTTCAGCGCCGAAGACGCCATGGCCTGGAAAGCGCAGGGCAAGAAAGTGGTTCTTGTCCGTCTTGAAACCTCGCCCGAGGACATTGAAGGCATGAAGGCCTCTCAAGGCATTCTCACCGTGCGCGGCGGTATGACCAGCCACGCCGCCGTCGTCGCCCGCGGCATGGGTACCTGCTGCGTGTCCGGCTGCACCGAAATCAACATCGACGAGGAAAAGAAAGTCTTCTTGCTGGGCGGCAAGACCTTCCACGAAGGCGATGTAATTTCGATCGACGGCACCACCGGCAACATCTACGGCGAAGCCATTCCCACGGTTGACGCGCAGATCGCCGGCGAATTCGGCCGCATCATGGGCTGGGCTGACAAATACAGAAAACTCAAAGTGCGCACCAACGCCGACACCCCCAAGGACGCGAAAAAAGCCCGCGAGCTTGGCGCCGAAGGCATCGGCCTCTGCCGCACCGAGCATATGTTCTTCGGCGAAGGCCGGATCGACGCGTTCCGCGAAATGATCTGCGCCTCCACGCTGGAAGAAAGAGAAAAAGCGCTCGAAAAGATCCTGCCCATGCAGCAGTCTGACTTTGAAGCCCTCTATGAGGCGCTCGAAGGCACGCCGGTCTGCATCCGCTTCCTCGATCCTCCGCTGCACGAATTTGTTCCTACCACCGAGGAAGACATTGCCCTTCTGGCCAAGACCCAGGGCAAGAGTGTCGCCGACATCAAGGCGCTGATCGCCTCTTTGCACGAGTTCAACCCCATGATGGGTCATCGCGGCTGCCGTCTGGCCGTCACCTATCCCGAAATCGCCAGAATGCAGACCAAGGCCGTCATCCGCGCCGCGCTCAACACCAAGAAAAAGCATCCCGATTGGGCGGTCAGACCCGAAATTATGATTCCGCTGGTGGGCGAAGTCAAAGAATTGAAGTATGTCAAGAAGTTCGTCGTGGAAACCGCCGACGCCGAGATTGCCGCCGCCGGCAGCGACCTCACCTATGAAGTCGGTACCATGATCGAGATTCCGAGAGCCGCTCTCACCGCCGACGACATCGCGAAGGAAGCCGATTTCTTCTGCTTCGGCACCAACGACCTGACGCAGATGACCTACGGTTTCTCCCGTGACGATGCCGGTAAATTCCTCGGCGCTTATTACGATGCCAAGATTTTCGAAAGCGATCCCTTCGCCAAACTGGATCAGGTCGGCGTCGGCAAGCTGATGAAGATGGCCATCGCCCTGGGCCGTCCCGTCAATCCACACCTCCATGTGGGTATCTGCGGCGAACACGGCGGCGATCCCACATCCGTGGAGTTCTGCCACACCATCGGCCTTGACTATGTCTCCTGCTCTCCCTTCCGTGTGCCGATCGCACGGCTGGCCGCCGCGCAGGCCGCTATCAAGGAAAGCAAATAAGCAAGCACCTTTTTGGGGGGAGTTTCGCAAAGAAGCTCCCCCGCTTTTTTAAACGCCCGCTTTGGAAAACTCCGTCTATGGATCGCGCCGGTCAGACCCTTTCAACACCGGCCGGCAAAAAATGAATATAATATAAGGAGGAAAGATATGGAAAGCGACCGCAAGCGTCCCAATCTGATTTACATTTTTGCAGACCAGCTCCGCCGACAAAGCCTCGGCTTTTACGGCGATTCTGTCGCCCGCACGCCTCATATCGACGCCTTTGCCGCCGACTCCCTCTGTTTGGACAACGCCGTTTCCGGCCATCCGGTTTGCGCGCCCTATCGCGCTTCCCTTTTCACGGGGAAATATACCACCTCTACCGGCATGGTCATCAATGAAATCCGCCTGAATCAAAACCACGAATCCTTCGCCAATGTGCTGACGCGCCACGGTTACGAGACCTGCTATATCGGCAAATGGCATCTTTGGGCCAACCGTTTGGGCGACCATTTCAATCCCGACAACTCCTACATTCCCGTGGGAGAGCGGCTGGGATTTGACGACACCTTCATCGGTTACAATTTCCACCACGACTACTATGCGCCGTATGCCTATTATCACGGTGACTCCAAAGAAAAGATTTTCTATCCCGACAACGCCTATGAACCGGACGCCCAGACCGACATGGCCATTGAACACCTGACGCGCCTTGCCGCCGGTGAAAAGCCTTTCGCCTTCTTCCTCTCCCTCGGCACGCCGCACGACCCCTGGATCAGGGAAAATATCCCCGAAAAATACTATGAAATGTTCAAAGACACGCCCCTGCCCAATCCCGACAATTACGGGGAGGAAAACGACCCGTATGCCGATGACTGGGCGAAACTTTCGCCCAAAGAGCGGGAAGAGTTAGAATCATGGCGGAGAATCTATTACGGCATGGTAGCCAATCTCGACGACAATTTCGGTCGCCTCACCGAAGCGATCCGAAAGTTGGGGCTTTGGGAAAACTCGATTGTGATCTTCACTTCCGATCACGGCGAATTGTTCGGCGCCCACGGGCGGCGAGCCAAAAACATCTTTTACGAGGAAGCGGTGCGGGTGCCTTTCTTCCTGCACGGACATGACTTTGCCCCCGGACATTGCGACGCCAACTTCAATACCGTCGACATTATGCCAACTCTCTTGTCGTACATGGATCTTCCAATTCCCGCGACGGTGGAAGGAAAAGACAAAAAACAAGAGCTTTGCGGCGAGACGCAGAGCGACGAAGGCTCTTTGATGATGGGAACCGGCCCCACCGCGATCTGGGGCGACGGCTATGAATGGCGCGCCCTGCGCACCAAACGGTATACTTTCGCGGTCTATAAAAAAGACGGAAAAGAGCTTCTTTTTGACAACCTTTGCGACCCGGGACAGACAGTCAACCGTATTGACGATCCCGCTTATGCCGATGTCGCCGCCGCCCTGCGCGAGGAGATGTACGCCAAAATGGCATCGATCCATGACAACTTCCGCGACAACAGCTATTATCGGGATCATTGGGCGAAGGACCGCATTCTGAAGGCCGTTCTTGTACCCTGACACTGTAAAATAAGCCATATTTTTTCAGATTCGAAGAAAAAAAGAGCAGCCGTAGAAAAACAAGCCAAAAAAAGCTCAACTAACTCTTGATTTTTTGTTTTAAATGCTGTATAATAGTTTCGTAATATAATCTTAACAACAGATTGTGTTGCTTAAGTCCCTAAGGAGGTTATTATGAAAAAACTACTTGTACTGCTCTTATCCATCATTTTAGTTGTCTCGCTGTGTCTGCTTGTCGCCTGCAGTGACGACACCACGACGCCGGCGCCGGCAAACAGCTCTACACCGGCCGGCAGCTCAACGCCCGCCGCTACCTCGACGCCTGCCGCCACGGAAAGCAACAATGTCCAGACAGATCCTACCACACCCGCAGAAACCACCTCTCCGACGCCGCCTGTCACTGATCCTGCCGGTCCCAACATGAGAGACCCCGCCAAGGAATATCACACAGAAAGCGTGAAAGTCAATACCAACCAGTTTGACAACGACAGCGAAGAGTTCTATGCCGAAAATCACGGCTATCTTTTCTATCACAACGCGGGAGCCAACGGCAACGAGCGTTATGCCGACGGCGAGAGCATGATCATGTATGAATTTGATGTAACCGGTCTGACCGAGCCGACCATTACGCTCGATGTCCGCCAGAATTATGTCGTCCGCGTTTTTGAAGACCAGAGCGTCGATGAATCGGAATGGGAACTGATCGCCAACTTCAAAGATCATTATGACGAATATCCGCCCGAACAATTCAACGAAAACGGTGTTTACACGGAAGGCTTCTCCAACCGTACGAGCATAGTGATCAACCCCTATGACTACGGCTATTACGGCATTTTCTATGTGATCATCACCAACTGCAACCCGACCGAAGGCTGGGGCGGCACCATCATGAACTTCACCGTCTCCTGGTATGAAGAAGGCAAGGGCGAGGGCGGCGACGATGACAACACCCCCGGCGTGCCGCAGTATCACTCCGATAACATGACGCAGAAAAATGTAGTCGAACTTGCCACCAACGGTCAGGATCAAGACAAAGAATATCTCATGGACGATCAATATTTCGGTGCGGCAAACGATACCCGCCGCTATTTCGACGGAAACGCTTACGGTATTTATCGCATCGATGTGCGCAAATTTGTGGAACCTGAAATTATTCTGGATCTGACGCAGAACTACAAAGTTGAAATTTCCGGCGATATGCAGACCTGGACACCAATCGAATCTTACAGCGATACCGAGGAATATAAACAGTTCCTTGCCGAACACGGATCGGATCCTGCCTGGTTTAACGCTTCCGGCGACTATATCGCTGAAACGAACTACCACCACGAGATCGTCATTAATCCCTATGAATATGAGTGCTATACTTATCTGTATATCAAGCTCTCTGACTGCTTCCCCTCTGCCGGTTGGGGCGCCGCCATTGAGCATCTCACCATCACCGCTTGGGTAGAAGAAGACTAAAAACCGAATGTTACCACAATAAAAAAGACGGGTTCGCCCGTCTTTTTTATTGTGGTCGTATGGTTATTCTTTCAGAGGGGCTTCTTTTTCATCGACGCCGCGAAAAGCGCGAAAAAAGAGAAGCAGCGAGCCGACACTCACAAAGATCGTGAGGGCAAACGAGAAGTAAAAGCCGGGCGACGAAGGGGTATCCAAGCTCATGCCCAAAAGCGTCGCGCAAAGAAGCCGAGGCAGGCATCCCGCAAGGGTCAGGAGCAGGTAGAGCGGAAAGGAAAAGGCATTCTCCCCGCATATTTTGCCCAAAGAGCCAAAGGGAAAAGGCGAAAGAGTGAACAAAAAAAGAGAACGCGCCGTATGTTGGGAAAGCGCCGCCGACACGCCGGTTTTTACTTTTTGGCGAAACTCACGGTATTTCAAAAAAAGGGGAGAACCCCGCCCTCTCCCCCTGCCCCGCGCGCGTGGCATTTTCATGCGCCCCATGGCATAGACGAGAGAAACCATGAGCGCCATGCCGAAAAGATTGACCGCCACCGACAAAAAATCATCGGAAAAGACCCGCCCGGTCATGGTATAGAGGGCGAACAAAGGAAGAAAAAGCGGGAGAAAGGCTTTCAGCACGAAAAGCGCCAGCATAAAAAGCGCCGCAAACCATGGCTTTTCTTTGACAAACTCTTCCAAACGGAGAAAAAAGAGACTGTCGTGCCAATAAGCAAGCGCAAAAATCACCGTCATACTGACCGACACGGCGGACAGGGCGCCCCTGTTTGTTTCTTTTCGCAATGCTGAACCTTTTTTCATCAAAAAATGGCCTCCGACATACAGCCGGCGGCCATGATTTTTTCCTCGTGGAAGATCAGAGCATCAGTTCTGACAGAATGGTATTGCTGACAAGAAAGCCCTTGGGGGTAAAACAGAGCCTTCCGTTCTCCTGCTTCATAAAGCCGCCGCGGCAGAAAAGCGCTATCTCGTCGCCTTTTGCCTTGAGAATATCATACCCCGTTTTTTCTTTGAGATACGCGGGGGAAAGCCCTTCGACAAGACGCAGGCGGAGCATGATCTCCTCGTTGATATTCTCTTTTTCATCGGGGCGGTAGGCCTCTACTTTGGGGGGCAGCCTTCCCTCCCGGAGGGCGACGAGATAGCCTGCCAGATCTTTTGCATGGGCATAGCGCAGGCCGTCCACAAAGGAGTGCGCCGCAGGCCCCAGCCCCAAATAGTCTTCCCGTTTCCAATAGCGGCTGTTATGGCGGGAGACAAAGCCCGGGCGGGCAAAATTGCTGATCTCATACTGCCTATACCCCGCCTCGGCAAGCCGCCGGACGGCGGCCAGATACATATCTGCCACAATATCGTCGGAAGGAAGCGCCAGCTCCGCCCGGCGGGCGGCAAAAGGCGTTCCCTCCTCAATTTTCAAGGCATAGAGCGAGATATGTTGCGGCGCAAGAGAGATCGCCCGATCGAGAGAAAAGAGAAACCGCTCTTCATCGCTGTCGGGCAGCCCGTAGATCAGATCCAAACTAATATTGGTGAAAAAGCGGCTGGCCAGGCGGTAGCTTTCGAGGAATGAAGCAAAGCTGTGCAGGCGGGAAAGGGTTTGAAGCTCCCGATCGTCCGCCGACTGCATCCCGAGGGAGAGGCGGTTGACGCCCGCACAGGCGAGCGCCCGGCATTTTTCCTCGCCCAGTGTGGCAGGATTGGCTTCTAAGGTGATTTCCGCCTTGGGCGAAAGAATAAAGGAGGCGCGCAAGGCGGAAAACAGGCGGGCAAGCTGATCGGTGGACAAAAGCGAGGGCGTGCCGCCGCCGACATAGACGGTATCCACGATCCTGTCGTGATAGAGATCGCCCGATAGACGGATTTCTGTACATAGCGCCGCAAGATAGTTTTCTACAAGTGAAAGATCGCAAAGCGAATAAAAATCACAGTAGGCGCATTTTTGCTTGCAGAAAGGAATGTGGAGATAAAGCCCGAGCGGGCGCGGTTCATTCATCATCGTCCAATTTCAGCACCGCCATAAAGGCTTCCGGCGTCACCGACACCGAACCCAACTGGCGCATTTTCTTTTTGCCTTCTTTTTGTTTTTCCAGCAATTTCTTTTTCCGCGTGATGTCGCCGCCGTAACACTTGGCAAGCACGTCTTTGCGCATGGCCTTGACGGTTTCGCGGGCGATAATCTTGCCGCCGATGGCGGCCTGCACCGGGATCTCAAAGAGGGCGCGGGGGATATTCTCTTTGAGCTTTTCGCAGATCTTTCTGGCTCTGGCATAGGCTTTGCTCTCATGAACGATGAAAGCGAGCGCGTCGATGACTTCCCCATTCAGAAGAATGTCAAGTTTGACAAGCTTGCTTTCGCGATATTCGGCAAATTCATAGTCCAAAGACGCATAGCCACGACTGCGGCTTTTCAGGGTGTCAAAGAAATTGTAGATCACCTCGTTCAAGGGCATCTGATAGTGAAGCTCCACCCGGGTGGCGTCTAAATACTTCATATCGATGAAAATACCGCGACGATCCTGACAAAGATCCATGATCGGCCCCACATATTCGCTCGGCGTAATGACGCTGGCCGCGATCATGGGTTCATATACCGTCACGATTTCATCGGGCGACGGATAGGAGGTGGGGTTATCGATCATCACGGTTTCGCCGCCGCGCTTTTCCACGCGATAAATTACGCTGGGCGCCGTGGTAATGATATCGAGGTTATATTCCCGCTCGATCCGTTCTTGTATGATGTCCATATGCAAAAGACCCAAAAAGCCGCAGCGGAACCCAAAGCCGAGCGCCGCCGAGGTTTCAGGCTCAAAGGAAAGCGCGGCGTCGTTGAGCTGCAGTTTTTCAAGCGCATCCCGCAGATCGCCGTATCGGGCGCCGTCGGCGGGATAAATGCCGGAAAACACCATGGGGAGCGCTTTTTTGAATCCGGGCAGCGCCTCGTCGCAGGGCGTTTCCGCCAGCGTCACGGTGTCGCCCACCCGCGTCTCGCCGACGCTTTTGATGCTCGCCGTAAAATAGCCGACTTCTCCGGCGGCAAGCCCCTCCCCTTTCTGGAGGCCGAAGGCGTTCATCGTGCCGACTTCCACCGTGTCAAATTCCGCGCCGGTACTCATCAGGCGCACCCTGT
>CANQXN010000076.1 GCA_947627815.1 uncultured Clostridia bacterium | reverse complement strand
GGAGCGTGAACTCGACCAGAATAACGAGGCTCTTGCAAAAGCGGAAAGCGGTATGGACGAAGCCGGAGAAGCCGCCGATGAGATGAGCGATGAGCTTGAGGATGCAGGCGATTCCGCAGAAAAGTCCGAGAGCAAATTCAGCGGTCTGGGTACGACCTTGAAAGCCGTGGGTGCTGCAATGGGCGCTGTCGTTGTTGCGGCGGCTGCCGGAGCGGTGAAACTCGGCAAAGAGGTCGTGTCTGCTTATGCCGATTACGAACAGCTTGTCGGCGGTATCGACACCTTGTTTAAGGACTCGTCCAATGAGATGCAGAGGTATGCCGCCAATGCGTATAAGACGGCGGGAATGTCGGCGAACGACTACATGGAAACCGTCACGGGCTTCTCTGCAAGCCTGATCTCTTCTCTCGGCGGTGATACGGAAAAAGCCGCAAAATATGCGGATATGGCTATCACCGATATGTCGGACAATGCCAATAAGATGGGTTCCGATATGGAGAGCATCAAGAACGCCTATCAGGGCTTTGCCAAGGGGCAGTTCAATATGCTCGATAACCTCAAGCTCGGCTACGGCGGCACAAAAACGGAGATGGAGCGTCTTCTTGCGGATGCGGAAGCCATCTCCGGCATCCACTATGATGTCGATTCCTATGCGGATGTCGTTTCGGCTATCCATGTTATCCAGGAAGAGATGGATATTGCGGGAACGACCGCAAAGGAAGCGGACGCTACCATTTCCGGCTCTATCAGTTCGCTGCAGTCGGCGATACAAAACCTCATCGTAGGATTCGGTGATGCCGATGCGGATATGGAAATGCTCTGCGAAAACATGGTGGATGCTTTTCAGACGGTCGTGAAAAATATCACGCCGGTTATTGAAAACATCGTCAAGGCTCTGCCTACGGTAGTCGAAGCCTTGATTCAGGCTATTGCCGATCTTCTTCCAACGCTCCTCGAAACGGTCACGGAATTGTTCTCGCAGGTGCTTACTACGCTTTTGAGCCTGTTGCCGAGCCTTATTCCGGCGGCGGTCGAAGCGGTCATGACCATAAGCTCTGCGGATATGGGCATTCGCATTGAAAGCAAGAATGTCTTTTCCGCTCCGAAATATGATGTGCAGTTTGCGGAGATTCCCGGATGCCACGGCGATCTGATTGTCGGCGGCGGTCGGTATCCCAATGTACAGATAACCTATTCCGTATTTGTACCGGCGAAAACGGTGTCCGAGCTTGCAGAGAAAATCACCGCCATAAAACGGTGGCTCTATGCAAATCAAGACAGCTACCACACGCTCACCGATACTTACGATACGGCATTTTTCCGTAAAGCGGTGTTTGCTTCCCAACTTGACATCGAGGACGAACTGAATCGAATCGGTGTGTTTACCGTCAGCTTTTCCTGTCTGCCGTTCAGGTATTCTTCTGACGGTCAGACGGCGGTGACCATTACTACTTCCGGGCAGTCGCTTACCAATCCCTACGGCTTTTCAAGCAAGCCTTTTATAAGGGTCAACGGAAGCGGCAGCGGTTCACTTACCGTCATTACCAACGGCTCGTTGAAGGTATGGCAGTTGCAGTCCATTGACGGGTATGTGGATATCGACTCGGAGCAAATGAACTGCTTCAAAGGGACCGTTCTGAAGAATGACAAGGTGTCTGGGAATGGATTTCCAATACTTGAGTCCGGGACGAACACCTTTGTTATGACAGGCGGTGTAACATCTCTCGCCGTGACACCAAGGTGGTGTCAAAGCGGACGCCACCAGTTTCACCTCATTCGGCATCGGCGTTCTCCGCAACTGTACCTCGTGCGAGGTCACGGAAGAGCGTAACGGTGCCTTTGAGTGCGTTTTCAAATATCCGACAAACGGACAATTCTATGAGGAGATAAAGACCGAGCGGCTCGTAAAGGCAAAACCCAACGACACCGCAAACGACCAGATGTTCCGCATTTACCGCATCACGACACCGCTGAACGGTATCGTCACGGTGTATGCGCAGCACCTCTCCTATGATCTGTCCAACGTTGCGGCTCTGCTGTGGTCATCGGAAAGCATCTCTCCGTCCCTTGCGATGGAGAGGCTTTTTGCAAATACGGCAACCGAACACAATTTCACCTGCCAGACGGACTACTCGGCGGCAAAACCGTTCTCGGTGTCCAAGCCAAAAAGTGTCCGTGCCTGTCTCGGCGGCACCGCAGGTTCGTTCCTCGATCTGTGGGGCGGTGAGTTTGAATGGGATAACTTCCTCGTCAAACATCATCAGGGACGCGGTCAGCATACGGGTGTGGTCATCGAATACGGCAAGAACCTCACTTCAATGGAGCATGACAACGACAATACCGAGGCCTATACGGATATGCTCCCATACGCGGTGCAGACCGCCGAGGACGGAACGGAAACCGTCATCACTCTGCCGGAGGTGCTTCTCCCGATAACGGACAGCACACTCGTGCAGGATAAAACCCTTATCAAGGACTTTACGGAGTCCTTTGACTACGGCACCGAGATCACGATGGAAATGCTCCGGGCAAAGGCAAACAACTATCTGTCGGCAAACCCTATGGGTGTGGCTATGCCTACGCTGACGGTAGCCTTTGAGCCTTTGTGGAAACAGCCGGAATATGCCGCAGTCCTTGAGCGTGTATCTCTCTGCGATACTGTCACAATCCGGCACTCGCTTCTGGGCATCACTTCAAAGGCTAAGGTCATCAAGACTGTGTACGACACCCTTGCGGAGAAGTATGTTTCCATCACGCTCGGCAGTTCAAAGGCGAACCTCATCAATAATGTCACGGCAGCGCAAACCGCAGCGGAGTCCGTTTCCGCAAAAGTCGACCGCTTCCCGGCGCTTATAAACTCCGCAATCAAAACTGCTACGAGCCTTATCACGGGTCAAAGCGGCGGTTATGTCGTTATCCACACGGATGCCGACAGCGGAAAGCCTTATGAACTGCTTATCCTTGATACGCCGGACATCGAGAGCGCCGTCAATGTATGGCGGTGGAATCTCGGCGGTCTCGGCTTTTCGGATAACGGCTACAACGGACCCTACGAAACGGCAATCACCTCCGACGGGCAGATCGTAGCCGACTTCATCACTTCCGGCTCTCTCGTGGCGAACATCATCAAAGCCGGGGTGCTTTCTTCGCAGGACGGTTCCTCCTGGTGGGATTTGGAGAGCGGCGAAATCCACCTCTCCGCATACGCAACTACCACGCAGGTGGAAGAGGTATCCGACCGAGTCGAAGTCATCGAAGACCAGAAGATGTACCGCCTTGTCATTACCTCAAGCAATGGAAACATCTTCAAGAACAACGAAATCCACACCACACTTTCGGCAATGGTGTTCTCCTGGGATGAGAATATCACCGACACGCTCGATCCGAACCAATTCATCTGGACAAGGGTGTCGGATGATGAAGAAGCCGATGAAGAGTGGAATGCCGCCCATTTCGGCGGTACGAAATCTATAGAAATCACAACGGCTGATGTCAATGTGAGCGCAACCTTCTTCTGCGACCTCATTGACACAACTACAAGAGCCAGCTTGCTTGGCTGAAAGGAGTTTTATTATGAGCAGAGCACAGGGTCAATTTACGATTATTGACTACAATGACGCGCTTACCCTCACGGGATTCATCGGCTCGAACCTTGCGAAAACGCAGATGTATAACCCGGACAACGGAAGTTACTCCCCGGACTGGACTTCCACGAATATGGTGCTGACTCCGAGTCTGTATATCATCGGTACGACTACCGACCAGATTACCTCGGCGAATGTCACACAGGTCAAGTGGTACGAGGGTTCAAGCACTACGGCGATTACCGCCAACACCACCTATGGCTTGAGCGGTACGAAGAGCCACATCCTTACCATCAAGAAAAACACGATGGCGGGACTTCCCGGTATGGATTACCGCTGCGTGGTTACCTACAGGGATGACAGCACAGGACTTACGCTTACGCACCCCATTACCATTTCGCTTTCAAGAGTCGTAAACGGCTCCGGCATCGTTGACCTTATCGTCACCACGCCGAGCGGTAATGTGTTCAAGAACACCGAGGTGGCTTCTCTTACCGCAAAAGCGGAACTGTGGAGAGGCTCGACCGTGGACACCACCAACGTTACCTACAAGTGGGCAATGATGGACCCGTCCGTCACCTCGTCCTCTTCGCCCGGATATGATGCCGACTTCGGTGTGGGCTGGAGAAAGCTGACTGATACCTCCGGGCAGTATTCCGGCACGACTACCGCCACCATTACGCTTTACGCTGCGGCGGTCGACAGCTATGCGGTTCTCAAATGCTGCGCCAAGGATACGGACTCGGCTTCCGCTACCTACAATACCAAGTTCTATGATGTTGCCACCTTCATCGACAACTCCGACCCCATCCAAGTGGTCGTGACTTCTACGGGCGGCGATGTATTCAAGAACGGCGAAGGTTCGACCGTGCTGACGGCGGTCTGCTATCAGGCGGGCGAGGAAATCGATTCCGCAGGGACCGGCGCATACACCTGGACGAAATATAAAAAGGACGGCACTATCGACACCTCCTGGGGTACGAGCGGCACCAAGACCGGCAAGACCCTCTCGGTCTCCGGCTCGGATGTCGATACCAAGGCAACCTTCATGGTCGTTGTCGTTCTGTAAGGCGGTGATTCCATGAGAGCTGTTGCGCAGTTTACCATCACAAGCCTTTGTGATGTCACCACAAGCGATACCGCGCCGGAAAATCCGTATATGGGACAGCTCTGGGTCAACACCAATGTCACACCGCCCGAAACGATGATATGGAACGGTTCTGCGTGGGTCGTACAAAACAATCTGGAAAACCTACGCACGACCGTTTCCACGCTGACCACCAAGAGCGCCGAGTTCCAGCAGTCCGTGGATGGTTTGAACAGCTATGTTTCAAACCTCACGCAGACGGTCGAAACGGTCAGCGGAGATCTGACGGAGGAGCAGCAGAAGGTGCTTGCCGCCGAGGGACGCATTTCCGAACTGGAACATACCGTGGACGGTCTTTCACTTGCGGTTGAGAGGCAGTATGTCGGCGGTATCAACTTCATCAAAAACTCTGCGGGACTGAATGGCATAACGGATGACTGGACTTATTCGGGAACTGTGGAGACAGATTCATCGACCGATGTTCAGAACAATACCACCTCGGACTCCTGCTTCAAGCTTGGCTCATCCTCTACGCTTCAGCAGATCATCACAGGTCTGGTGACGGGCGGTTCGTATGTATTTTCGCTCCGCGCGAAAAAGACTACGGCAAGCTATTCAAGCTACGCAAGGCTTCAGTATAACGGAAACAAATATGCTTATGCCTTCAATACGACCTCGACCTTTGGTTGGACGGAATACAGCTTTGTTCTTGACGATGTGCAGGACAGCACGATCACGCTGTATATCTACAACCGATATGCCGATCTGTATGTCTCGGATATGATGCTTGCCGAAGGAAACGCAGTTCACAAATGGACTCCCGCTCCCAATGAGATTTATACCGAAGAGGTCAAAATCGACCACAGGGGCATCGAGGTTTCCAATGCCGCATCCTCGCAGCGGACGGTCATCACAAACACGGAGTTTTCCGGCTACTACAACGAAGAGAAAATCTTCACTTTGAACAAAGACGAAACCCAGACGAAAAAGACCACGGTTGACGGCGAACTGACGGTCGGCAAGACGAAATTCGTGCCGATGCCTACCGCCTCCGAGGGCTTGAACATCGTCATACTTGATTAAGGAAGGAGGAGCATTATGGCATTAAGCGGTGAGTTTCAAAACTACCCGGTCAATAATTTTGGTCTGTACTGCACATGGTCGGCAACGCAGTCGGTCACGGGAAACTACTCCGATGTGACTCTCAATGTCTATCTGCATTACTACACCATTGAAGTCGGCGAAAGAAGCGACTCCACCATTGCGATAAACGGCACCTCGGAGACCTATACGGCGGCGGCAATCAAGGACTACACCTCCGGCTATAAGAACAAGTTGCTGAAGTCAAAGATCGTCCGTGTCAATCACACTTCGACGGGTACGGCTACCAACATTCCTCTGTCTGCTTCCTGGCGGTTCAGTGGTACGTATTCCGGCACTTATGTCGGAACGATTACCGCATCCACGACCGTCAACCTTGACAGCATTGACCGAACCGCTCCCACGGTATCTTTCAGCACTTCAAGTGTTACGGCAAGCGGATTCAAGATTTCAGCTACCTCGTCCGCTACTTCCGACATCTGGCAGTACAGTACGAACGGCGGCTCTTCCTGGACGCAGTTCTCAACGACCGCCGGAACATCCGCTTCGGTTACGCTGTCCTCGCTCTCTCCGAACACGACCTATTCCGTAAAGGTCAGAGCAAGGAAAAAGAGCAATCAGGTCTACGGCACATCTTCGGCTGTTTCCGTGACTACGCTCGGCGGTTCTGTGTTGAACAGCGTTTCAACGGCGACAGCGGACAATTCGACCGTTACGATTTCCTTGAATGTGACGGTTTACAATTCATCCTATACCCACGCATTGACCCTCAAAAACGGATCGTCCACATACCTTACCATCAGCGGTTTGTCATGGTCGACGGGAACCGCTGCGAGGACAATAACTCTGACCTCGACACAGCGGTCAGACCTTTTGTCGTATATGGCTTCCATAAAATCGTTCACGGGTACATTCTCCCTTGCAACGATGAGCGGGTCAACGCAGATCGGAACGGCTTCCACGGCAACGGCAACGGTGCAGACCACCTCGGCGAATTCCGCGCCGACCTTTTCGACATTTACTTATAAGGACAGTTATTCCACCACCACGGCGATAACCGGTAACGACCAATATTTCATTCAAGGGTACTCCAAACTGCAGGTCACACCCGAAACGGCAACGGCGAAGAACGGAGCGTCCATAGCAAGCTACACCGCGACCTGCAACGGCGTGAGCGTTTCCAATACCACGGGAGCGGCAATCACGGTCGGAGCGGTTTCCAAAAGCGGCACGGTGGCTGTTGTGGTTACGGTCACGGACAGCCGGGGCTATACGGCAAGCGTTACAAAAAACATCACCGTGGTCGCATACGCAAGTCCGAAGATGTCCTCTGTTTCGCTTCGGCGAACCAATGACATCGAAACGGAGATGCAGCTCATATTCAACGGCTCGTTTTCGCCGATCACGATTGGCGGCACCAATAAAAACAGTCTGCTGTATGTGCGATACCGATATAAGCTGACAAGCGCATCCTCCTACGGATCATATACGAGTATCCTGTCGGCGGTAACGGTCAGCGGAACGTCGTTCTCCTACAGCAATCTGGAACTCTGCGATCTGCCGTCCGGCTCGTCCTATGACTTTCATCTTCAGATATGCGACAAGTTAAGCACCGCTGCGGCACTCGATCTCTATTTCGTTGTTCCGCAGGGTACACCGCTTGTTGCTCTCCGTAAGCAAAAGGTCGGTATCAACACACCGACTCCGACTGTTGCTTTGGATGTCGTGGGTGATGCGAAGGTCAGCGGAACGCTCACGGCAACTACGCTATCCGGCACACTCGCCGCAAGCAAGCTGTCCGGCACGGTAGCCATCAGCAAAGGCGGTACGGGTGCGACAACTGCTGCGGCGGCGTGTACGAACCTCGGAGCAGTTCCGACTACCGGGGCTGATATTACCGGGCAGATTGCGAGGAGCGGAAATGGGTGTTCGTGGATCAATGGTCGCGATTATGCGGTTACGAGAGTAAAGACACAGCCGAATACATCATCTTTTTTCCCAATTTTCTCCGTTAAATCTGCAAGCGGCTCATATGACATCGGAACGCTGTCAAGCAATCTGTATATTTCCTATGCAACTGATGCGAACTATAATGCCGGGACGAATACAACGACCACGGTGTACTTCAATACAAGTGGTAACTTCAGCGGTAAAGCAGCGAATGTCACAGGCACAGTCGCTGTTGCCAACGGCGGCACGGGCGCGACTTCGGCAGCCACAGCCAGAACGAATCTCGGCATCACTTGTACTTCTCTTTACAGCGGATCACTCACAACGGGAAGCACGACTTTCAGCCGT